>DBDP01000054.1 GCA_002293625.1 Clostridiales bacterium UBA929 | reverse complement strand
GACCGTGACCGAGTGCTGCCGCCTCCAAACCATGCCGGACAATTACTGCCGCGCGGTATCCGCGACACAGGCGTATAAAGGGCTTGGAAACGGCTGGACGGCGGAGGTAATCATCCACCTATTGTCCCACGCGCTGCGCGGCGTATCGAGAGACGAGAGACTTGTCGTGCTATGGGGAACTGATGCTGAACGCGCATATGTCGCGCAAGGGCGCAAGTGGAGAGCCGGAGGGCGTTTCATGGGGGCGGGTGCCGTTTATCGCGCTGAAAGGGAGCGACGACGAGCTGCCCCTGCTGAACTTGATTCGCGGGCAGATAGACGCGTATGATCAGCTGCAAAGCAAAAGCACTGACGGTCTGCTGGACGACGCCGACCCGATCATCGTGTTGCGTAACGTGTCCCCCGATGTCGACGGGCTGATAGGGACGCGAAATTTATTGAAAAATTCGCGTATCGCGACGATAGACGAAAACGGCGGCGCTGAATACTTGCAGGTTCACCCGGACATCAACGCCGTGCAGGTAAAGCTGGAACACCTCCGCAAGGACATTCGGGAGTTCGGCGCGGGCGTGGACACACAAGACGTGAAGTTTGGGTCAAACCCTTCCGGCGTGGCGCTGCGGTCGATGTATCAAGACTTGGATATTTACACGAACAACCTTGAAACCGAGTTTGCGACGTTCGTTGAGAGTTTGAAGTATTTCTTCGACCTTTGGCTGGAGTTCCGGGGTGTAGGTAGCGCGAAAGAATGGCGCGATTACCGCGTCACCGTGAAGCTCGACCGCGATATGATGATCAACGAGGGCGAGTTGATTTCGAACACCGCGACGCTGCAGGCGTTGGTGTCGCAGGAGACGCTGGACGAGTATAACCCCGCCGTGAAGTCCCATACAGAGGAACAGGCACGGCGCGACGCGGAGGCCGCGAAAGATACAGAGCGTCGGGACAAAGAGAGCGAAACTGCCGCGTTTCTCGACGCGTTGAATGCGGCGAAGCCGCCGGAGGCGGTGGACGAAGACACTGATGGGGATTGAGACATTAAGCAACGCCGCCTATTGGGAGCGCCGTGCCGCCGCCGTTTTGGAAGCCGCCGAATATACCGCCCTGAAGAAACTGCAACGGCTTCAATCTGTTTTCAGAGACGCGGAACGCGCCGTTGAGAAGGAAATCCTCGCGCAGACGGCGAAGTACGAAGCAGAGGGCTTCACGATGGCGGAGCTGAACAAACTGCTCCCGCGCGGTGAGTTTAGTAACGCGGCAAAGGAAATCCGCCACTACTACGCCGAGGTGCGGCGTGTCGGCGGGTACTCTCCGGGGTATGAGCGGTACTTACGCGCACTATCGTTCCGTTCCCGTATGACGCGCTTTGAGGAGCTGAAGCTCCAAATTCAAAAGAACATCGAGGAGCTTTACAGACGGGTACATCGGGAACTGTCCGAGGGTCTTCGTAAAGCCTACACGGACGCGTATTACCGCACGGTATACGATTTCCAGCACGGCACGGGTCTGTTCGCCGACTTTACCGCGCTTAGCCAAGACACGATCGACCGGGCAATTACGGAGCGGTGGCTGGGCGACAATTTTTCCGGCAGGGTGTGGGCGCAAAAGGACGTGCTGCTAAAAAGCTTAAACACGACCTTCCTGCGCGGCGTCGCGCTGGGCAGGAATCCGCGCGTGATCGCGCGAGAAATGGCGGGCGACGTTGCGGATTCTTATGACCGCACCACCGCGCGGAATTGCGTGCGGCTGGCGCGAACAGAATTTAACCATATCGCGAACCAAGCGGCGGCGGAAGCGTGCAAGCAGACGGGCGTTGTGAAGGAGTATCAGTTTATCGCGACGCTGGACAAAAAAACATCCAAGCCCTGCCAAGAGATGGACTTGAAGCATTTCCCCTATTCCGAAGCGGCAACCGGCGTAAACTTCCCGCCGCTGCACCCGAATTGCCGGTCAACGACAAAGCCGTACTTTCCGCCGGATGAGGTGGACAAGCTGTTTGGTGCCGCGAAACGCGCCGCGCGCGACCCCGCCACCGGCAAGACGTACTATGTCCCCGCCGACTGGACGTATGAACAGTGGCGGGAGAGCCTGACGGAGGAGCAAGGGCGGTACGTGTTGACGGAGAAAGCGGTAAAAAAGGCGGGGAAAGTGTTGACGGATTCTCCCAAACGCGGTATACTGAATACGGAGGGGAAGCCATTGCGAGTTGATACAGGGGGATTGCGTAACGAGAACCCTCTCACGGTTGAACAGGTTTCGGCGGTTAAGGATTACGCGAAGGTCTTGGGAATGGATTCTGCCAAGATTATTCATATGGACTGGATGCACACGGCATATTCTAAAGCGTTTGATGAAATGATAATCGGTACCGACGTGATCCCTTCGGCAAACCCGACAACGGCGAATAGTGGACTTTCGATGAAAGCGACAGTCGCGCACGAAATTGTCGGTCACCGGGACGCGGCGTTGAAAGGTTGGACACAGCCGAAGGATTATATCCTGCCGGATCACACGACGGAGGAGATACAGGCCAGCGTCCGCGCCGCCCGTTTCGCGCCCGATCTTACAGATACCGAACGGTGGCGATTGTTACGCGACGCCATAGAACGGTTACCGGCAGGGTTCCATATACGCGATATAAAGGATATGATACATATAACAGAAAGGTAGGACGCGAGCGATGAGCAAGAGGATAGAGATTTTGGAAATCAAAAAAGACGACAACCTCGGCTTTATCGTTGGTTGTCATGCCTCTGAATGGGACGGTATGGGCGAAGCTGAGATTCAAAAATGGTTTGAGGGCAAAAGGAGATTAGAGTTTGCTAACGGATCCATTTTGGAGTTTTCGCGCGTGATGCCGTTTTCGGCGACATGCTTCGGCGGCGGGCGCGGGCAGGCGGTATTGAGTGTGTCGGGAATGCCGGGGAATGCGGTGAAGACACCGACTACGGCGGTGCTGGGATAGAGCCGTTACGGTTAGATTGGGCACTTTAGCTCTTAATAATACGGCGTTTGAAAGCGGAGTATCAAACAGATACTTTGCTTTTTTGTTGCGCAGATCATTTCAAAACTGGAGGGACAAACCATGTCAAACCCCACTGTCAAAGATGGACAGGCACCCATTACCGCCGCTGCGGGCAACCAAACTGCCGGAGGGCAGGCAGATACCATACCCGAAGCCGGGGCGCAACTCTATCGTGCGTTCAGCACCCAACAGGACTACGACAACGAAGCCGCGCGGATTCGCGGCGCGGCGGAGCGCGAGGCGACAAAAACTCTGCTGAAAGCGCTTGGTTTGCAACCGGGGGACGAGAACAAGCTGGGGGATTTCAAGAAAGCCTACGAGGAATCCCTCACTGAAGCCGAAAAGACGGCGGCGGACGTTTCCGCGTTGCGGGAAACCAACGGAACGCTCACGGCACAGCTGGAGGACGCGCAGTACGTCATCGCCGCGCTGACACACATCAGCGGAAAAACGGCGGACGACGTGAACAAGCTGGTGCGGATGGCGCGTGGGCTGAAAGACGCCGACACGACCGTTGAGCAGGCGATCGAGCAAGTGCTTTCCATGACCGGCGGCGGAGCGAACATGCCGGCGGGTACGCCGCTGTTGCAACCCGACCCGAACCGCGAAAAACCCGACCCGAACCCCTTTATTCCGGGCGAACACTTCAACATGACCGCGCAGGGGCTTCTGATTAAGAACGACCCCGAAAAGGCACGGAAACTGGCTAAAGAAGCCGGAAGCCCACTTAAAATTTAGGAGGATGACACATGCCAAACCAAATAACCAAGCTACAGGACGTTATTGTACCCGAATTGTTCACACAGTACGCCATTGACCGCACGGCGGAGCTTTCGCGGCTGGTGGAGAGCGGGATCGTCACCGCGAACCCGCTTTTGAACGAACTTGTTACCGGCGGCGGTAAAACCATCGAGATGCCGTCTTGGAACGACCTATCGGGCGAATCGCAGGTAATGGACGAGGATAACCCGATCCTCGCCGATAAGATCACAAGCAAGAAAGACACCGCCGTGTTGCAAATCCGCGCCAAAGCGTGGGCGGCGCATGAACTAGCCGGAGCGCTCGCCGGTTCTGACCCGATGGCGGCGATCGTACAGCTGGTGGCGAGATGGTGGACACGCGACGAGCAGCGAATTCTGATGGCGACGCTGAAGGGTATCTTCGCTTCCGCGAGCATGTCCGGCTTGATCGCGGATTCCAGCGCGGTGGGTATCAAGCCCGGCGTCGTGCTGGACGCGAAGCAGAAGCTGGGCGACGCGGCGGATCAACTGACCGCGATTGCGATGCACTCCGCTACATACACGGAGTTGCAAAAGCAGCAGTTGATCGTATTTATACCGAACGCACGCGGCGAGGTAGTCATCCCGACGTATCTCACCTACCGCGTGATTGTGGACGACGGAATGCCCGTTGATACAACGACCGGCGTGTATACGTCGTACCTCTTTGCCGGCGGTGTTATCGCGCGCGGCGACGGCACTCCGGCGTCGCTGACCCCCACCGAGGTTGACCGCGACACCGCAATGTCCACGGATTACCTTTTCAACCGCCGCGCGTTCGTGCTGCACCCGATGGGCGTGATGTGGACGGGGACGGATTTCAACGCAAAGGTCGCCGCCGGAACCGCACCGCCGTTCCCCCGCAACGAGGACTTGGCGAACGGCGCAAACTGGAACCGCGTCGCTGACGTGAAGAAGATCGGCATCGTGAAGCTGACGCACAAACTGACAGACTAAGGGGTGCCGATATGAGTATGACGTTTTTTTCGCAGCGCCGAGCGCGGGAAGCCGCAAAAGAAAATGCCCGCAAGGCGGACGACGTCGACAAGAAGCCTGCCGCGCCGAAATCTCCCGCTAAATCCAAGAAGCCCGCCGCGCCCGCCGACAAGGGTTGACGTATGGCCGCGACACTGAAAACCGTCAAGACGCTGCTGGGGATTTCGGACGAGAGCAAAGATGAAATCCTGAAGCTCGTTATAAAAGAGACGGAGCAGAGAATCCTGAACTATTGCAACCTCAACGTTCTGCCGCCGGAGCTGCGGCTGACTGCCGCGAGGATGACCGCCGAGCTGTATACCGAAAGCCGGATCGGCGAGGCGCTGGACGACCCCGACAGCGCGGTGGTTTCCTCCGTGAGCGAGGGCGGTCGCACGGTAACACTCAGTATGTCGGCGCGTATCGCAAGCATGACGCGAGCCGCCGACGAGAAGATTTCCAAAATGACCGAGCTGAACCGATTCAAGCGGCTGTATAAACTGCCGCACGGGGGTTGATACAGTGGCGGGATATAATTTCGGGCGTATTGGGGACGCGCTTTCCCGCGTGATGGATACAGACAAAATGGACATATGCCGCCGGGTAGAAACAGAGAACCCCGACGGTTCGACCGGGGAGACAACAGAAGCGCCGCTATATAGTGACGTTCCCTGCCATATCTCGTTTCACGCGCCCGACGCCGCCGATTCCGGAGTTGCCGACACCGCGACCGTCGCGCAAAGCATCACCGTACACTGCCCGCTAGGCATCGACCTGCGCAACGCTGATACCATACACGCGCACAAATGCGATGCCGACGGCAACATTTTAGAGACGTATTCCGGCTATGCCGGCTTCCACGCGGCAGACCAAGCGCGGCAGAGCGTACAGCTAACGGTAAAGCGGGGGTAACTGTGGGCATTGATTTCTCCGAATTTGACGCGTATTATAAACGATTTCAAGCGATGCGCCGCGAGCTGGACGGATTCCTGAAAGAGTTTTTGCTGGAAATGGTCTTGCGAACCGTTGGAAAAGCGGTCGACCGAACCCCGGTAGATACAGGGGCGCTGCGTGCAGCTTGGCAGATCGGCGGCGTGTTTGTTGCCGATGACAGCGGGAGCATAAAACCGCTTGATCCGACGGAGCTGCTGGGCGAGGTGCGCGGCAACGGGAAAGAAATCGTTGTCGAGATTCTGAACGATATGGATTATGCGTCGTTCTTAGAATACGGCTACCAGCATGTCGGGGGCTTTTGGATGGACGGACATTTTATGCTGACAATCGCGCTGACCGAAGTCGAAAGCGTAATACAGCAAGCGTTCGACCTCCGTTTTACCGAATTCATGAGAAAGCACGGAATGTTATGATCGAGATACTGGGCGAGAGCGTAAAATCCGCGCTGGGCGCGGAACTCATGAGAATATTTCCCGGCGTAAGCTGGTACAAAGAATATTCAACGAACACGAAGTATCCGCACTTCTTTGTCTCACAGCTGACGCTTTCCTCGACGGAAGACCGCCGGGGGCGCTACCATCTCCAATACTTAATGACCGTGCGGTACAGGGCGGCGGAAACGCCGCCGCCCGATTTACAAACCACGCTTGACGATGTGGGTTTGCGCCTACTGTGCGAGGTTCAGACCGTTTCAATCGGCGGTGTACCGGTCAGAGTTACCGGCGCGCGCTACGAAAAAGCAGACGGTGTCTTACATTTTTTCTGCAACATACTGCTGCAAGTGACCCACGCAGAAGCCGAAGCAATCAAACAGCAGCAAATGACCTTGAAATCAAACCTAAAAAGGGAGGGCTGAATATGCCCGGAGGCACATTCACTGCACAAAACAAAATCCGTCCCGGCGCGTATATCAACTTCAAAAGCGTCCCGCGTCCGCTGGACATTGTCGGCGACCGGGGAATCGTCTCGTTTCCGATGGCGTTGTCATGGGGAGCGGAGGGGGCGCTGATCGACGTTTACAGCGAGGATATGCTGGACGATGTCGCGAGCGTCGCGGCAATCGGCTTGAATGCCTTTGACGCCGGGGCGAAAGTAATCAACGCCGCGCTATCCTATGCTTACCTCGCGCGGATATACCGCATGGACAAAGGCGGCACAGCCGCCAAGACCGTTATCGGCGACTTGACCGTTACGGCTCGTTACGCCGGAGAGCTAGGTAACAGCATCGTGATGGTGGTGGAGAAAGAGGATACGCTCTTCATCGTGAGTACATACGTCCGGGGAGCGCTGCGTGACACGCAAAAGGTGTCCAAGCTCGGGGAGCTGGATGACAACCGTTTCGTAAAGTTTTCCGGAGCAGAGGGCGCACCGCTGATCGTGATCGCAGAAGCGCCGCTTACCGGAGGCACAAACGGTACAGTGACCGAGGAGACGGCATATCAGGGGTATGAAAAGCTCTTGAAAGACGCGCGCATACACACTTTCGCCGTCCCTTCCGACAATACCGGCATAAAAGAAAAGATGGCGGTTTTTGCGGAGAAGCAGAGGGACGAGGAAGGCCGGTATATCCAAGCGGTAGTTTCGGACTACGCCGCAGCCGACCACGAAAGCACGATCAATGTGAAAAACAGCGTTACTATTGAGGGCGCGTCCTTCACAAAAGAGGAAGCGACAATCCTTGTCGCGGGACTGAACGCCGGATGCCCGATCAACGAATCCAACACGGGGCGCGTTATACGCGGCGCGACGGGCTTGGTCGATGGTCTGACACACTCGGAAATTGCGGAAGGGTTGCGCAGGGGCTGGTTTATCTTTTCCTCCAATATGGACGGAGCCATAAAGGTGGAGCAGGACATTAACTCGTTGCACACGTTCATCCCGGAGAAAGGCCGCGAGTTTCGGAAGAATCGTGTCGTCCGGGCGCTTGATGAGATGGGCACTGCCGTTAAGTCGCTGTGGGAAACCACGCACATGGGAACGGTGAACAACGACGAGGACGGGCGCGGAATGCTGCGGGCAAATATCGTGAGCCTAATCAACGCGCGGCAGGCCAGAGGCGTGTTCCGGGACTTCGGCGGTGCCGATGACGTGATGGTGAGGCAGGGAACCGACGGCGACGCCGTTGTGTGCGAAGTGGCGGTAAAGCCGCTTGACAGCATGGAGTTCCTGTATATGACCGTTAACCTTTTGACATGAGGAGGCGCGGGAAGTGAATAAGGGCAAATACCTATTGGCGCAGGACGCCATCAGCGGTAAATCCGGCAAGGCGATCGCGACGATCAATGGGCGCGTGCGGGAGTTGTTCGAGATTCGGAACCTCAAAGCCACCATAACAAAGAAAAAGGTGGAGTTCAACGCAATCGGCCATATGCAGACGCAGCACAAAGCCACCGGCGCGACAGGCACGGGCAGCGTGACGTACTACAACATCACGTCCGAGTGGGCAAAGCTGATGGCGGAGTATTTCAGAACCGGCATTGATATTTACTTTGATATGATCATCATTAACGAAGACCCGTCTTCCAAAATTGGGAGGCAGGAGGTCAAGCTGGAGCGGTGTAACCTCAACAGCGCTGACATTGCGGGTTTCGACGTTGACGCCAACTTCATTGACGCGACAGCCGGGTTCACGTTCGAGGGCTGCGACATACAGCATGAGTTCAACGAATATTAAATAGTGGAGGATAATCAGCATGAACACAAGATTGGAAGATTTTTTGGCGCTCCCCGACGCGAAAGACATCGAGGCGGAAGTTCAAGTTAACGACCGAATCGGTACGGTTAGAGTGCGCCCCATGACGCAGGATCAATACCGGGCGTATCAGAACAAAGGTCGTGTACGCGATAATAAAGGGCGCGTCGTTGATTTTGACTTCGCCAAATTCAACCTCGCCGTCGTCGCCGGTCAGACCGTCGATCCCGATTTCGCGAACGCCGACATGCTGACGAAAGCGGGATACAGCACCGCCGAGGACTTTATCAAGGCGAAGCTGCTGCCGGGTGAGATTGCGAAAATCTACAAGCGCGTCGCGGAGCTGAGCGGCTTTGAACCCGACCGGGAAGAAGAGGGTATCGAAGAAGCAAAAAACTCATAAGGGAGGACTACAGAGCCGCGGCGGCACAGTATGCCCTACTGCACTTGCGCATGTTGCCGTCCGCGTTTTGTAACCTGCCTCCCAACGAGAGATGCTTTGTAATCGCTTGCATTCAGAACAAAGCGAACGCGGATAAAGGAAAGTCGCCTTAACCGGGGATTTAAGCAAAAACTTTTCTATGTCTCTTGACAGTGGGTAATGCCTATGTTATAATAAGCTCGTAAGCAAGAAGGCGGCGGGGTTGTTCCTCTGAAAGGAGGAGCCGGTGACACTGCTGGAAGTGATAGCGTTGTTAATGCTCATTGCAACCGTTGTGGACATAGTGGCAAACTACTTCAAAAAGAAGTAAACGCCACACCCTACTAAAGTAAGGCGAGGCGCTTCCTTCAAGTACATTTCGATGTGAGGAGCGACCCACCCAACCAAGGAAGCCGCCCGACTGCTTACAGTATAGCACGGAGGGGAGGCGCTGTCAATACCTGATAGTGAAGCAAAAAAGAGCTGGGTAAAGGAACACACAACCGTTTTTGCCATGAAACTCAACCGTAACACGGACGCCGACATAATACGGAAACTTGAAAGTGTTCCAAACCGGCAAGGGTATGTTAAGGCACTGATACGACTGGACTTGAAAAATAATAAGTAGCCGCTCCATTTGGGGCGGCTTTCTTATACGAAAAATGGCACTTCCGACCAAGCAAAACGTGGTAGGGTGTTGATGGGATAGCACCCATCGTGTTTACAAGGAGGAATTTTCATGACCATACGGCAGACGATGGCGTTAGAAGACCGCATGAGCGCCCAGTTCCATTCAATTGAGCGAGCAATGGGCGGCGCGGCGCTCGCTGCGGAGAAGCAACGGATTAAGATGGAAGAGATGCAAGCCAGCTACGGCACCACGGCGAACAGAATTGAAGAACTGGAGCGGGAGATTGAAGCCGCCACCGCCGCCCAAGCCGCGCTTGACAACGCCATGCGGGGCGGTAACATGGCTGAGTACATGGACGCCGCCGCGAACACCGCGCGCCGAAGCGTTACGGAACTCGACAAGATGATTGAGCAGCAGATCAAACTGGTGGGTCAGAACGACGCGCTAAGCAACGCTATGTCAATACAAACGCAGACATATGAGCAAGCAGCCGGCAAAGTGCGGGAGCTGGAGGACAGCTATTTCAAGTTGGCAGAGGGGGAGCGCCTCGCCGCCGAGCAGATGGCGGCGGACGCGAACGCGGGCATTGCTGAACAGGAGCGTTTTCGGCAGCGGTTTATGGAAACAAACGCCGAAGCGGAGCGCATGTCCCCGATCATCGACCGCAACGCTCACGCCGTGCAGTCCGCCGCCGCGCAAATGGAGATAGCGGCGGAACGCGCGGAGATGTACCGCCAAAAGCTGGAGCGTATAGCGCGCGAGGCGGCGCTGAACGAGGAAGCCCTTGCACGGCTGAACCTCGCGCAGGAGCAAGTTTTCAGCCCCATCCGGCAACAAGAGATCGCAGGGCTTACCGATCAACAGCGAAAATTGACCGAGCAATATAACCGCATGGAAGCCTCCCTGCACAGCGCGGAGATGACACACGCGAACGCATTCAACCGTATGCACCAATCCTCTATGAGGATGAACCCCGTAATAAACGGGCTTTCGCAGGGACTGGGCAGTATGCCGGGGGCGCTGGGGCAAATCGGGCGCGTCGGTGTGCAGGCATTCGCCGGAATAACTGCCGGAGCAAAAGCGGCGCAAGTGGCATCGCTCGCGATGAACGCCGCTTTATCGGTAGGTATAAGCCTTTTGATACAAGCCGGGGTGTCCGCTTGGAACGAGTACAACCAAGCGCAGGAAGACGCCCAGCGGGAAGCGGAAGAACTGGAAATAGCGGCACGGGATGCGGCGGAGGAGTTGGAAAGGGAAATCAAAGCCGCCGAGACGCTTATCTCTGCTTATTCTGTGGGAATGGGAAAGCTGGCGCGCAGCATGAGCAAAGAGACGCGCGAAGAAACTGTGGCTTATTACGAACGCCGAGCCGCGCTTGAAAGCAGCGTTTCGCAAATGCAGATATACGGATACGAGCTAGAGCGGAATTGGATGGAGCTGGAGGAACTCGCCAAGAAAGAAGCGTTAGCAGGGGATGAGCTGGAACGGATGAACTCTCTTGCGGCGAGGATGGTCGGCATTTTCCCCGGCATGATCCAATACCTTTACGACGAAACCGGGGCGATAGACATTCAGACGACCGCTGTTTACGGCTTGGTTGATTCCTACATTGCGCTGGCTGAAGCTAAAGCCAAAGCGTCCGTTGCGGAAGAATTGTTCGGGGAATCCTTCAAGCAAAAAATGCTATCGGAGAAGCGGCTTGAAGATATGATGCTAAATGCGCCAACTCGAGATGAGCTACGAATGCAAACAATCTGCTGCGGATCACGCCCGGAAGCGTCGTGACGCTGACGGTAGACGGCAGGGGGATATTTTACGGGTTCGCGTTTGTGCTGGGGACGAACGAAGCCGGAACATACAAGGTAACGGCGTATGACCAAATGCGGTACTTAAAAAATGAGGAAACCCTTGTCAGTAAGGGCGAGACAGCCAGTCAGGTGTTTTCAAAGCTGTGCGTGATGCACGGTCTGCGGCACCGCGTTGTGACACCCTCGGTGTTTATCCCGGAAGCGCACTACCACGACAAGCGAAGCCTTTACTCCATCATGGAGTTTATGATGACGCGCACCACCATCGCGGAGCGGCGGTCGTACTTTATCCGTGACGATTTCGGGACGCTGCAGTTCACCGCCATTGACCGCTACAAGACCGATTTGATGATCGGCGACGGTTTCGTGCTTTCATCTTACCAATACGAAATCAACATAGACAAAGACACATACAACACCATCAAGGTAGTGCGGGACAACGAAGCAACCGGGCGGCGCGATGTTTGGGTTGAGTTTGACAGCGGGAACCAGCGGCGCTGGGGGAAGCTGCAAAAGGTGGACACCGCCGCAGCCGAGATGAACGAAGCCGAGATACAGTCGAGGGCGGCGACCCTGCTCCAATACCACAACCGCCCGCGCAAAACGATTAAGCTGACCGGGGTGGGCGTACCGAACGCCGATTGCTTCAAACTTTTTGCCGGAGCCGGTTTCCTGCTGAAGCTGGAGAAGCTGGGGATCGCGGAGTATATGTGGATTGTCGGGGCGACCCACACAATAGAAAGCGGATTCCACACTTTTTCATTGGATGTGTATGTATGAGTAACGCCGCGAACGCCATTGTGAACGCCCTGCGTAACGCGGGGCAAACCCCCGACGCCAACAGTGAGTTGCTGTACGGTACAATCGTGAGCGTCGAACCGCTGTCCATTAAAGTAGACGACCGCGAAACGTTTCCGGCGGATTTTTTGTTCTTGGGCGAGATGGTACGGGACAGGATCACGGAGGGCGACCGGGTTGTGCTGCTATCGTTTAATCAGAAACAGCGGTACTATGTCATCGAGATTTTGACCGACGATCCCAATATGTGCTTTGGTATATACCAAGCGGACGGCGGCTTTATCGTCGACCGGGTGGGTTACCGCCCGCGCGAATACTTTTGGCTGGGGCAGATGGTGCGCCCGCATAAGGTGCGGATACCGCACGGGCATATATACAACGGAAAAACCGAGGAAAACGCAAGCCCCGCGAGCCACAGGCACGAATACAACGGTGTGACGCAACCGGGCGGTGACCCTGAACATTTGCACGCGATTTCCGGGCAGATCACGGAGCCGGTGACGGAGACAAAGCACGACCATGAGATAAAAAATCAGGTGACAGAAGACGTTCACGCGAATCCGGCAAACAAAAACCTCGGTGCGGAGTATGTGGTTTTGGAGATATACGAGCCTCTGACGCCCGGCGATCGCTGCCTTCTTTTCTCGTTTAACAAGGGGCGCATGTATTACGTAGCCGAAAAGGTGGGTGTGTGATGATCCCGCAGATTTCAAGCGGCTTGGGCGGCGCGTATGAGCCGGTGCGGTTCGTGCCGTATCCGTCCCGGACGTATCGCTACACGGCGGAGCGCATGACCGGATTCACGGACGGCGCGGACGCCATCCGGCAAAGTATCCTGCACATTCTTTCGATAGAGCGGTTCTCTCACGCAATCTATGACGGTAACTACGGCGTGTCGCTGGAACAATACATCGGAAAAGGGTTTGGCTTTTTGGAAGAGACGATCCAAAACACTTTACAGGACGCGCTATTACAAGACGACCGAATCCAAAGCGTAACCGTGAACGGCGTGGAGAGAATCGGCACGGATGCGGCGGCGGTGAGCTTTACGGCGCACACTGTGGCGGGAGCCGTTGAGATGGGGAGGACGATCTATGTTTGAAAGCACATTTTCAAGCGTATTGAAGCGAATGCTGGACGCCGTCCCGAATGAGCTGGACAAGCGTCAGGGCAGCATTATCTATAACGCCCTCGCGCCCGCCGCAGCGGAAGTGGCGCAGGCGTATATCGCGTTAGGGATATTCAAAACGCAGACCCACCTCGGAACCGCCGTCGGCGGGTATTTGGACGACAGGGCGATGGACTTCTCAATCCCGCGAATGGCGGCGTCCCCGGCGTTCCGCATCGCGCGGACGCTGGACACAAACAGCAAGCCGTTTGACGCGCCGGCCGGTTCCCGCTTCTCCGTGCCGGAATCCTCCGTTACATACATTCTGCGGGAACACGCCGGAGCGGGCGTATGTATCCTCGAATGCGAACAACAGGGCGTGATCGGGAACGCCTACACCGGCTTACTGCTCCCCATCTTCCCCGTAAGCAACCTCGGACGCGCCGAGATCACGGGGACGCACATACCCGGACAGGACGCCGAAACCGACGAAGCATACAGAAGCCGCGTGATAGAGAGGCTTCGGCAAAAGGCGTTCGGCGGCAATGTCGCCGACTATAAGCGGTTCGTCGGTGAGATAGACGGCGTGGGAGACTTGAAGGTCTTTCCGGCGTGGCAGGGCGGCGGAACCGTGCTGATCAGCGTCGTCGACGCGGAGTATAACCCCATTACGCCGGACTTTGCGCGGGTGATCAAGAACGCCGTCGACCCCGAAGACGACACGGGTAACGGCGTGGGGATTGCCCCGATCGGTCACCGCGTCACGGTCACGACGCCGGAACGTTACCCGGTCGACATACGCTTCGCCGCCGTGCTGGACAACGTGACCGCCGGGCAGATTCAAACCTTCGCGGAGGAGAGCATCGCCGAATACTTTCTCGGACTTCGGGAGGGCTGGGGCGATACGCCGTCCGTTTGGATATACGCGTCGCGGATTATCGAAGCCGTTCTCCGCGTACCGCGTGTAGTGAGTGTAAGCGGTCTAACGCTGAACGGAGGCGCGGGCGACATCAACCTCTCGGATACGTCCGCGCGCCAATATCTGCCGTTTGTGGGGAGCGTGACGATCAATGGCTAGCTGGTTCCGCATCATGACCGTTGGCTTTACCGGGCATGACGACGTCGTGTTCCGCTTTTCGCCGAAGAAGATATACGATGACAACGCCGAAATGCAGAGCGCTTATTTGGCACAGCATGTTTCTATGCGGGAGCTGCTGGACACGTGCGGCGCGGCGTTTGAGAATAATTTCATCGTTCGCGCGGGGCTGGCTGGGATAAAGCGGTATGAGGAAATCCTCGGCATTGTGCCGGACGTGCTGCTGGACGACATAGAACTGCGCCGGAAGCGCGGCATCAACAAACTCGCGCTTACAATCCCGTACACAGAAACGTTCCTGCGGCAGTATTTGGAGGCGGTGTTCGGTGCAGGGAAGTGGGCGCTGGAGGTTGACCCGGTCGGTCTCACGCTGTATGTGTATATCGAGACGGACTCCCCGCAGATTTACAATCAGACCGTGCGGGACATCGCGCAAATCATCCCGGCAAATCTCGGCTTTACGGCGGACGGCGACACACCGTATACGCACCGCTACCTCAACAGGGAATATACGCATGAACAAATGACGGCGCTGACGTTCGGGGAGCTTTCAAAGTACGCGAACCTGTAAACGTGGCACTTACAACCAAGAAAAGCGCGGTAATATGCCATTATGGAGGGCTAGAAAATGGGGAGTTATTTTTTTCTGACGCTGGACACCACCTCGCCGGTCGTGACGATCACGGAGGGACCCGACGTTTCCGTTGTCTCTAAAGTAGCGGGTCGGGATACCTGCGCATTCTCTTTTTCGGTGAACGAGGAGTTTTACGAGTACAAAGTCAAGGCGGTTCCGTCCGAGGAATCCGCGCATGACGACGGTGTACAAATTCCCGAAACGTCCGGCAGCGTAAACATGACCGGCGCGAATGAGACGGGATTTCCGGCGGGCATCGCGATCCACTGCATCATCAAGGGTGCTGACCTTGCCGAGGCCACGGGCGCCGACGGCGAGCATATCATCAAGGTTTTCGTGAAGGATCAGGCCGACAACTGGAGCGAGGGGGCGGTTTGATTGGCGATTGCCGGAGGTCTCAATACTTACTCGTATAACCAACTCAACCCATACAGCTATGATACCCTGCAAGGAACGGTTTACTTTCACATTAGCGCTGATGTCACTTGGAGCCGGGATATTATCGGGGATGCCGCATCTTGCGACACGTGCGGCGTTACGTGGGTCTGCACCGCGTCGGTGGACGGTTGGGAATGCCGCGCGACACTGGACGGGGAACCCGCTCCGGGTACGGGGCTGTTGTTAGGAAGCGGCGGCGCGGTCGCGGCGAACACAAGTGTCTCGTTTAATGTGACAAACGCGCAGCTGACGATGGGAGACGGCAGGTACAAGATCACCGTGTACGTTCAGTTGAATGGCACGTGGTACGGAGGAGAGTAAAATGCCTACATACACACCAAATCTTAATTTAGAAAAGCCGGCGGCGGGCGAACAGTACGACATCGGCGTATTCAACGCGAACGCGGATATTCTTGACAGGGTGTCGGCGCGATTGCCTTTCTACGGGACAACGGACGCCGCCGCCGCCATGAGCGTAACCATGCCCCGCGCCCTTCCTGCTGCTCGCGGAATGGGAGAAATACAAAAAGAGACTGGAGGACGAAACAGTGACACAGCAAGACTTTAACAAAATGATGGACACATGGCTAACAGCACGCGCGGCGCTGACCGCCGGAACATGGGCGAAAGCAGACCTTGCGAAAGCCATCGCCGCCGGAATCACGGACGGCTCGAAACCGCAGTCATTCGCGACACGCCAAGAGCTGGCGATCGCGCTACTGAAAGTGCAAAGTAAACAGGGCGGGTGACGTTCCACGCGGGACAAGCTATCATGATAATTGACAATCAAGAAACGAGGGAGAGACGTGAACGAACTGATTTTATCGCTACTGTCCGCTATCCTTGCCGCATTGGGCGGCTGGGTGGTAAAGAACCTTATCCCGTACATAAAAAGCAAAACAACCCTCGCGCAGCAGGAGAAGATCAACGGTTGGGTAAAGACCGCCGTTACCGCCGCCGAGCAGATGAAACGCAAGCCCGGTAGCGGCGACGAGAAGTTTGCGTATGTCCGGGATTTTCTTCGGAAGAAGGGGTTTGACTTGTCCACGGACGAGATAGAAGCCCTGATCGAAAGCGCGGTGCAGCGCATGAAAGCCGGGGTGCTGTGATGCAATGGCTGAAAGAATGGGGCGCGGTCGCCACCGCAATCCTTGCGCTCTCTACTATGGGCGGCCTGATTCTCCGGCAGATTAAGAAGCTCATAAAGCAACACACCGCACCGCTGGACGCGCTAAAAAAGTCGCTGGACAGCAACAACGCCGCCACCCGCGCCGGTCTGAAGTATTCCATCGTCCGGGCGCACGAGGACTACACCAAAGCCGGGAAGATCGGGCGGCTGACGCTGGAGTGTGTGCTGGATATGCATAAGCAATATCAAGAGCTGGGCGGTAATGGCTTCGTGGAGGACTTGGTTGCCGACCTGCGCGAGTTGCCGGCTGATTTAGGGTAAATAATTATGTGGACTCTGATAATCCCGTTTGCTTGCGGCGCGGGCGGCGGAGCGCTTCTTTTCGGGTTGCTGGCGTTTCTGTCGCGCCGCCGTAAGCCGCCTCCGGCAGAGAAGCGAAAGAAGATTGATACATCGAAGCTCCTTGCGTTGTGGGCTGTGATAATCGCGACGTTGTCGGTGATCGCGTCGGTCACGCTGTCCGCGTTTGACAAGCAGCCCTTAACCGACATGACAAATACGGTGTTTATGGCTTGCATCGGGTATCTGATCACTTACGCGAGTAAGAGCGCGTTTGAGAAGCACAGCCGGAATATGTACGGCGTTGACGCGGACGGGATTCCGTTTGCGGGGGACACGGGGAGCGGGGTTGTATAGTGTCCTCGTTGGTGTCCCCGAATCGGGCTTTGGTGTCCCCGGTTGTCGGCTTGAAATCCGAAAAATTGACGATGGAGAAAACGGCGGAAACCAAGCGGTGTAGTCACTATAGCCATACCTGATGTTTCTGTAAAAGCATGGGGAGGCAGATTGACGTGCGGAGGGTCGGGGATTCGAGTTCCTCATCGTCCACCACGGCGAACCGCCACAGCCTCTAAGGTTGTGGCGGTTGTTTGTTTGGGGATTCCACGGCGTGCCGAGGTCGTTTGCGCATGTTTTCTTGACAAAATGGCGGTGGTTCTGTAAGATGTTCATAGTTTCTTCACGAAGGCGAAAAGTACCCGTGGTATAATACGAACAGAGCCGCGGGCTATACTTAAGACGCGACAGGAGGGTTCGCATGATTGAGGTAACCGGTCTGACCAAAACATACGGGAAAAACAGGGGTATCGACGACAT
Source organism: Clostridiales bacterium UBA929 (assembly GCA_002293625.1). Taxonomy (GTDB): domain Bacteria; phylum Bacillota; class Clostridia; order Oscillospirales; family UBA929; genus UBA929. Next base: position 11,736 of record DBDP01000054.1, on the reverse strand, counting down.
CACCTTCTCCATTCCCGAAGGGCAGATTGTGGGTTTTTTGGGACCGAACGGCGCCGGCAAGACGACAACGATGAATATCATTACGGGGTATCTGTCCGCCGACGCGGGGACAGCCGCCATTGCGGGTATTGATGTTCTGGAACGTCCCGTCGAGGCGAAGCGCCATATCGGATATCTGCCGGAACAGCCGCCGCTTTATTCGGGGATGACGGTGGAGGAGTATCTGGACTTTGTTTACGAACTGAAAGGCGTCCGCTCGCCTTCCCAAAAGGAACACATCAAAAAGGTGTGCGACATGGCTGGCTTAGGAGATGTCTACAAGCGGGTGATCGGGCATCTGTCAAAGGGTTACAGGCAGCGGGTCGGGCTGGCGCAGGCGATGATCGGCGATCCCGACGTGCTGATTTTGGACGAGCCTACCGTCGGGCTTGACCCGCGCCAAATTGTCGAGATTCGTAACGTAATAAAAGACATGGGCAGAAGCCGTACGATTATCCTCTCCACACATATTCTGCCGGAGGTATCGGCGGTTTGCGAGCGCGTCCTTGTTATTTCCCAAGGGGTGATTGTGGCGGACGATAAGCCGGAGAACCTCGCGAGTACGATCAGCGGCGAGCGGACACTGCTGGCACGGATCGCGGGATCGAAAGACGCCGTGCTTTCGCTGCTGCGCGCCCAAGACGGGATACAAACCGTTTCGGAAATCGGCGAGATGGAGACGGGAAGCCATGACTATATGCTGGAGTCCCGACCGAATACCGACATCCGAAAGCCGATGTTCGCGGCGCTGGCGAAGGCGGGGTATCCCCTGCTGATGCTCCGTCCGCAGGATGCCTCGCTGGAAGATATATTCCTAAAGCTGACCGAAGAAGTTCCCAATACGAGACGCGGAAAAGCAACCGGGAAGGAGGATGAGGCGTAATGCTGGCTATTTTTAAGAAGGATTTCCGGGCGTATTTTACGTCGCCGGTCGGGTATCTGTATCTCGGCGCGTACATCCTTGTTCTCAACCTGTATTTTTACATCTATAACGCGCTCGGCGGCGGCACTTCGCTCGGAAGTATATTCAGCTTCATGCTTCTGGTGATGATGTTCCTGACGCCGATTCTCACGATGCGCGTTTTTTCGGAGGAGTACAAGCAGAAAACCGACCAGCTTATGTTTACCTCGTCGGTTAAGCTCTCCGGCATTGTTATCGGCAAATACCTTTCGTCACTTGCGATTTTTCTCTGTTTGCTGCTGCTGACGCTTTTTTGGCCGGCGACGATCGCGCTGATCGGGCAGAACAATATGGCAGAAGTGATCGGCAATTACATTGGTATGTTCTGTATCGGCGCGGCGTATATCGCAATGGGAATCTTCATTTCTTCGCTGACCGAGAACCAAGTGATCGCCGCAGTCGGTTCGCTCGGCTTGTTTGTGGGGCTGTACCTGCTGGAAATGCTGACCTCTTACTTTTCTACCGCGATGCCGGGATGGGTGGCATCCTCTTTGCAGTTTATCTCCGTTTTTGGGCGGTACAACGAACTTACGATGGGGCTTCTCGCGCTGGACGACATTGTATACTTCCTGAGCGTCGGTGCGGTGTTTATATTCCTGACCGCGCGCGTCTTGGAGAAGAGGAGGTGGTCGTAAGATGAAAAAGCTGAAATACGGAGGCTTTTCGCTGCTGGTGACCGTGATTTTCATCGCCGGAATTGTGCTGCTCAATGTGCTCTCAAGTCTGCTCACGACGCGCTTTTTCCTAAAAGCCGACCTGACCGAGGCGGGTTTGTTCACACTCTCACCCGAAGCCGCGGAAGCGCTTGAAAACCTGCGCGACGAGATTGAAATTGTGGTGCTGATGCCGCAGGAGGACGCGCTGCTGAACGGCATATTGCAACAGTATGCCGCCGCTTCGGGAGGGCTTATCCGTTACCGATACATTGATCCGGAGCTGAACCCCTCGCTGAAGGATGATTATCCGACATTAACCGCCATTAATATAGGCGACGTGATTGTCTCTTCAGACCGCCGCGTTAAATCGTTTAACGTAAACGATATCATAATACAGACATACGGTGAGACGGGTTCGATGGTGCAGGGGTTCAATGCCGACCAGCAGTTTGTTTCGGCGATACAGTACGTATTGAACGAGCGGGTGCCGGTAGCCGCGTTCATCGGGGGACATGAGGAGACAGAGAGCGCCACGCTCCGCGCTTTACTGGAGCAGTTTGGTTATGAGTGCGCAGATGTCGTGCTGGAGCTGGACGATATACCGCAGGACACGACCCTGCTTATATCCAACGCGCCGAGGCGCGACTTTACCGATGCGGAGATTGAGAAGCTGGATGTTTATATGGGGACGGGCGGCAACGCCGTCATCGCTTACGACTACGAGACGCAGACCCTGCCGCGTCTGGACGCATATCTGCTGGAGTGGGGCGTCGCGATGGAGAGCAGGTTAATCATTGACAATACAAACTCCTATGTTGGTATGCCCTTTTTCCTCCGCGCCGAGCTGGCAGCGCCGGAAGGCGCGCCGCCGATAATGGCAAATCTCGTGGACACGGGCGCGTATTTCGCCTCAATGCCGTTTAGCCGCCCGATTCATATGGAATGGCCGACAGGCAGTAAGGGACGGCGCACGGCGGCTTCCATCCTGAACTCCGCCGGAACCTCCTTCGCGAAGGACAATACCGTGCAAATAGAGAATTATGAAAAAGAAGACGGCGACACGGACGGTCCCTTCACGATCGGCGCTGCCGTGCGGCAAAGCCAGTATGACGCGGATAACAACCCGTTTGACTCCTACATGCTGGTGGTGAACGCGGGGCTGATGAACGAATCGCTTTTAAGCAGTCCTCAAGTATATTATAATTCCATGATCATGGCGGCGTTGGTTGATACCCTTAACCCCTTTAGCGGTGAAAGCATATATATTCCGGCTAAAGCCACCGATACGGGATACTTGGACGTTACCCCGGCGCAGGCGACTGTGGTTTTGGTGCTGCTTGTTATTATCATCCCGCTGCTGATTATTGCCGCCGGAATCCTGACATGGAGACGGAGGAAGAACCTGTGACGCGGGGGCGACGCATCGCGCTGGTTGCCGGTTCGCTGTCGATTGCTGCGCTGACAGCCGGGATCGTATTGCTGACAGTGCTGCCCGAGCCGGAAGAGGCGGAACCGTCACCTTCCCCCTCCACTGCAAATACGGGTGCGTTGATTCAAGAGACGCTCGACAACGTGCGGGAGGTAGAGTTTTTTCCGCGTGAAGGCGCATCGTTTGGGGTTAGGCGAGAGGACGGGGCGTATCTTCTTGATATGCCCGGCGCGTTGTTCCCCGGCGCTAGCAGCGTGATGAGCCTGTCTTTCAACAGCGCGATCAATATACCAAGCGCAAAAATCATCGCGGAAAACGCGAGCGGTGAACAAATGACCGCGTTCGGGCTGGCCGCGCCGGAGGTGCGCTGGGTTGTAAACCGTATTGACGGAACCTCGGCGGAGTTGTTTCTCGGAGCGGAGGCGGCAACGGGTTCCGGCCGGTACGCTTGCGCGAAAAACGGGGACACCGTGTTTCTGCTGAACGCGACGCAATCGGGGAATTTGATTAAGACCGCGGAAGAGTATTTTGATTTATCATTTCTGAAGGGCGTTACGCCTACGGAAGAAAGTCCGGCATGGACACAGATTGTGAATGCCGTTTTGGAAAAAGACGGCGAAGTGATTGAAGTAAAGCGGAGAACCGACGAGGAACTCGCGGAACTGGATTTGGGCTCTTCGCGGTATTGTTTGGTGCAGCCTGCCGGAGGCGAGGGAAACGATTATATCATTCAAACAGCGCTCCTTGAACCTGCCGCAGCGATTCTGCCGAGCGAGATTGCGGAAGCCGCGCCGCAGGATTTGTCCGTTTACGGGCTGGACGAACCGGCAAGGCTGACGCTGACCGGCGCGGAAGGCTGGAGCGGGACGCTCTTGATCGGGAATTTCGACAGTGAACGCGGCGGGCGGTATGTTATGATAGAGGGTGTTGACTGCGTCCTGCTCGAAGCGGCAGGGAGCTATGCCTTTTTGGACGCGAGCTATGCGTATCTGCGGTCGTCACTCATCTGGCTGCACAATATTACGGATGTTGCGGCGGTGACGTTTGAGCTGGAGGGTGAAACGCGCCGTCTGACCTTTGAGCATCTAGATGAACAAAGCCTGCGGGGATTCCTTGACGGCGAGGAGATTACAGGCGCGGACGAAACGGGCGAAACAAACGCCCGCAGACTCTATGAAGCCGCGTTGAATGTCACGCACGACGGAGGGAGCGACGCGGAGATCCCTGCCGGAAAAGCGGCGTACCGCTTGACGATGGAATTTGCCGACGGACGCCAAAACGAAACGATTGAACTTTATTCGCTTAATGAGCGGCAATACTTAATCGCGCATAACGGAGAGAACCTTCATTTGCTCATCAACCGAACGTCATTGCGGGAGAAACTCTTGGAAAAGTTCGAGCTTTTGGACGCTGGTCTGGATATACCGAGGTTTTAGGGGGATGCCATATGGACACCATCGCCGCACTGGCGACGCCGCCGATGTCCGGCGCGATCGGAATTATCCGCCTGAGCGGTTCCCGCTCTTTCGCGTTGCTGAAAACGGTTTTTACCGAGAGTAAGGGGCTGCCGCCGGAGCGCTGGAAGCCCCGTGTTATGAAGATGGGCAAAGTGACGGCGGACGGTGAACTGCTGGATACCGGCATGGCCGTGCGGATGGTGGCACCGTATTCCTACACCGGCGAGGACATGGCGGAGCTGTATTTGCACGGCAGTATCCCCGCCCTTCGCGCCGTGTTGGAGGCGCTGTACAAAGCGGGAGCCGTCCCGGCGAAGCCGGGCGAGTTTACCGAGCGCGCTTTTTTGCACGGGAAACTGTCACTCTCGCAGGCCGAAGCGGTGATGGACTTGGTTTCCGCCGAGACACGGGACGCCGCCCGTAACGCCGCCGGTCAGTTGAACGGGCGTGTGGGGCGTGTGTACGCGGAGGCGTATGATACCCTTTCGGAGATGATCGCGCGGTATTACGCGGCGGTGGACTATCCCGAAGAGGATATAGACGCGGACCCCCTCCCCGCCGTGGCGCTGCAAACGGTGCTGGATTCCCTTGACGAGCTGCTGAAGACGCTGGGGAAAGGGCTTTTGCTGCGGGAAGGGCTGCGCTGCTCGATTCTTGGCAAGCCCAACGTGGGGAAAAGCTCCCTGCTCAACGCGTTCGCGGGGCATGACCGCGCTATTGTTTCCCCAAGCCCCGGCACGACGCGAGACACGCTGGAGGAAATCGTTTCGCTCGGCGGCGTAAAACTCCGCTTAACCGACGGGGCGGGTATCCGCGAGACCAGAGACGCGATAGAGGAAGCAGGAGTCGCCCGCGCCCGCAACGCAGCCGAGAGCGCGGAGCTGCTGTTTGTGGTACTGGACGGGTCGGAAGAGCTGTCAAAAGAGGACAGGGCGGCTCTCGATTTGGCGCGTGACCGCACCAGTTTGGTTTTGATCAATAAATCGGATTTGCCGCAGAAGCTGGAACGCGAGCAATTGGAGGCGGCGTTTTTGCATGTTATACCCGTATCCGCCAAAACCGGAGAAGGGCTTGACAGTGTGGACAGCACCCTTCGCCGCCTGTTCGACGGCGGCGCGACGCTATATGACGGCTCGGTGCTGACCAACGAGCGCCAAGCGGGGGCGATACGACGCACGATGGACGCCGTGCGCAACGCGCTGTCGGGATTGAAAGACGGCGTGACGCATGACGCCGTATTGGCCGAACTGGAGCGCGCCCTCGCCTCCGTCGGGGAACTAACCGGGCGGCGTGTGCGGGAAGAGATTATCGACGAGATTTTCGCGCGGTTTTGCGTTGGGAAGTGACGGGGGTTATGAAAAAACTGCTTTTAGGCGCGTTGGGCGCGGCGGTCTATTATCTCATCACGGTTTTGGCGCTATATATTCTTGTTCTTCTGTTTAGAGATTCTTTCGAGAACATTTGGGTATCCGCCGTGCCGGTGACACTGATATCGGGAGCGCTGCTGGGTGGCGTTTTCCTGTGGAAGAAGAAAAAGTGACGGGGTTTGTATGGGTCAGTAAGAGACTGTAAAGCCCCGGAAGCCAGCAGGAACAGGAACGGATACAGCAGATAGCGGTAGCGCGGCTGGGTTTCAATAAAGATATAAGAGCAGAAGAATACCGCGGTCATCAGTCCGCACAGTGCCGTATAGGCGGTTGCTTCCTTTAAGCGCAGTGTTTTCACCATTGACACGATACCCAGCAGGCATATCATCGCGAAGTACAGCCGCTCCGTTCTTCGCAGATCGGTTAGTACGTCACCAAGCGGGCGGTTTGAAAGCGGAACGATGCGGGTTTCCTGCCCTTGGAATGCCCAGTTATAATCCTCATTTCCCCAAAACAACAATGTTTTATTCCCAAGCATTGGTAATAACGACAACCCCGCCGACAGATGCTCTTTGAGTATGGAAAGTTCTATCCTGTGACGCTCCGTCTCGTTTTCCACGGAGAATACACGCTCCGCCAGAGTTTGGGAATAGCTGCCTCGGGTTTCGGGATTCAATCCCAGCACGTACTTCCAAAGAGGATCGCTGTTTCTCTGCCCGTTTGGGTTGACCCCGCTTAAGATGACAATGCCCGAGAAAAGAAGCCCTGTTACAATGTACGAGAGTGCGGAAGAAAGCAGCGTTAACGCTTTCTTAACGTCACGCTGTGACACCAAAAACAGGAATGATAACGCCGCTACGGACAGCATTAGAAGTACCCCGTCCGAACGCAGGGCATTTCCCACAGCAAGCAAGACCCCGCCGAGCAGCGCGTTTTTCAGTTTTGGCGTTCCTTTGGGCAAAAGCACATAAATACCCCAAAGAAGGAAAAAGAGGGATATGTGCTGATTGGTCAGTATCGGCGCGTACATCCAATGAGCGGGGTACAGGAGATACAATACCGACGCGCAGCGGGCGGCTTTTTCCGAACCCATGCGCCGGGCGATAAGATAGACGAATTCCGCGACGCCCGTCATCCAAACGGCGTTCAGCATCAGAAGCGATGTTTGGCCGCCCGGAATGAAACGAAGCACTGCCGCTTCGTACATCACAAAGAAACTCTGGTAGCCCCATCGGCGCAGATAAGCGCTGCTGCGCAGCGTTTCCGTCCGCCCGTCTTTCAAAGCCTCCGCCAATTCCAGCAGTACCCCGAAGTCGGAGGTCTGCTGTGTTTTCGCCCACAGAGCCACACAGGCGGCAAAAACAAGCATCAGCGTTCCCAGTGCGGCCATAAATACTGCCGAACTGAGCCGCAAATGTGAGACAGCCGCCGCCAGCGCGAAACAACACAACACAGCGATTACGGACGTTATACCGCCGAACACGCCGCCAGTCCGCAGACGAGTCGCCACACCGAGCATCATTATGGACAGAAGGACGGCTGTTAACACCGCCCCCGCCTTCATTATCGGTCGCATGGTCAGATTCACTCGGGTTCCTCCTGCGCATCTTCCGCATTACACGGAGAGTTATATGGATATTATTCCCTCGTCTTAAATCTCCATTCAGATTTTGCAGCTACACGGTGTATTTGCTGAGTGCAGGCAATTATACGTCCAAATGATCGGCTTATCAATGGAGCGTTATGTCTTTTTATTGTTTCCGGCGGTTGTGGAAGAAATGGAATATAATGGGAACGCTCGGTGTTGACACCTAATTATTTTTATAGTATAATAGCAACGATTTGTCAGCTGTTGGGAGGGGTAAATCGTGGCTAAAACCATTCAGGTCAGAGTAGATGAAGAGCTTAAGAATTCTGCGGATGTATTGTTTACTTCACTGGGTTTAGATACATCAACGGCGATTCGGATGTTTCTTGTGGCCTCAACCGAAAAAGGAGGCATTCCATTTTCGGTCGGGCATAACATTGATCGCGATGCGGTTATTAAAGATTCAATCGCACATCGCAGAATGGGAAGAGCTTTTTTTACTGCCGAACAGAGCCTGGCAAATATGCGAGCTGCCATAGAAACGGGTATAAATGCCTAAGCAATATGAAATTCTCGTGTCGCCTTTAGCAGATCGTAAAATGGCTTCACACATAGAGTTTCTGGCCGTGTGAGTGAGGCGGCGGCGAAACGTTTATTTGAGGCGTATGAGGATGCACTACGGTTACTCGCGGAAATTCCTGAAAGCTGTCCTGCCTATATACCGCTAAAGCCGTTGGAAGCGGATTTGAAGGCTAAAATCTTTTCAAAAACGCTACCGCATGGTTTTTGAGATTACTGACCGTAAGGTTTACGTGTATGACATACAAGACTGTCGACAGGATACGGATAAAAGTCTTGTCGATTAAATTATGACCACGTTTGGAATACAGCTATAAAAAGCCGGAGGGAAAAGAAAGATGGACAATACGCAAAAGAGCATGGACAAACTGGCGGCGCTTTGCAAGGGGCGCGGTTTTGTCTACCCGGGATCGGAGATTTACGGGGGGCTGGCTAACACTTGGGACTACGGCCCGCTCGGCGTGGAGCTGAAAAACAACGTAAAGGCGGCGTGGTGGAAAAAGTTTGTGCGGGAGAACCCGTTCAACGTGGGGCTGGATTCGGGTATCTTGATGAACCCCTCCGTATGGAAGGCTTCGGGACACTTAAAAAACTTTAACGACCCGCTGATGGACTGCCGTAAGTGCAAGACGCGTCACCGTGCCGACCAATTGATTGAAGCGGTCGGAGGGAACCCCGCCGGGATGAGCAATGAACGGATGAGCGAATGGATCACGGAGAACAATATCGTCTGCCCTGACTGCGGAAGCAAGGACTTTACCGCAATCCGGCAGTTTAACATGATGTTCAAAACCTTTCAGGGGGTCAACGAGGATTCGGCGGCGACTGTTTACCTTCGCCCGGAGACGGCGCAGGGGATTTTTGTGCAGTTTAAGAACATTCAGCGTTCCTCGCGGCGCAAGGTGCCGTTTGGGATCGCGCAGATCGGGAAATCGTTCCGTAACGAGATCACACCAGGCAACTTCATCTTCCGTACTCGTGAGTTTGAGCAAATGGAGATGGAGTTCTTCTGCCAGCCGGGTACCGATTTGGAGTGGTTCGACTTCTGGAAGCAGTTCTGCTATAAATGGCTGCTCGGGTTGGGGCTGCGGGAGGAAAGCCTGCGGATGCGCGACCATGAGCTGATGGAGCTGTCGCATTACTCCAAAGCCACAACCGATTTTGAGTTTTTGTTTCCGTTCGGTTGGGGTGAGCTGTGGGGGATCGCGGACCGCACCGACTTTGACCTTACCTGCCATCAGACCGAGTCAGGCGAAAATATGGAGTATTTCGATCCCGATACCAACGAAAAATATGTCCCCTATGTCGTGGAACCGTCGCTCGGCGTGGAGCGCGCAACCCTTGCCTTCCTTTGCGACGCGTATGACGAGGAAACGCTGCCCGACGGCGACGTCCGTACTGTTTTGCATCTGCATCCGGCTCTCGCGCCGGTGAAATGCGCCGTGCTGCCGCTGTCGAAGAAACTCTCGGAGGAAGCGATGCAGCTGTATATGCGCTTGAAAAAGTCCTTCTTCACGGAATACGATGAAGCGGGCGCAATCGGACGCCGTTACCGCCGTCAGGATGAAATCGGCACTCCCTTCTGCGTCACATATGACTTTGACAGCCAGACAGACCACTGCGTTACCGTGCGCGACCGCGACACGATGACGCAGGAACGGGTCGCGATTGACGGCGTGGCGGCGTATATCGAGGAACGGCTCGCGTATTAACGGGAGTGTGGGGAGGGCTGTGTATAACTTCCCTCTCCATCGCCTAACATAATATGGGGTGATTACATGAAAATAACCATCGAGAATATGGGGCCGGTCGAGTACTTCGAGCTTGACTTGGATAAGCCGCTGACGGTTATTTACGGCGGGAATAATATAGGGAAATCGTATGCGATGCAGGTGTGTTATCTGCTGATGAAATATTTTTATGGGGTTGGTCTGAGACGCTCTTTTTTAATTGGAGGAATGCGTTCGCACTTCATTTCTTTCCCTGATGACGACATAGACCAAGTGGCATCAGATATTATTGAAAAGTTTTATTCATCACAATATACTATTAACTATGAAGTAGATATCACAGATGATTTGCAACCGAGAATAATAAACGCTGCTTTTTCAAGATCGGCCGAGAAATTTTTTGAATCTTGTAGTGCAACATTTAAAGCAATTAACAATCAATACAATGACCCGTTTGTGCGCATACAATTAAATGGATTTTCAGTGAATATGAACATTAAAGAAAAAACGATCTTGTCGGATTACCTTATAAAGACGGCATTACTCCAACAGCGAGAAATAACCGACAGTCATGCTAGAAATGATGCTAAAAAACAATTTAAAATATTTATTCGCGGAAGAAAAGAAAAAGAAAAAGAGTTGATATGTTACCGAATTCATGAGGAAGTTCGGACGCTTATATATCAATTCCTTGAGAACCAAAAGATGTCGTTTTATTTACCTGCGTCAAGATCGGGGATTTACGCAGGATTATCTTCTGTTGGTGCAGCAGTCTCGCACAAATGACTCAAAATCGTACATTTATTACACAAGGGCTTATATTCCCTAGCATGTCAGAGCCTGTGGCAGATTATTATCTTACATTGATGAGTAATAATGGCATTTCACATAAGCGTTTAGAAGCATTTACAAATAAAATAGAGAAATCTGTTCTTCAAGGAGAGGTTGCTTTTGACGAAAAAAATAAATCTTATCAATATAAAATAGGAGAAGATGACTATGATTTAACTCAGACATCTTCAATGGTTGCGGAGATTTCTATTATTGTTGCTTATTTTAAGTATATAATCCCAGACGATAATAATGTTGTTCTTTTTATAGAGGAGCCAGAAGCTCATTTACACCCGGAAAATCAAGTTCGTTTAACAGAAATCCTTGCATCAATAGCAAAGAATATTAAACTCGTTATTTCCTCGCACAGCAACTACATCTTTAATAAGCTGAACAACATGGCACTGGATGGGAAAATTGACGGAAGCATATACAACCCCATCATCATGGATCCTGTTGAAACAGGAGGCAGGGGTCGTAGCTTGGAGGTTACGTCTCTTGGTGTTAAAGATGAGAATTTTACTGATGTAACGGATCAACTATGGGAAGAGCGCGAGGAAATCATAGAACGCCGGAATAACGAGGAATCCGATGATGATTAGTAGAATAAAAGAGGAGGCATTATTAGTTCCGCACATAAGACAATTCTGTGAAGACGAAGGGCTACGTGTTGAGATAGATGGCAATTTAGCGGAGCAAGATTATGCCGTTGTGAAGATGGATGACTATTATAATAACTCTAGGATAACGCCGATACCGCCTTCTGTTGATTTTATAGTATCTGTTGATTGTGTACTTGATAATTATGCTCTTTACATAATGGAACTCAAAAATGTGAAGAAACGTTACGTGCTTAGCTCAATTGAAATAACTAATAAGTTTAACACTGCTGTTAAGGATTTTATGAGCGTTCGATTTAAAGATATCTTTTGTGATGATCGTTACAAATATAAAAGAATACACGCTTATCTTGTCCATCCACTTCAAACGATAGAAGATACGTATCCGAAAGACACCCTGCGAAGAGAAAAAGACTTATCACGAATACCATATAAATTCAGAGGCGTGCGTTTTCAAATTAAGGGCACCTCTATAAACT
>DBDP01000149.1:62496-105246 GCA_002293625.1 Clostridiales bacterium UBA929 | reverse complement strand
GTTTATAGAGGTGCCCTTATGAAAGGAGTATTACACATGGACAATCTGGAAGGAAACAGCAACTCATTGCAAATTCAGAATTATAACAACAGAGCGATTATTGAATACGGGGGTACGTTATATCTAATTAATAAATTCTTGACAACGGGAGTACCCGGTCAATCCCCTGAGTATACAATGCTCGAAAATCTAGGCGAACCATTGTCTGTTACCACTTACGATCCTGCAAACGCCTCAAGTTATGTTCCTGGACAAATAGTTATTGACAATGGGGTTATGTATATCGTGCAAATTGCCAACCCGAACGGGTCGCCAAGCAATTCGGATAGTTTCTCACCGATTAATCCGGCAACAACTGCCTCGACTGACTCCGGTTATTCGTTTTCGGTGAATCCGGGGTATCAAGCATCAGGGAACGGTCAAGTGGTTCATAATAATGAAGCAGTTTATATAGCCACAAGAACACCTGATAGGTTAAAGGTTACTATCGAAAAATCCGATCCCACCGGCGCGGCTGTATGGATTGACGCTGTAACAGAGTCGACAGGTGTTCCTGTTGCATTACAAGCCGCGCAGTATGCTATGAGAACAAGCGGAGGCAAGTATAGCGAAAACACCATACTCCCATACCAAACGCTGATACAGCAACCTGACGACGGCAGTATTCAGATGGATGACCGCACCTTAGTGATTGAGAACTCCGGAAACTATCTGATCAATATGAGCGTAACATCTATCGACACAACCGGAGTACCCAACATCCACGCCGTCGTGGATGATAACGGCGGTTCGAACGGTACCGCAAGACACAGGGATATTGATATGATCAACGTCTTAAGCACGGGAATGTGCAGTTCTTCACTTCTTGTACCGATTCAAGGTCCCGGAAGGTTGTACTTGCAGGTACAGGGTACGAATACCCCGTCATTTACCACGCCGGGCAACGCGCCGCAAGGACAGCTTTCGATTACAAAGATCGCGTAGCGGGAAAAATAGGCTTTTTTATCGCAATAGTATCAAGCCATGCGGAAACCCGCATGGCTTGTTTTCGCGACGCTGGACGCGTAATATTTCGTTGACACCTCTCTTCCTTCTTTATATAATGGTCGCAAACAAGAAAGAGGGTGGTTTTATTGGATTACTTGAAAACCCTTAACGAAGGGGTCGCGAACGGGTCGTTCGCCGACGACTGGGAGTCGCTATCGGCGTTCACGCCGCCCGCGTGGCTGCGGGAGGCGAAGCTCGGCATCTTCATCCATTGGGGCGTCTACTGCGTTCCGGCGTATGCCCACGAATGGTATCCTCGCAACATGTACATACAAGGTTCTCACGAGTTCGAACACCACGTAAAAACCTTCGGCGCGCATAAAGACTTCGGTTACCGCGACTTTATCCCGCGCTTCAAAGCGGAGAAATTCGACCCCACGGCGTGGGCGGAGCTGTTTTACGAAGCGGGGGCGCGGTACGTGGTGCCGGTGGCGGAGCATCACGACGGCTTTCAGATGTATAAAAGCGCCCTGTCCCGCTGGAACGCCGCGGAAATGGGTCCGAAGCGGGATGTTCTCAAAGAGCTGCTCGCCGCCTGCGATGAACGCGGTTTGACCCGCGCCCTATCGTCGCACCGCGCCGAGCATTGGTGGTTCTTAGGAAATGGGCGGCAGTTTGACAGCGACATCGGCGAGCCGGAGCGCGACGACCTCTACTGGCCGTCCATGCCGGAGGCGAGGCACCACGATATTTATGGCGAACCCGCGCCGACGCGGGAGTTCATCGAGGACTGGCTGCGCCGCTGCGTCGAGCTTGTTGAAAACTTCCGGCCGAGGATGGTTTACTTTGACTGGTGGGTCAAGCACAGCGCGTTTAAGCCGTCGCTGCGGCGCTTTATCGCGTACTACTATAACCGCGCGGCGCAGTGGGGATTTGCTCCGGCAGTCGCGTTTAAAGATGACGCGCTGCCGTTTGGCTGCGGCATCCCCGATATGGAACGGGGCGGCTTTCCCGACGCGAAGCCGTTCTTGTGGCAAGCCTGCACCTCCACGGCATGGAACAGTTGGTGCTACACCGAGCAAAACTCGTACAAGCCGCCCGCGGAGATCATCCAAAACTTGATTGACGTAGTCAGCAAGAACGGCGTATTACTTTTGAACATCGGTCCGAAAGCCGACGGGACGGTGCCGGAGCAAGACGAGAAGATTTTACGCACTATGGGGCAATGGTTAAAAGTCAACGGGGAAGCGATATACGGCTCGTCGCCGTGGCGAAGCTGCTCGGAGGGCGCGACCAACAACGCCGGAGGCGGCTTTTCGGAGGGAACGCTGGCGTATACGCCGGAAGATATCCGCTTCACCGTAAATCGCGGAAAGATTTACGCCGCTGTTATGCGCTGCCCGGAAGACGGGCGGGTGACGATTCGGTCGCTCGGCGGTTTGCGGGAGGACGGAAACCACAATTTCGGCGGCGTGATTGAGAAGGTGCGCCTGTTGGGCTTTGAGGATCACCCGCTGACTTGGACGCTGGACGGCGAAGGACTCCACACCGTTTTCAGCGGCGTGAAGTCCGAATATCCGATTGTTTTGGAGGTTACCAGTTCCTGAATAGGGCGGTCTGCGTTGCGGGTCCCGCGATACCGTCCGTCGCCAATCCGGCGGAACGCTGGAACGACTTCACCGCCGCCTCGGTCTGCGAACCGAACACACCGTCCGGCGTTACGGTGTAACCCTTTAGGTACAGAGCGGCTTGGATTAAGTATGTGATGTTCCCGCGCGCGCCGGAACTGACATTAACGGCTGCCGACCTTGAAGCCGGACCGAACACGCCGTCTACCGTAAGGGTGTTCCCGTATTGGCGGTTTAGCTCTGTTTGCATACCTCTGACAATGCCGTCGCGGGTTTTTGGGCCGACAATACCGTCCACCGTGAGTCCCAGACCGTAGCGCGTATTGAGGGTACTTTGAATCCCCCTCGTTCCGCTGCCTCCGCCGCTGTTTCCGCCGCCGCCGGAGGGCGGCGGGGGAGGGGGGGACGAACCGCTGATAGGGAAGACCCGCTGAACGGCGCTGGCGTATGCCTCCGCCGCGTCGTAAACATTGAGTTTACGCAGATCAGACGCATTGTTGATAAAAGCCGTTTCAGCAAGCACGGCGGGCATATTCGTCAGGCGCAGAATGCCGAATTCGTCTTGACCCTCCTCGTTTATCTGCGTGCGTATACCTCGGTCGGTAAAGCCCAGTGCCGTGATGGCGTTCAAACTCGCCTGGGCGAGCTGACGACCTCTGCCGGTGTCCTTAATACTGTAAAGCATCTCGGTTCCGTTGCCCGGCGTACTCTCATTGCTGTTCATATGGATTTCTATAAGCGCGTCCGCGCCCCAGTTGTTGGCTTTACGCGCGTCCTGCGTGATGTTGCGGTCAACGTCGGTGGTGCGGTTGTTCAGAACGGTGTAACCCCTCTGCCTCAATATATCCGAAAGGGCATTGCTGATCGCGAGATTGATATTCTTCTCGTAAACACCGTTGGCGACCGCTCCGTAGTCCGATCCCCCGTGACCGGCGTAAACGGCGATTTTTGGCATTTCCTTGTCCCCCTTTTTACGTTCAGTCTGCTTAATATCTATGCGAATACGCCGGATTTGAGAAGCTAAGACCATCGAAACATCTAGCAATACGGATTATGGATGGACAACCATAATATACCACATTTCATCGGTAAAATTTCGGTAAAAAAGTCTTGCATTTTTATATCAATTCTGTTACAATTGAACAAGCCATAAAAATTTTGGAGGAGGAGCTACATAATGAAAACTCGCAAAGCCTTATCTCTGCTGGTGACTTTGGCGATGCTGATCGGCCTTGTTACCATCCCCGCATTCGCCGCGGACGAAGCCACGGAGTTTGATTTAGGCGAATTTACATGGAGCAACCCGGACAACCCCACTTCTCAGCGCGGCTGGGTTACCGACGGTTACACTGACGGTGAAACTATTATGACCTCTGATCTTACCATCGATTATGTTCTTGCCGCACAGTACCTTATCCTCGATATGTCCGCCGCCCCCGTAGGCGGAATGCAGTTGATTTGGCAGGGTGACGCCGTTGCGACCACCGACTGGAACCAAGTCGACATTTTAAGCGGTATGGGCGTACCGGATGCCGAAAAAGGCGTTACATTGGAAGGAACGTCCCTTAAGATTGAGCTTGCCAAAGCTTTGAAAACCTACGACGATTTCAAAAACAACACAATGGCGAAGATTATTATTGCCTATTACTCTTCCGGTATAGATGATTTAGGCATCACCAGAGCTTACCTGCAGGGAGACTTCAGTGCCATTGGCGCCGAACCCGGTGAAGGCGAAGAAGGCACCGAACCCGGCGAAGGTGAAGAACACGGCGAAGGCGAAGAGCCCGGTGAAGGCGAAGAAGGCACCGAGCCTGAGTTTGGCGAAGGCGAATATGACGTAGCGAACTTCGAAAAAGTGGTTGAGTATGCGGATGACTTTAACGATCTCAACTGGGCTGCTGCTTCTATCATTGAAGCCTATGAGTACGGAATCGTCACCGGCACAGGCACCACCGGTATTTTCAATCCTACCGGTCCTCTTACCGTGCAGACAGCGCTGATTATCGGCGGAAAGATTCATAACATCTACGCTACCGGCGAGAGCATTGACTTCGGAGCCGATACCGATGATTGGAATGAAGAAGTCGCCGCGGGCATTTCTTATGCCATTGATGCCGGTTTAATCGCGGAAGATGATGCGCTTCTCGCGGATCCGACCAAAACCGTCACCCGCGCCGAAGCCGTTCACCTTTGGAGCAAAGTGCTGCTCGACAAAGACCTCGCCGTTATCGCGGAAGACGTTTCTTTCGAGGATGTTACCGAAGAGACCGAATACTACGAAGATATCATGAAACTTGCCAAAGCGGGTATTGTTACCGGCAACAACGGCTTGTTTACTCCCGAAGAAAGCTTCACACGCGGCGCAAGCGCTGCCCTGTTCATGAATCTCATCACCATTCCGAGCGGCACTGATGACCCCGCTGACCCCGGCGAAGAAGATCCGGCTGATCCCGGCGAGGATGATCCCGCCGATCCCGGTGATGTAGAAACAGTTGCCGAGTTTGCGCTTCCCCTTCCCGCTTCGCTTGAACTGAACGCCGGTACTCAGTATAGCTGGGTTACCGATGGTGATGCCGATAATGCCGACAAAGTATTTGGTCTTACCGAAGCCATTTTACTCCAAGCGACGGGTATCGTTCTTGAAATGAGCGAAGCGCCCTCTGGCGGGAATACTTTCCATTGGCAGCAAGGTACCGCAGACGTTGCGATGGGTTGGGAACAAGTCGATTTTTCCAATGATCTCTACAAAGACGGTAAACTAACCCTCAATTTTGCCGATTTGGGCGTATCCTTCGCTGAAGGAACTACCGCTGCCCGTTTTGGACTCGGTCTTTGGGAAGGTCAATGGCCTGTCGTTACCAAAGCGTATCTGATCGGTGAGTTCACTGTTGAAGCCGACGACGAAGAAGAACCGGCGGCTGAATAAAACACTACTTCAAAAGAGGCGGAGAATTCCGCCTCTTTTATCTTGCGTTCATCCGTTTCATCGTAAGTATTTTCCATATAATAAAGAGCTGGCAACGGTTTAAAACGATTCATATAATAGGGAGCGAAGAAAGGATGATTCAACATGGAACGAAATCCGGAATCAGTCAGCCCGGATGTTTACGCTATGCTGGCACCGTATATACAGGACGCTGTAGATAGTTTTAGCGATGAAATCCTCTATGGAATGACGCCGGAGCAAGTCAGCCTCCTAAGTGATGAAGCGCTTCGCAGAAGCGGATTGCTATACTGTATGCCTGTGTGCGCCGGTCCACTGTTGGAGCTTGCTCACGATATTACGCTCCAGTTCATCAATAGGCGCGGACATGTGCCGTTTGATTTCCGCGATGTTTCGGTGTTCGTGTCGTAGAAGCAACGCGCTGCGAGACGGTTTTTTATTGCATTTTACGCCAAAATACGGTATACTGTACTCCCCGGCGCATCGAAAATGGGGAGTAGGAAGTGTTGCGTTATTAATAACACCGCTCATGATGTCAGCACACAGGCCGTAACACCAGCGCAGCTTAACGATTTGCTTTCGGAGCATTACGGAGACTTGCATTGGTGGCCGGCCGAAACACCGTATGAGGTGATGGTCGGCGCAATTCTTACCCAAAACACCGCTTGGAGCAACGTTGAGACCGCGATTGCGCGATTCGGCGGAGACCTTACGCCGGAGCGGGTGGAAACCATACCGACTGAGGAACTGACCGAGTTTATCCGCCCCGCCGGATTCTTCAATCAAAAAGCGCGGTACATAAAAGCACTGACAGAATGGTACAAGCAGTACGGTTACTCTATAGAAACCGCGCGGCGGACGAGCCTTTCGGAACTGCGGAAGGAGTTGCTTGCGGTACGCGGGGTCGGAAAAGAAACCGCCGATTCCATTTTGCTCTACGCGCTGGGGCTGCCGTCGTTCGTTGTGGACGCCTACACAAAGCGTCTGCTGGGCAGGCTCGGTGTTACGGCTATTTCCGGCTATGACCGCATCAAAGCGTTTTTTGAGGAAAGTCTGCCAAAAGATGCGGGTTTATACAACAACCTTCATGCGATGATCGTCATCAACGCCAAGGAGCATTGCCGCGCGAAACCCAAATGCGCGGGTTGTCCGCTGGAAAACCATTGCGAAACAGGGAAGGGGAAGGACAAATGAGCATTCGGATCGGAATCGCCGGTTACGGAAACATCGGTAGGGGAGTAGAGACCGTCATTCCGCAGAACCCCGACATGGAGCTTGCCGCCGTGTTGACCCGCAGGAATCCGAGGGACGTAAAGACCTCCGGCGCGCCGGTGTTCGCTTTGGACGCGGCGGAGGAGTTAGTCGGTAAGATAGACGTCATGATCCTCTGCGGCGGTTCGGCGAAAGACTTGCCGGAGCAAGGACCGCGTCTCGCGGCGTTATTTAATACGGTGGACAGCTTTGACACCCACGCCGTCATCCCCGAATATTTTGCGAAAATAAACGCAGCGGCGGTAAAAACGACCGCTGTCATCGCGGCCGGATGGGATCCCGGGCTTTTTTCGGCGATGCGGCTGATGTCGGAGGTTTTTTTGCCAGACGGTGTGAGCCACACCTTTTGGGGGCGCGGCGTTTCGCAGGGGCATTCCGACGCTCTGCGCAGGGTCGAGGGTGTACGCGACGCGGTGCAGTACACCGTACCGAAAAAAGCGGCGGTAGACGCTGCACGGCACGGCGAAGCAAACCTCTCCACCCAGGAGAAGCATCTGCGGGAATGCTATGTGGTAGTTGAAGAGGGTGCGGACACGCGCCGGATCGAGCAGGAAATCAAAGCCATGCCGCACTATTTCGCGGGGTACGATACGATCGTCCATTTCGTCGATGCGGTAAACCGCACCGATATGCCGCATGCCGGACTCTCGCTGCGCGCCGGCACGTCGGGCGCTAACCGGCATTTGATGGAAATGTCGCTGAGTATGGAAAGCAATCCCGAATTTACAGCCGGGATTCTTGTGGCGTACGCGCGCGCCGCCGCACGGCTCGCGGGTGAGGGCAAGCATGGCGCGAAGACAGTGTTTGACATTCCGCTGTCTTACCTGTCGCCAAAAGACGGTGCGGCGCTTAGAAGGGAACTGCTATAACCCCGCCGCGGAACAGTTTCAATACGCTTTCCCTTCGTCCCCCAATACCCAGTTCGTCAAGCGCCCGCAGTACGGCACCCGCCACGCACGGAACGTCCAGCGTGCGGAAAATGGGGGTGCGGAATTTTTGCAATAAAACCGCTTCGGCGGTTTTTTGCGCGTGATCACACACGCTTTTTGTAAAGAGGGAACCGGCAAAAATTACTTCCAGCGGTTCCCCCGGCGCGAAAGTTAGCTGACTGACCGCTCCGGCGATCCCGCCCGCGTAACTCCTGCCCGATTCTTCGAGAAGCGAGAGCGCGGCGGCGTCGCCTTCCGCAGCGGCGGAAAACAAAAGCCGGCACAATGTCAGCGTAGTATTTTCGTCGTCGTTTTTAAGCCGTTCCGTCACCAAATCCAAGAACTCGTCCCGGTCGGTGATGTCCAGCCAGCGGAAGAGGGCGGTCGTCAGCGCGGTAAAGGGCGCGTCACGGAAGAGCTGGCTGTATACCAATCCCACCACGCGCCGTGAGAGCATCCGTCCGCCGCCCATGTCGCCTGTCAGCGTACCAAGCCCGCCGATTTTCACGAACTTTCCCGCGGAATCCAACCCCGCGACACAGCTTCCCGTGCCGCTGACGGCGCAGATGCCGGTTCCGTTAGCGCCGCCCGCGAAGATTCCCAAATATGCATCGTTGTAAAGGGATAACCTTTTCAACCCTAACGCTGTCAGCATCTCCGAAACAATTCTGTGCTGTTCGGGGGTATCAACGCCGCTTAACCCGATGACGCCCATCTCAATATCGCCAAAACCTATATTGTTGCGCGACAGCAGGGAGCGGAACATGCCGCGAAAGACGCCGGGCAGGTCATTAAACCCGCCCGAAAGGCTCTCGTGGCAGGTTGTGCCGTACGGCATCAAATCCAGCCGCCCGGTGTCGGCGTCATACAGGGCGCAGCGGGTTTTTGACCCGCCGCCGTCAATCCCCAGCACGTAGCGCATACGCTATCCCTCCGCGAACCCGAAAACCGTTCCGCACAACTCATTATGAAAGCCCACATTGGCTTTGCAGTCCATTAAAACGCTGTCCGCGCCGAATCGGAGCCGGCAGTCAGCGGTATACGGTGTCCGCGTATGGCAAATCCGCAGTAGCGGTGAATTGTCTTCGCAAGCCCCAAACGCAAGCGCCATCGAACGGTACTCTTCCGGTGTATTGTCGGGGAAGTTTGTCAGTTTCCACTCGCCGCGTCCGGCGTCGCAGGCGTACTCGCGACCGTTGATCGTCATGATTACTTTTTCGCCGAACGCGATGCGCTCCAGTCCCAGATTGTTTGGCGAAAGACGGAACGCTTTTTGCGGAATTTGCGAAACCCCTTCCGGCAGAGGGGCGGTCAGCGTTGTTTCGGAGGGGAAATCCCCGTTCAACGCGGGTATCAATTCGTCAAACAATACGTTCAACATCGCGCCCATATCGGGCGTTCCCGCGTTGCACGCAATCACAAGCCCGCGCTTTGGCACCACGATGCAAAATTGCCCGAACGCGCCGTCGGCGCGGTAGCTGTCCTCGCGGGCGTTGCGCCAAAACTGGTATCCATAGCCGCTCGTCCAGTCGTTGCCGGGATCGCCGGGTTGAATAATCCGCGCCCGCGTCGCCTCGCGAATCCAGTCCGCATTGATTAGCTGCGTACCGTCATAACAACCCTCGCCCAATAAAAATTTCCCGAATTTGAGAATATCCCGTGTACACAGATGCAACCCCACGCCGCCCCTACAGACGCCGTCCGGGTGCCGCTCCCAAAGATAGTTTGTGATTCCCAGCGGTTCCAGCAGGCGCGGACGAAGATAGTCCTCCATAGACCGTCCGGTGACTTTTTCAACAATGTAGGCAAGCACGTGGCTTCCCGCGGTGTTATACAAAAAGCCGCTGCCCGGTTCTTCCTGCACATAGGAGTGCAGGAAGGAATCAAGCGTCTCCGGTTCAAGCGGCCAAAAATACGGCTCTTTTGTATGCCCGGTCGCCATCGTCAGCAAGTGCCGCACCGTCATCTGCTCCATATTTGCGCAAGGACGGCAGGGGAAGCGCTCCGGGAAGAAGGACACAACCTTGTCGTCTAACGACAGCAGTCCCTCCTGTACGCAAAATCCCACCGCCGTTGAGGTGAAGCTCTTGGTGAGCGAGTTCAGCGTATGCGGCGTGTCCAAACGGTACGGGGTAACGGTGACCTCCGCGACCGTTTCGCCGCCGCGCGCGATTGCCATGCCGTGCAGACCGAGATCGCGCAGCTTTTCAAGGCTTGACGTATAGCTCATCCTATTCACCCTTATGTACCTTGAACTTGATCCCCGGCGCTTCGCCGTCCACAGTGAAGTTTACGTCGTCTCCGACGGCGCGTCCCGTGACGGTGGCGCGGAGTTTACCTGATTTATCGTAGAGGTCAATCGTCTGCTCGGTCAGACGGTAGGCGTGAACGGTGACGTTCTCGTGGTAGTCGTACTCGGCGCAGTCGTCCCGCCCGGTTGCGATAAGGGTATTTTCGGGAACGAAAACCGGCAGGGACATGTAATTGTATTTCCCCTTAATCAGACGTCCTCCCTGCACCACCTCGCCGGTGAAGAAGTTGGTGTACATCCCGTCGGGAAGGTATACGTCGCATTGCCCGTCTTCGCTGAATACTGGCGCGACCAGCAGGCTGTCGCCCAGCATATACTGCTTGTCGAGGTGACGGCAGAGGGGGTCGTCCGGGAACTCCATCACCATCGGGCGCATGACCGGCACGCCGGTCTCGCTGGCTTTCGCGGCTTGCGCGAACAGATACGGCATCAGCGAATGCTTTACCTTTGTGAAGTGGCGTAACACATCCACCGCTTCTTCGTCAAACAGCCACGGAACGCGGTAGGAACTGCTTCCGTGCAGGCGCGAATGGGTGGAGAACAGTCCGAACGCGACCCAGCGCTTGTAAAGGTCGGGGGTTGCTGTCGACTCAAAGCCGCTGATGTCATGGCTCCAAAAAGCAAAGCCGCCCAGCGCCAGCGACAGACCGCCTCGCAGCGTCTCTGCCATCGCGGAGTAAGTAGCCTCACAGTCGCCGCCCCAATGAACAGGGAACTTCTGTCCGCCGACCGTAGCGCTTCGCGCGAAAACGGCGGCGTCACCTTTGCCGCGCTCGCGCTCCAGCAGATTGAATACCGTTTGGTTGTACAGATAACTGTAGTAGTTGTGCATTTTGTGCGGGTCGGAGCCGTCAAACCAGCGCACACCCTCCTCCGGGATTCGCTCGCCGAAATCGGTCTTGAAGCAGTCGACGCCCATATCCATAAGCTCTTTCAACTTTCCGGCGTACCATTTGGCGGCGTCGGGGTTGGTAAAGTCCACGATCCCCATCCCCGGCTGCCAGCGATCCCATTGCCAGACGCTGCCGTCAGTTTTACGGAGCAGGTATCCCTGTTCCGCCGCCTCGTCGAAGAGCGGCGATTTCTGCCCGATGTATGAGTTGATCCAAACGCAGACGCGCAGTCCCTTCTTATGCAGACGCTTCAGCATCGCGGCCGGTTCGGGGAACATCGCTTCGTCCCAGCGGAAGCTGCACCACTCATACTCCTTCATCCAAAAGCAGTCGTAGTGGAATACGGAGAGGGGAATACCGCGCTCGGTCATACCGTCGATGAAGCTGTTGACCGTCTGTTCGTCGTAATTGGTGGTAAACGAGGTCGAGAGCCAAAGCCCGAACGTCCACGCCGGCGGGAGCGGGGGCTTGCCGGTCAGCGCGCAGTAGTTCGCGACGGCGGCTTTGACGCTGCCTCCGCCGATAACAAAGTATTGCAGTTCTTCCCCGGCGACCGAAAACTGCACACGGGACGCCGATTCGGTCGCGATTTCGTAACTCACCCGCCCGGGATTGTTGACCAATACGCCGAAGCCATTGCTGGAAACATGGAAGGGGACGTTTTTATAAGCAATGTCGGACGCCGTACCGCCGTCCTCATTCCAAATATCCACGCTTTGCCCGTTTTTGACGAACGGCGTAAAGCGCTCCCCAAGTCCGTAAACCACTTCATCCACGCCGAGGTCTAGACGTTCACGCATATACGGGCCGTCCGGCGTGGTAAGTGTCGCCGCCTGCTTGAAGTCGGAGCGCGTCAGCGCTTTGCCCGCGTAGGAGAACGTCAGGGAGAACTGACCCTTGCGCAGGGTCGCCGCCATCTTTCCGGCACGGACGATATACGCCTCGTCCGTTTCCTCGCAGGTCAGTTCCTGCGGGTCGGTGACGAGCTCAAACGCGGGCGATTTTTTGGAGACGTCTTTATAATGGTAGAGCGTCACGCCCAAAATATCGGGGCGCGGCGCGGTCAGCTCCAGCGTAATCAGCGGTCCCCCGAGCGTCTGACCCCTGTGATACACGGGAAAGGGGCTGATAAAAGCCGTGACCTTACCCTCCTCAACGCGCACCCCGCGTATTTCGGCACACCCATGTACCGTAACCCCCGGCTTCGCAAGCCAATATCCGTCGGTGAATTTCATTATCTTACCTCCGTTTTTTTACTCGATGATTTTTACGTTAATAACAGCGCGTATGTCCTCGCTGGAAGCTCCGGCCGCGAATTGGCAGTTGCCCGCGAGTACTTGCATACAACGGGTTTCCTCGTTGTAAAACGCCAGTTCCTCCTTCGGAACGGTAAACTTTACCTCTTTGGTCTCGCCCGGTTTGAGGGCAACCCTCGCGAATCCGCACAGGCGGCGGCGCGGGAGCTTTTCCTGCTTGCCGCCGACGGTCAGCGTACCCTCATTCGTGACATAGAGCTGCGCGACTTCGTCGCCCGCCCGCGCCCCGGTGTTTCGAACGGCGCAGGAAAGGGTGAAACCGTTTTCTTCTTGCTCGGCGGAGAGACCGCCGTAGGTAAACTTTGTGTAACTCAAACCGTACCCGAACGGGTACTGCACCGGCTTGTCGAAGTACATATATGTACGCGGGTGGTTGATAATGTCGTAATCGTCCATGTCGGGCAGATCGTCCTGCGAGAGATACCACGTCATCGGAAGCCGCCCGGCGGGGTTGTTTTTTCCGAACAGGCTCTCCGCGACCGCCGATCCCACATCCTGCTCATCGTGCGAAGCATATAAAGCGGCGCGAACGAGTTTCGCCTCTTTCGCAAACGCGTAGGGATACCCCGCGATCAGAGCCAGCACGACATTTCCGTTGACCTCGTTCAGGCGGCGCAGAAGCGTTTTCCAGCGTTTCGGAAACTCTATATCGGGGCGGTCAAATCCTTCCCGCCCGTTCAGTAGCGGGTGGTTACCCAGCACGACGATCACCGTGTCGAATCGCGCGGCGGCATTCACGGCTTGGGAAACGCCGTCGAGAACCTCGCGCCGCAGGGTGGGCAGCAGTTTGTTCGCGACCTCTTTGTTCTCCGCCGTCATGCCGTCGTGGAAGGTGTCGGCGTGGGGCAGGAAACGCCCGGTTTCTTCGTCACGGTGGAAGCGCTCATAGGTAAACCAGCCCCAAACTTTTTCAGACGTACACGCAAGCGTCCCGTCCTGCCGGAGCGTGAGGTACTTGCCGGTTTTCATGTGCCGGTAAGCGGCGGTGGTGAAGCCCCAGTCGATCTCCTCAAACACCGCGCCGGAACCGGCGCCGAACGTCACATTCCCCTCGTCGTCCACGAACAGACTGCTTAGACCGCCGTCCGCGTCTTCGCGCGTGATTACGCAGAGATCTTGAACCGGCATGAACTGCGCTTCCGGCACGAACGATTGAATCGCCTTCAGCGGCGTGACGGAATGCGGCGGCTTACCCGAATACCAGTCGGGCATGTTTTCCTCGGCGAGGTCGCCAAGCACCAAAACCGTTCCGCAGTTGGACGGATCAAGCGGCAGAACGCCGTCGTTTTGCAGCAGCACAACGCTCTTTCGCGCCGCTTCCAGCGCAACGGCGGAGTGTTTCTCTCCGCACAGCTCTGCATACAAAGATTGCTCATCCGGGTCGAATTGCCCGAGCCGGAAGCGTACCCGCATACTGTTGAATACGGCGCGGTCTATATCGGCTTCGCGAATCAATCCCTTCTTCAGCGCTTCGGCGGCTGAGGACTTCACCAGTTCGGCCTTGTCGGTGAAACAGTCGATCCCCGCTTTCAGCGACAGCGCGATGGATTCCGCGTGGGTTTCGCAGTAGTGATGATGGGTGACGGTTTGGGAAAAGTCGCCGCCGTCGCAGACCACAAAACCGTCAAATCCCCATTCGCCGCGCACGATTTCGTTTATTTCGGGGTTGACGATGCAGGGTACACCGTTGATCTCATTGTAGGCAGTCATCAGCGAGAGCGCGCCGCCCTCCTCGAACGCGTATTGGAACACGCGCAGGTAATACTCGCGTTTCACGCGTTCACTCAGTTCCGTTGAGACGGAAGCGCGGTTGCGTTCGACGTTGTTTCCGTAAAAATGTTTGGGCGCGCAGGCGATCCGTATAGATTCGCCTTTCGGCTGCTGCGCTCCCCGAATAAGCGATGCCGCGAGTTTACCGGCTAAAAACGGATCCTCGCCGTAAGCCTCCTCGGTGCGTCCCCAGCGCGGGTCGCGCTCCATGTCAATGGTGGGGAACCAAAGCGTGAGCCAGCGGGAGCGGTCGTCTTTCTCATAATACACCCGCGCTTCGCTCCCGATTACGTCGCCAACACGCTCCATCAAATCGGTGTCCCATGTACACGCAAGACCGATTGGCTGCGGGAAAACGGTCGCGACGCCGCTTGCCGTCTGTTCGCCCATTTTACGAACAAGAACGCCGTGCGCTCCCTCCCCTCCGACCGAGTAGGCGGGAATGCCGAGGCGCGGGACTTCTTCCTGACGTGTGGGAAGAAGCCCGATTTTTTCCTCCGTCGTCAGGCTTGAAACCAGGTCAAGCACACGCTTGTCCAAAGGTTCCGCAGTGTCCAAATAAATAGCTTTTACCATATTCTCACCCTATCCGCCTTGAAATTTTGAGCAAGATGCTGTATACTAGGGCTATTCTACCACAGCAAGAAAAAAACTGCAATTATAAAATAAGAAGGTGGGGACGGTTGCCCCTGCGGAATGAATCTACCAATCACATCAAGTAAAGGACGGGTTGCATGAAACTCCTGTGGAGACTGAGCCGGGAAGCCGCGCGCTTTAAAAAGATATACACTGTGTCTATTCTCTCAACGCTTCTGCTGACCGCCGTCAACCTCACCGCGCCGATGATTCTGCGCGAAATGACAGCACTGGTGCAGGGCGGCACTCCCGACTTGAAGCGGGTCGGGCTGCTCACCCTTCTGCTCGCGGGGTTGTATCTGCTTCGGGTGCTGTTTCGTTTCCTCTCTCAGTATCTCTCGCACCTCGCGGCGTGGCATCTGGTGGAGGATATGCGGGTTCGCGTTTATGAGAAGCTCCAGTCTCTTTCGATGAAATACTTCCATGATAAGCAAACCGGCGACTTGATGAGCCGTGTCGTCAACGACACCGCGAACTTTGAGCAGTTATATGCCCATATCATCCCGGAGATGGTGACAAACTTTATAACGGTCGCCGGTGTCGTGACCGTTCTGCTCTGTATCAACGCAAGGCTCGCGCTGCTTACTTGTATCCCGGTGCCGTTTATTTTGCTCGGCGGCTTTGTTTTCGCGAAGAAGATTCGCCCGCACTTCCGCGACGCGCAGAAAGCCGTCGCGGGCGTCAACGCGAAGATTCAAGACAATTTTTCCGGAATCGCCGAGATTCAAGCCTTCGGGCGTGAATCAGACGAAGCCGATTCGGTGCGGAAATCGGCGAATGTATACACCAAGGCCATCCTCAAGGCACTTATAATGGCGAATTTCTTTCATCCTGCGGTTGAGTTTTTCTCGTCCGCCGGCACGGTCATTGTCGTCGGTTTTGGCGGCTGGCTCGCGTACCACAACGGGCTGGAAGTCGCCGATATCGTGGCGTTTCTGCTCTATTTGGGGTTGTTTTACGCGCCCATTTCCGGTCTTGCGCAGCTATTGGAGGGGATGCAGTCCGCCTATGCGGGCGCGGAACGCGTTATCGCGGTGTTTGACGCCGAGCAGGACATCAAGGACGCGCCGGGCGCGGTTCCGATTCCGCCGGTCAAAGGCTCGATCGAGTTTCGCAACGTTTCGTTCCGTTACGAGGCGGAAAGCCCCGTACTGCAAAACGTTTCCTTTTCCTGCGAAGCGGGGCGGATGGTGGCGCTGGTGGGACCCACCGGCGTCGGAAAGACGACGCTGACGCAGTTGGTCGGGCGGTATTACGACCCCGACGAAGGCTCGGTGCTGCTGGACGGACACGATATCCGCACCGTCACGGTCGCCTCACTGCGGGAGCATATCGCGCCCGTGCTTCAGGATACATACCTCTTCAACGGGACGCTTGCGGAAAACATTGCCTATTCGAAGCCGGGCGCGTCGCGGGAGGAGATCGTAGAGGCAGCGAAAGCCGCCAATATCCACGAAACCATCCTAAACATGCCGGACGGTTATGAAACGCAGGTAGGGGAGCGCGGGTTGCGTCTGTCGGGCGGTCAGAAGCAGCGTGTCGCTATCGCGCGCGCAATTTTGCGCCGAGCGCCGGTTATCATCCTCGATGAAGCCACCGCGTCGGTCGATACCGAAACGGAACGCGAGATACAGGCCGCCATCGCGGGGCTGCAAAAACGGCACACGGTTATCGCCATCGCGCACAGGCTATCCACCATCCGCCGCGCCGACCTGATTTTGGTGCTGGAAAACGGTGCCGTTGTGCAGCGCGGCACGCACGACGAACTGATGGCCGAGGAAGGGTTGTACAAACGCCTGTCAGTGAACCAAGGGTGAATCGTCTTATTTTTCTTGCAATTCCATATACTTGTATAGTATACTGTTGGAGAAGGATGATGGTATGGAGGGCGTAAACGAGCTGGTCGCGGGCAGCGGTGCGCCGCTGTTGTTCCTGCATGGGTGGGGTGTCGGTCACGACTCCTATCTGCCCCTGCTGGAGCGCCTCGCGGAGACGTATACCGTATACGCGCCCGACCTGCCCGGTTTCGGCAAGACGCCCGAACCGCCCGAACCGTGGGACGCCAAGCGGTACGCTGACTTCGTTGCCGCGTACTGCGGCGCGCGCGGGATCACCGATCCGATCTGCCTCGGACACTCCAATGGGGGACGTGTTTTATTAACGCTTTTGTCGCGGGAGCACCCCGGAATCAGTCCGCCGCGCGTTGTGCTGTTCGGTGCCGCGGGGCTGAAGCGGCAAAAAAGTCTAAAGACGTGCTTAAAAGTATATACTTTCAAATTAGGAAAGCTCCTCCTTAAACCCTTTCCGAAAGCGCTGGAGCGTTACCGGGCGAAACGAGGCTCCGCCGATTACCGCGCCGCCTCTCCACTGATGAAAGCTACCATGACGAAGCTGCTCGCCTCCGATCTCGCTCCCGCACTGCCCCGTATTAAAGCCCCGACGCTGCTGATTTGGGGTGAGGGCGACACCGCTTCCCCCCTCGCCGACGGGAAAACGATGGAGCAAAATATCCCCGGCGCGGGACTGGCGGTCATACCGGGCGGTCATTGGTCGTTTATGGAGCGTCTGCCGCATACAATGCGTATTTTAGACGCGTTTTTACCGGGGAAAAAGTTTCCGTAGCATTTTCTATTTACAACATGCTAAAATTGATTATGGAGGATGAAGTGGATAAAATCATCCTATATACCGCGTTTTTGCTCTCCGCGATGATCGCCTCGCTGCGCCCGGCGCACATGCTGCAACTCGCGTCTTACCAGTGGCCGGGGTATTGGCGCTGGCTGAAAAATGATGCGGACGCTATCGTCAAGTTCGCGCCGGCCGCGCTGATTGCGCTGCTGGGGTTGTGGGAAGCGTCTTTTGTCACCTACTTCGCGGCGGGATTATTTCTTTTAATAATCTTGATCGTACTCCCAAAAAAGGGTGCGAAAAAGCCGTTTAAGCTCACATCCCGCGTGCTGCGAATCTTCGTCGTTCTGGGGTTGCTGCTCGCGCTGTTCGCCGCCGCGGCGCATTTTGCGGGCGGTCGTTACCGGCTGGTTATCCTCGCGGGCGGCTACTTCGGCGTTCTTCTGTTGGTTCCCTTAGCGAATCTGTTCCTATCACCTGTGCAAAAGGCAATCAACAATCACTACATTCGTGACGCGCAAAAAAAGCTGCGCTCCGATTTACTGGTAATCGGCGTGACCGGGAGTTATGGCAAAACATCTGTAAAGACATATATCGCACACCTTCTGTCGCTCCGCTACAACGTGCTTGCCACCCCCGAAAGCTACAACACACCGATGGGCGTGGTGCGCACGATTCGGGAAAAGCTTGAACCTTCACACAACGTTTTTGTCTGCGAAATGGGCGCGCGCCATGTGGGTGATGTCCGCGAAATCTGCGAAATCGTTCACCCGAAGCACGGCGTCCTGACAGCAATCGGTTCGCAGCACTTGGAAACGTTCAAAACAAAGGAGAACATCGCGAAAACCAAGTTTGAGCTGATTGACGCCCTTCCGCCGGACGGGCTGGCGTTCCTCTCTTGGGGGAACGAAGCCATTCGCGAATATGGGAACCGCGTTCCGAACGCTGTTAAGTACGCCGTAACGGAAAACGCGACGTTGGATGTCCGCGCGGAAAATCTCCGCGCCGAAGCCGGGGGACTGCGCTTTGACATCGTAACCCGCGAAGGTGAGCGCGAGACGTTTACCCCCTCTCTGCTGGGAGCCCATAACGTGGAGAACATCACCGCCGCCGTCGCCGTCGCGCTGCGCCTCGGCATTCCGCTCTATGAACTGCCGCCCGCCGTACGGAGCCTGAAACCGGCGAAGCACCGCTTGGAGATTCTGCCGAAGGGGAACGGATTGACCGTTATCGACGACGCGTACAACGCGAACCCCGCCGGAGCCGCCGCCGCGCTGGAAGCGCTCTCAATGTTCGGCGGCGTAAAGGTCATCATAACGCCCGGCATGGTTGAACTGGGCGACGCCGAGGAAGCGGAGAACCTTGCGTTCGGGCGGAAGATCGCGAATGTGTGCGACTACGCCGCACTGGTCGGCGCACAGACGGAGCCGATCCGAAAAGGTTTGCTGGAAGAAGCGATTTCTGAGAGTAAAGTAAAAACCTTCACATCGTTCAACGAAGCGTATCAATGGGTCTTATCGCTTGAGGGAGAAGAAAAAATCGTGTTGATTGAGAATGATCTGCCCGATAATTATTGAATATGTAGGGGACGGCCTCCCGGACGTCCCGTGACATCCCCGGCGGCGTTGCCGCCACCCCCTTCCCGCGGAAGGGGGCTGGATACCATCCCAGATGACCCGCAAGACTATAAAGAAGCACAAGGTAAAGGAGAGAAAACATGCAGGTAGCCGTGTTTTTTGGGGGAAAGAGCGTTGAGCATGAGGTATCGGTCATCACCGGTATGCAGGTTGTCGCCGCGCTGGATAAGGGGAAATATGACGCCGTGCCGGTGTATATCGCGAAAGACGGCGGTTTGTATACCGGCCCCGGTTTTGATAAACTGGAGAGTTATAAAAACATCCCGGCGTTGTTGGAGAGCGGGCGTCAAGTTTGCCTGATCCGCTCCGGCGGTCGGGTCGCGCTGCACACGACGGCGAAGAAACTGTTCGGTGCCGACAAGCCCATTACCGTTGACATCGCACTGCCCACCGTCCACGGTACATTTGGCGAGGACGGATGCTTGCAGGGTCTGCTTGAGATGTCCGGCCTGCCATATACCGGCTGCGATGTGCTTTCCAGCGCGCTCTGTATGGATAAACCGGCGTCAAAAGCGCTGCTTCGCGCGGCGGGGCTGCCGGTTCTCGACGATTTGGTGCTGGAGGCTCCGAAATACAACCGCGCGCCCGAAAAAGTGCTGAACGCGCTGGAAACACATTTTCCGTATCCCGTGATGGTGAAACCGGCGAACCTCGGCTCCAGTGTCGGCATCAGCCGCGCCGACAGCAGAGATAAGCTGCAAGCCGCGCTGGAACTTGCGTTTTCGTTTTCGCAGCGCGTTCTGATCGAACCCGCGCTGGTGCATATGCGCGAGGTCAACTGCGCCGTCATCGGCGACAGCGAAAAGGCGCGCGCGTCGGTATGCGAAGAACCGGTAATGAGCGATCAATTCCTCACGTATCAGGATAAATACCAATCCGGCGGAAAGGGCGGCGACAAGCAGAGCGGGATGTCGGGGCAAAAGCGCGTCATTCCTGCGGACATCCCCGCCGACAAGTCCGGCGAAGCGCAGAAGATCGCCGTGCAAGCGTTTCAGACGCTGGGTTGCTCCGGCGTGGCGCGGGTGGATTTCCTTTGGGATACCATGCGCGACATGCTGTTCCTCAATGAATTGAATACCATCCCGGGTTCGATGGCGTTTTACCTGTGGGAAGCGGGAGGGCTGACGTTCCGCGAACAGCTAGACGAGATGATTGAGCTGGCGTTTGCCCGTCAGCGCCGCCGCGCCCAACTTACTTTCACCTACGAGACGAACATTCTGCAAAACGCTGAATTAAAAGGAAAAGATTAAAACGCAGGTAGGGGCGGTCGTCCCCGACCGCCCGCGAGATGCCGGGTGCGGCGTCCCATACAAACCGAATATCGCATATACCAATGAAAGAAGTGTTTTGATGAAATTCTCAGAAATGCGCTATCAGCGTCCCGGGCAGGAGGAGACAAAGTCCGCTTTGATCGCCCTGATACAGGAGTTAAAAGACGCGAAAACCGCCGACGAGGCGTTTGATACGTATCGCAAATACGACGAAGTGACCGCCAATCTAAGCACGATGGGCGCGTTGGCATACACCCGGCATACATTGAACACCGCCGATGAATTCTACGATACGGAAAACAGCTACTTTGACGAGGTCAGACCCATACTCGCGGAGTATACGCAGGAGTTTGAGGAGGCGCTTGTCGCTTCACCGCACCGCGCCGCGATGGAGGATGCCTTCGGATCACTGATGTTTCGCAACATAGAAATCTCTCTTAAAGCATTTTCGCCCAAGATTATCTCCGATCTTCAAGAGGAAAACAGGCTGACCACCGAGTATGACAAACTGGTGGCCTCCGCGCAGATCGTCTTTCGCGGCGGAACTTATACCCTCGCGCAGATGGGACCGTTCCACGAGAACCCGGACAGACAGACGCGCCGTGAAGCCCGTGCCGCCGTCGCGGCATGGTGTGAGGAGCGAAAAGGTGAGCTTGACCGTCTTTTTGATGAGTTAGTGAAAACACGCGCACGGATGGCGGAGAAGATGGGCTACGCGAGCTTTACGGAGCTGGGCTACTACCGTATGCAGCGCAACTGCTACGACGAGGGCATGGTAAACACGTTCCGCGAACAAGTCAAGAAGTATATCGTTCCGGTGTCCGAGCGCCTGAAAGCGGAGAAAGCCAAACGGATCGGCGTTGAACGCGTCACGGTCTATGACGACGCGCTGGATTTCCTCTCCGGCAATGCGAAACCGCAGGGGACGCCCAATGATATTTTCGCCCACGGAAAGAAGATGTACGCCGAGCTTTCACCCGAGACGGAGGAGTTTTTCGGCTTCATGCTGGAAAACGAGCTGTTTGACGTGCTGACCCGCAAAGGCAAATCGGTCGGCGGATACTGCATTACCTTTGAGGCGTTCAAGTCCCCCTTCATCTTCGCGAACTTCAACGGAACCTCCGGCGACGTAGATGTCCTGACGCATGAAGCCGGTCACGCGTTTGCGGCATACCGCGCCCGTGACATTTACCCCACCGCGCTGCAAGACTATACCTATGAAACCGCCGAGGTTCATTCCATGAGCATGGAGTTTTTTACATGGCCGTGGATGGAAGGTTTCTTCGGCGGCGAGACCGGCAAATACCGTTACGCTCACCTGTCCGGCGCGCTGACCTTCCTGCCTTACGGCGCGATGGTGGACGAGTTTCAGCATCATATCTACGCAAACCCAAACTGGACGCCGGAGGAACGCAACGCTTGCTGGCTCCGGCTGGAAGCGGAATACCGCCCTTACCTCGACAACGACTTTGACTTTTACCGCGAGGGACGCCGCTGGCAGCTGCAAGCGCATATCTACGAGCGCCCGTTCTACTACATCGACTATTGCTTAGCGCAGACGATGGCGCTGGCCTTTTGGGCGGAATCGCAAAAAGAATATCCGGCGGCGTGGGAAAAATACCTGCGCTTCGTCGGATTCGCCGGAACGAAAACTTTTACCGAACTCACGGCCGGGGCGGCGCTGCCCGACCCGTTTGCCGAAGGGTGTTTAAGCACCGTCGCGTCAACGGCGTCACGGTGGCTGGATAGCAATCCGGTCATTGACAAATAAAACCGTAATCAGAACCACGGGGGCGGGATATGAAAATACTCTTGTTTATCGACAAATACGACGACGCGAACAACGGCACGACGATCTCGGCGCGGCGTTTTGCGGAAGAGCTGCGCCGCCGCGGGCACGAGATTCGCGTTGTCTCGGCGGGGGAAACCTCCGACGAAGAGCGCTACTGCGTCCGCGCGTTGAATATCCCCGGGTTCAACTGTATCATACAAAAGCAGGGGATGGTGCTGGCGAAACCCGACGACAGAGTGATAACGGAAGCGCTCGCGTGGGCGGATGTCGTCCATTTCTTGATGCCCTTTTGGCTTTCGGCGCGTGGGAAAGAATTGGCCGACGAAATGGGTGTGCCGAGTACCGCCGCGTTCCACATCCAGCCGGAGAATATCACCTATAACATCGGTCTGAGCCGTATAAACGCCGCGAGCAGAATGCTTTACGGTATTCTGCACAGATTCTACGGCGAGTTTACCCATATCCACTGCCCGAGCCGCTTCATCGCGAACGAGCTGTTCAAACACGGCTACGAAGCGAAACTCCACGTTATTTCCAACGGGGTGGGGGAGGGGTTTGTCTACCGTAAACTACCCAAATCGCCGGAGCTGGAGGGAAAATTCGTTGTTTTGATGATCGGGCGTCTCTCGCGCGAAAAGCGGCAGGATGTGCTGATTGAGGCGGTGCGCCGCTCAAAATACGCCGATAAGATTCAACTTGTGCTGGCCGGAAAAGGACCTCGTCAGGAGTTTTACGAGCGGGAGGGGGGAAGCCTGCCGAACCCCGTGTCCATTGGGTTTTATGAGGAAGCGTCACTGAAAGATCTG
This sequence comes from Clostridiales bacterium UBA929, assembly GCA_002293625.1. Taxonomy (GTDB): domain Bacteria; phylum Bacillota; class Clostridia; order Oscillospirales; family UBA929; genus UBA929. Next base: position 82,426 of record DBDP01000149.1, on the reverse strand, counting down.
CTCGCGATGACCGACCTATATGTTCATGCTTCCGATATTGAGATTGAGGCGATTTCCTGTATCGAGGCGTTTGCGAGCGGTCTTGTGCCGGTGATCGCAAACAGCGAAAAATCGGCGACGCCGCAGTTTGCGCTCAACCGCCGAAGCCTGTTCCGGCGGGGTGACAGCGGGGATTTGGCGGACAAAATCGACTATTGGATCGAGCATGAGGAAGAGAGAAAAGCGTTGGAGCAAACATACGCGGAGGCGGGGAAAGAATACGCCATCGGTGAGTGCGTTTCGAAAATTGAGCGGATGTTCCGTGAAGCAATCGCCGAAAACCGGCAGGAAGCATGGGTCTATGATTACCGAACGCAGGAATAAACACCGCAACGCGGAAAGCGACCCTTACCTGAATCCGTCTCTTCCGCGCCGCCTCTTCGATACGTGCTTTTACCACTTTGTCGTGACCGTTTTACGGGTCGTTATGTTTATCGTCTTCGGAGTGCGCGTTAGGGGACGCGAAAACCTCAAGGATCTAAACGGCGGTATCATTACGGTCAGTAACCATGTACACACCCTCGACTGCGCGATGGTATCAGCACAAATGCGCCGCCGCCGCATGGTGTTCGCCTCAATCCCGCAGAATTTGAAGGATAAAAACATCAGTTTCTTCACACGGCATTTAGGATGCTTCCCCATCCCGAAGACGCCGAAAGAGTTTGCCACTTTTGAGAATCGGGTCGGCTCTTTGCTGGAACGCGGCTGGGCGGTTCACTTTTTCCCGGAAGGGCATTTGGAGCCTTACTGCCCCGAACTCCGGCATTTTACACGCGGCGCGTTTGCGTATGCCTGTAAGTTCAACGTCCCGATTGTCCCGATGATGATTACTTACCGCAAAAAGGTGTTTTATAAGCGAAAGCCGCCGATGACATTAACCGTCCTGCCGCCGCTTTTCCCGCGTGAGAACACCCGCGCAGAAACGCTGCGCCTCTTGGATGATTGTAAATCGGACATGCTGTCTGTTGATGAACCGCTTACACTGAAAAATGTTATGTAAACCAGTTTGCGACAGTTTTTGACCGCGCCCGTAGTGTATACTCTCCCTAAAACGGGAGGGTTGACTATGAAGACTGAAGCATATGCCAACGCGAATTTACCGGGCGGCGCGGAGATTACATACTCACTGCTGATAGACGAAACCTCGGGCAACTTGGGATGCGAGCTGTACGGCGTCGAGGTGCGGATGGGAAACGAAAGCGCGGCAAAACCTTGCCTGACGTCAAGCCGGGCATCGGTCGGGCAGCTGCTCGACAAACTGGCGCGCGGCTGCGTGACGCCGGTTACGTTAGACGACATAGTAAGCGATTACTATAACTGAGAAGCTGAGAACCAAAAGCGCGCCGAGGGCGGCGCGCCCTACAATGGGGTGGTTTCATGACGCCGAAGGAGCTGGCGGCGGCGCTCGGCGGGATTTCCGATTACGCCGAGCTGCGCGCGCAAACCAACACGTCCACCGGCATTCAGATGCTGAACGGAAACTTAACTGCCAACGCGGTGAATACCAACGGGGGCGTGTCGGCGCGCGTTTGCGCCGGAATGTGGGGCTTCGCGTCCGCGCCGGAGCAAACCGCCGAATCGGTGAAAATCGTTTTGGAAGCGGCGCGGAGTAACGCGCTCTTTTTGAGCGGGCGGACGGGTCGGAAAGAAGCGGATTTGCACACCGGCTGCGCCGCAAAAGACGTTTACGTTCCGCGAAAGGAACAGAAACGCGCGAGCGCGTCGGACAAGCTCAATTTTGTCCGCGCGCTGGACGACTATATTGCAAAGACATATCCCGCGCTGGTCAGCCGCCGCGTTATCCTGAGCGGACTTACGATGGAAAAGACCATCGCCGTGTTGGGCGGCGCGGAGGCGCATACATTTCTGCCGCGCACTTCGGTATTGGTCATGCTTTCCGCCGAGGGGAAAGAAGGCGCGCCGGTCGACCTGATGATGCCTCCGGCGGGCGGCGGCGGTGAGTATGAAGACCTGTTCTGCGACCCCGCCGCGCTGTACGGTGAGATTGACGCGTGTTACGAGGCTCTGATGAAGAAGCGGGAGGGCGTGCGTCCGTCGGGCGGCGTGAAAACCTGTGTGCTTGCGCCCGATCTGGCGGGGATCCTTGCCCACGAGGCGGTGGGGCATACCGTCGAGTGCGATCTTGTGCGGGGCGGTTCCGTCGCCGGGAAGATGCTGAACCGAACGGTGGCGAGCGAGAAAATCTCCATCGTGGATTTCGCGCACACGGCGTTCGGGCAAACATGCCCCGTACCGGTGTACGCCGATGATGAAGGCGTTTTGGCGCGGGACGCCGTGTTGATTGAGGGCGGAATTCTGAAAGGCTACATGCACAACCGCCGGACAGCGCGGGAGTTCGGCGCCGAGCCGATGGGGAACGCCCGAGCGTTCGCTTTCTCCGACGAGCCGCTGATCCGTATGCGCAATACGTGTATCCTGCCCGGTACGGACAAACTCGCGGATTTAATCGCCTCGGTGGAGGACGGGTATTACCTCTCCCATCCGACCAACGGGCAAGCCGACATGACGGGGGAATTCATGTTCGGCGTGGGGCTGGGTTTTGAAATCAAAAACGGGAAGCTGGGGCGTGCGCTGACCAACACGACGGTGTCGGGCGTCGCCTTTGAGATGTTGAAAACCGTTTCGATGGTGAGCGACGACCTGAAATGGGAGGCGTCGGGTTTCTGCGGCAAAAAGCAGATGATGGTTGTCGGCATGGGCGGTCCCGCTATCCTGTGCCGGATCAACGTGGGAGGCGAATGAGCGTATGCGTGAGATCGTTCGGCAAGTCTTGGACACGCTCGCGGCGGCGGGCGCGGATCGCGCGCAGTGCTGGGTTACGCGCTCCGAAAAAACGGAGCTTGCGCTGGAAGCGGGAAAGATCGAGGGGATGTTCACAACGCACAACACAAACCTTGTCCTGACGGCGCTGGTGGGGAAGCGCAAGGGTACGCAAAGCGTCAATCAGCTTCAGGATTTGGAAAAATCGGCTTTCGAAGCGGTGGAGCAGGCGAGGGGCGCGCAGGAAGACGAAGCAAACGACATCGCGGAGGCGGAGGACGGCGCGCCGGAATACAACGACGGCCCCGAAAGTTGCGACCGCGATATGATGTACAGCCGTTTGGACGAATTTTTAGGCGATGTGCAAACCCGTTTGCCGGAGATACGAATCACCGACGGTGGCTGCGAGTTTGTGTCGCGTACCATGGCGGTGGGTAACACCAACGGCGTCTATATCTCGGCGCGGAGCGGGGATTACGGCTGCGGATTTACCTTCAGCGCGGGCGACGAGCGCGCGACCGGCTCGATGAATTATACTTATGCAGCCTTTCGCGATCTCGGCGTACCCTTCACGGAGCGGGGCGGAACCGGCATAATTATGGAGCAGAGCGCGCGGGAGCTGGGCGCGAAAGCGCTGGGGAGCAAATTTACCGGGAGCGTTGTATTCGCGCCGGAGCCGCTTGGCAATATGATTGAATATTTCGCGAACGCTTACCTGTCGGGGAGCGCGATCATCGCCGGAACAAGCCTGTTGAAGGATAAACTCTCCCAAAGCGTCGCGGGGAAAAATGTCACGTTTGTCTCCAATCCCTCCGACCCCGAGCTGTGCGGCATCCGCCTGACGCCGGACGGGTTCCGCGCGCACGATATGACGGTGATAAAAAACGGGACGCTGAAATGCTTCCTGCTGAATCAGTACAGCGCCCGAAAACTGGGGCGTCCGCGCAGTGCCAACTACGGCGAGCATATCACGCTGCTGCCCGGGGAGATGCGGCGGGATGAATTGATCAGCGGCGTGAAGCGCGGCTTGCTGGTCGGGCGGTTTTCTGGCGGAGCGCCGAACGACAAAGGCGACTTTTCCGGCGTCGCAAAGAACAGCTTTTACATCGAAAACGGAAAGATCGTCCGTCCGGTGCAGGAAACCATGATTTCCGGTAATCTTTTGGACGTGTTTAACAACATTTCCGGTATTTCAAGCGAGTCTTTGTCCACCGGGATAAACAAACGTCCGTGGGTAAGAGCGGAGAATATCGTTATATCTGGTTGACATCACATATCTGATGTGCTAAAATGAGCGAAGACACGCGGATACTCCAATTAGAAAGGCGGTGAGAGGCTATGAGCAAGCGGCTCGTATTCGGGGAAGCGTATCCCGGAAGCGAAGTTCTGAGCAGACGCGCATTCAAATATGCGGCGTTATGGGATAGGTGCGCGATTTTGACGGTTGTTACCGCCATTTTCAAGCGTTTACAGGATAGCTCTGCCCATTTTAGCCGTATTGAACGCCTCTCGCCTCAAAGCTGCCTTACTTAACCGTTAGGTGTATCTTGAGATGCCCGGGTATTCAATCGGAATACCCGGGCATTTTTGCGCGCCACATCCCCCGGCGGCTACGCCGCCACTCCCTTCCAATAGGGGCTACGTTGGGGCGATTATCCCATGGACGCGCAATGCGCGCCCCTACGATGAAACCGTTGTAAAAAAAGGACGATAACACATGAAAAAATATTTCAAAACCGCCCGCCTGTCCGCGCTCGAAGTGATGAACGGCGGCGTGGTTTACCTGCTGCCTGACATTTTGATGAAGATTTTCACGCTGATTGCTCTGCTGTTTCTGTGGCGCACCGTACTCTCCTCCGGCGCGGACGCCGGGATGAGCATGGCGCAAATGATGACCTACACAACTGTCAGTTCGCTGCTCGGTGAGCTGTTGGTTGTGGAAACCGCCGCTTCGGGCTGGCTGTCGGAGGGCGTAATCCTTAAACTGTACGGGCGTCCGCTCCCGGTTTTCGCGCAGCTTACCGCGCAGACCGCCGGAAGATGGGTACCCATGTTTCTGTTCTTTTCCCTGCCGGCTGCGGCGGTCGCCCTGTCGCTTGGCGTAAACTTGATCCCCGCGTCGCCGCTGTTTTTTCTCAGTTTACTTCTCTGCATCTCGCTCGGCTTTGCCGTCGATCTTCTGATGGCTTGCTTATCCATCAAACTTCGTAATATGAGCTGGCTTATCGGGCGGCTGCGCTCGGCGATTGCGGCGGTGCTTTCCGGCACTGTTATCCCGATACGGCTATTGCCGTTCGGGATGGATCGCGTGATGAAGTATCAGCCGTTCGCCTCGCTTGGCGGCGCGCCGCTGTCTGTGTTCGCAGGCACGGCGGACACGGGCGAGACGGTCGCGCTGCAAATACTTTGGAATATCATCTTATGGCCGGTCGCGCTACTTGTTTGGAAAAAATCTCAGGAGGGAATGGTGAGCTATGGCGGTTAAAAAACCATTGAAGCGTATTATGAAATTATTCGCAATCTCCGCGAAGATGGATTTGGTTTGGCTTCTTCGCGATACGAAATACGCCATTCTCGGCATTGTCGGTGATATTGTCAACAACATCGCGACGGTATCGGGAGCGTTTTTGATCGCGTCGCGGTTCGGCGGTATCGGCGGCATGAGCGCCGACGAGGTGCTGTTTATGATGGCGTTTTCCACAATGAATACCGGGTTGTTTACCATGTTCGGCTCCGCCAATAACATCCACATCAGCCGAATTATCGGGCGGGGGCAGCTTGAGCATCTGTTCATCCAACCCCTGCCTCTCGTTCTCCAGCTATCCACTTCCGGCTTTTCGCCGTTTACAGGAGGCAGCAACATCATCATGGGAATCGTTCTGATGGTTATATCTGTCGGCAGACTGAGCATTCAGGTGACGCCCGCGTGGGTTTTAATGCTGACGGCTTATTTAGTCGCCACACTGGCGGTGATTGTGGCGCGGTCGTACTTAGTATCCAGTATCGCGTTTTACGCACCGGTCGCCGCCGAGGAGATTTCAAGCACCGTTATCGAGGGAACGTGGGGTTTGGGGACATTCCCGCTTTCGGGTATGCCATTGTTTATCCAAGTACCGTTGCTGACGATCTTGCCGGAGGGGTTGATGGCGTGGTTCCCGGCGCTCTGCCTGCTGGGTAAGCCGCCGTTGAACCTAAGCGCATATTACCCCGTACTCTTCGCGCTGCTCCTGTTTCTGATCACGAGGATTGTCTTTAAGAAAGGATTGAATCATTATGTCAAAAAAGGTTCAAACAGATATGTCCCGTTCGGATTCCGCCGTTAGCATCCGCGGTGTCACCAAGACGTTCGAGCAATGGCAGCGGGACAATACACGCAAGGGCGTACTTAGGAATTTGCTGAAACCTGAAAAGCGTATTATAACCGCTCTGGACAACGTTTCGTTTGAGATACAAAAGGGTGAGTTTGTCGCGTATGCCGGACCGAACGGCGCGGGAAAAAGCACAACAATGAAGCTCTTGTCCGGGATGCTGCTGCCCACTTCGGGTGAGTTGTCTGTGCTGGGAATGTCGCCGCAAAAGCAGCGCCGCGCCATCATGAGCCATTTGGGTGTCTTATTCGGAAACCGAACCGAGCTTTGGTGGGATCATCCCGTAATACAAAGTTTTGAGTGGAAAAAGGTCGTTTGGGATATTCCAGACGAAGTGTACCGCTTAAACTTAGCGATGGTAACGGAATTGCTGGGTATCGGCGACTTGCTGAAAACCTTCGTGCGTGAGCTGTCGCTTGGGCAGCGTATGAGAGCCGATCTCGCGATGCTGCTGCTGCACAGCCCCTCTTTGATTCTGCTGGACGAACCGACGCTGGGGTTGGACGTTATGGCAAAGCGCCAGATGATCGAATTTTTGAAGCAGTTAAACGCGCAAAGTGGAACGACAATTGTTGTCACCAGCCACGATATGGACGATTTAGAGGAAATGGCACGACGGATACTTTTGATTGCGCATGGTAAATTAGCGTTTGACGGCGGATTCGCGGATCTGCGGAATGAGTTGAACTGCACGAAAAGAGCGTCCGTGCAGTTTCATGACGGAAGCCAGAGGGAGATAGACTGTCAAGATACCGGCAGCCTGCTTCGGGAACTTGCGCAACTGGACGGCGTCGCCGATGTCAGCTTCACGCAAACGTCGCTGGAGGAGGGGCTTGCGAATCTGTACGCGAAATGGAAACAGGTCGGCTAAATATTCCGCCATTTTTACCACCAAACGATGGTGGAAAACGGTGCGTAATGGTGCATAGAACCCTGTGAATCACCCACACAAAACCCCCTGTACCCATTGAGGATACAGGGGGTTCGGCTTGGTGACCCGTAGGAGAATCGAACTCCTGTTACCGCCGTGAAAGGGCGGTGTCTTAACCGCTTGACCAACGGGCCGTATTGGCTCCGCCCTATGATGGACGGAGTGATTTGCGGATGGTAGCGGCGATTGGAATTGAACCAACGACACTGCGGGTATGAACCGCATNNTGGTAGCAAGGGAGGGACTTGAACCCCCGACACTGCGGGTATGAACCGCATGCTCTAGCCATCTGAGCTACGCCGCCATATGGCGCGAAAGCTATTGTACTATAACCCGCGAAAAATGTCAAGCATTTTTTATTCGGGCGGCGAAGTGGCTGGTGTGATATCCGCTTCCGGAGTAATAATCGCCGCGTTGAAAGCGGAAAGTTCGGCTGTGGGATTTGCCCCGTCCCATATACGGGATGACACGTCACTGAATCCGTTCCAAAAACGTTCTGCTTCCGGGATGGTTGGAGTGGCGAAAGCGTACTCCATTTGCTTGAGGAATCCGGCGGCATGGGTAGAGCTGCTCAATGGAATGCCCACCGACGGAATTTCCCCCGTAAGGTCATACCGTTTCTTTTGCATAGCGTCGGTAAGAAGAAAATCGGCAAAAGCAGAAGCCTCGTCCGGTTGTTCCGACCAAGCCGAAACCAGCATCACGCGCGCGTCAACAGGTGACGCCATATCCGAACCGTCCGCGTTGAACCAGGGGAGCGGCGCGATACCGAAATTGATACCTCCAAATGCCGCAAGATCCCAGCTTCCGGCAATGCACATCGCGGCTTCGCCCGAAGCAAACGCATTCAATGTATATTCCCGCGTTAACTCCGCTGCCGGGACGTTAAGGATAGGACGCAATCCGGCAAATAACTCCATCCCGGTGACGGAGGGTGATGAATGCAAATAGGAGTTGGCGGCGTTTTCCCCGTCCGGTCCAAACAAACGGTTTCTTCCCATCGTGATAAAAGGCAAAACATAGTACGCAGTCCCTGCGGGAAAAGTAAATTTATTGCCGGTTGTATTTACTATATCAACCAACGCACCCCAAGTAGCGGGCGGTTCGGTGATGACTGCTTTGTTATAAACCAATGCAAGCGTCGCGGCGGAGACAGGGTATCCGTATACAACGCCATTGACTGTAGCGGCTTGAACACAAGCCGCGAGCGCGGTCTCTTTCGCTTTGCTTTGATTACGGGCGGGCAAGACTTCCAATTCATCCGCCAGCGTTCGAATGTCGGTATGCGGCACGGCAAATAAATCCGGACGGGCAACCGTACCATTACGAAACTGCTCTGCAGCGGTATCCGGATCAACGGCTTCGACTCTGATCGCGATGTTTGGATATTTTTCGCGGAACGCTTCGGCAGCTTCCTCAATAAATCCCACGGCAGTTTCGGATTCCCACACGTTCAAGGTGATGTTCCTCGTGGTTAAAACGGGTTCATCAGGATCGCTCGGGGAGGGATCGGAGGGGCTTGGTGATACCGGGTCACCGCAGGATGCAAGCGTTAGGAAAGCGAGCGCAAGAATCAAAAACCGTTTCATCAGCTGTCCTTTCGTGAGTGCAGCAGTTTATTTACTTCATCTAAAAACGTAGACACGTCGGTAAACTGACGGTAAACCGAGGCGAAGCGCACATAAGCAACTTCATCAATTTCACGAAGACGTTCCATCACCAGATCTCCGAGCTTAGAGGACGGAACCTCTCTGTCTAAGCTGTTAAGGAGCTGCTGTTCTATATCGGTTACGAGTTCCTCAAGCTGCCCGAGGGTGACCGAGCGTTTGTCACAGGCGCGGACAAGACTGTTAAGGAGCTTTGCGCGGTTGAAAGTTTGGCGCGTTCCGTCTTTCTTAATCACCAGCAGCGGCAGGCTTTCGATCGTTTCGTATGTTGTGAAACGTTTTGTGCATTTGAGGCACTCGCGTCTGCGCCGGATACTGTTGCTTTCTTCTGTCGGGCGGGAATCAACGACTTTGCTGTCAATATCGCCGCAAAACGGACATTTCATTGGTGTTTCCTCCCCTAATTATGTTACCCTCGGTGACCTTGAAAAACTCTCGCTTTACAGCGAAAAATCGCCTTCGCTGTAATCTCTTCCCAGTTTCGCGGGCTTCGGTGGAACGCGCTTAAGCGGATCATACCGAAATGAGCGGCAACGGCTGTAGGCTTCCACAACGCCGTTTTTCACGCAAGCCGCTTCTTTTGCGTTGAGGGGTCTGCTGAGGGCGCAGTAAACGCAGCGCGGATCAACCTTTTTCATAAAAATCGACTTCATCCGCTACCCCCCTATATATTAACTCATTTCTCCCTATATACAGTATACTGTACAGCGCCGGACATGTCAAGCGCTTTATTCACCCATACTGCCAATCCGTCCTCCTCGTTGCTGAGCGTTACGCAATTGGCGAACGCTCGCACCTCTGGCAGAGCGTTACCCATTGCGACGCCGATGCCGGCCCATCGGAGCAAGTCAATATCGTTTAAGTCGTCGCCGAACGCTGTGATCTCCTCTTGCTTTACGCTCCACAGCCGTGCCAACTCGGCGACGGTGCTTGATTTTGTCGCGCCGCGGTGCATGATCTGCCCCAATCTGTCCCGCGAGACTGTGAGGTATAGCTGCGGCGGCAGAAGTGTTTCGACAAACGCCGCGTCCTCGGGCGTTATATCGTCGATATTCAGTTTTTCCGCGTCGATCGCGTGATTTTGGCAATCCACGATCTCAAAATTATGAATGAACGCCCATCGCTCGTTAATCGGAAAGTTCGTATAATGGATTCCGTCAAGCTGCGCGGAGAGATGATACCCGCGTTCATGGCACGCGAGCAGTACCGGGCGCGCCAATTCATGCGGCACAAGGCAACGGTGAACGATCTTTCCGTCCGCGACGGCGGTTGCTCCGTTGTTGAGAACCCAACCGTCAAACAGTTCGGCGGTCGCAAGATTTACCGCGCTGCCGCCGCGTCCCGTGGCGAAGACCGTTTTAATCCCCGCCGCTTGGCAGCGGCGCAGCGCGTCTTTTGTGCGCTGAGAAACGGTTTTGTCGTCTCGCAGCAGGGTACCGTCGAGGTCGGTGACGATCATCTTCATGAGCAGTCTCCTATTTATCTTCATTCACGTTTATTTAGGCGAAGCAGGCGAAGTGGCAAACAGTCGGTTTGCCGCGTGTTTGTGCGGGACGCCGGATGAGTTGCAGTCAAAGACATACTCGCTGCATTCATCGATCAACCAATCGTGGAAGTATGTAAAGAGCTGCCCAGATTTCCACAAATGATGATAGTTATCGTCCGGCGCGGGAGGTATGAAGGGCTTTTCCACGAAGACATGGAGCGCCGCGAGACCGTTTTCGTTCACATGAGCTTTATAGTTCCGCATGATTTCATCGCGAAGCTCCGGCTTGATGTAGTGCAGAACCCCACTGGAGTAGAGGATGTCAACCGTTTCCTCTAAGCGGTAATCCCAAATGTCGGCGCGGAAGACGCGCAGCGATACGCGGGCTTTATCGGCAAGGCGTCTCGTCTTCTCCAGTCCCGCTTCCGAAATATCGAACGCGCTGACGTCATAGCCGCAGCGGGCGAAGAAAACGGCGTCTTTTCCCTCGCCGCAGCCGATGTCCAACAATTTCAGAGGCCGGACAGGCGGCATCATCTCCAGCACCTTGTAGCAATATCTGTTCGGCTCAACGCCCCAAAAGTATTCCTCTTTACGGTAGTCTTCATCATAAAACGAACTGCCGCCCGGAAACGCGGCATAGCCGAGCAATTTGTCCACGCTGACGTTCAGTTCCCGCGCCAGCGCGGGCAATAGCAGGGTATCGGGTACGGTCTGCCCCGTCTCCCATTTGCTCACGGCTTGAAAGGTTATCCCAAGCCGCTTCGCCAAGTCCTCCTGCGTCAGTCCTAAGTCTTTCCTGTACCGAGCTACGTTACCCGCCATCATATCGCGCATAAAACCCCTCTCCCTTGCTAAAACCATTATGCGCCTATACCCAAGCAAAAGCAATAACCGTGTGTTTGAGGTTTTGAAAAACTCAAACGTGGGTTGAGGCAAAAAAGCGCTATAAAAGACTGTGTTCGCTCAACATAATTGTAGCTACAATGTATTGACAATAGGTGATATATCTGATATGCTTAAACCGAAGGAGATGATGAAATGCCCACTATTCAAATCCGCACAGACGAGGCGACTAAACTCCAAGCGGGTGAAATTTTTCAGCAGCTCGGAATCAACATGTCCGACGCGATCAATATGTTCCTGCGCCAAACAATTTTTCACAGGGGGTTGCCGTTCGAACCGAAAATTCCGGAGCATAATACGGTTACACTTGCCGCGCTTGCCGATATGGAGCAGAGCAAAGGAGAAGGAGTTCGAGGCAAACCGGTCGCCGTTGCGCTTGCCGAGTTAAAGACGGAAGAATGAATATACGTTGGAGAAGCCAGTTTAAGAAAGATTACAGGCTCATGATGAAGCAAGGCAAAAACATCGCTGTTTTGGATGATTTGATCACCGAATTGGCTGTGCCGAATCCGCTGCCGGAAAGCAGCCGGGATCACATTCAGACTTATTAGAATAATAGTACATGTCATATATTTTTCCGCATGGACATATCTTCCACTAGATAGGAGGCATGACCATGCGGAAAATACTATGCTGTTTGCTTGTGCTGGCGTTGCTGCCGGCAGTGGGATTCGCGGACGACGCGGGGATCGTCGACAACTGGGAACCTGCCGAAGATATTGCCGTTGTCGGGACGGCGGGCAATTTGGAGGTACCCGCGCCGTCGGTCATTCTGACGGAGCGCTCGAGCGGTGCCGTTTTGTTTGAGAAAAACGCCGATGCGAAGCTCTATCCCGCAAGCGTTACAAAAGTAATGACGCTTCTTCTGACAATGGAAGCGATTGAGAAGGGGCTGCTCTCGCTGGATCAGAAACTAACGGTCAGCCGCGCCGCGATGAGTATGGGCGGTTCGACCGCTTTCCTGCACGAAGGGGAGCAATACACCGTCCACGAGATGCTGAAGTCGGTGGCGATTGCGAGCGCGAACGACGGCTCCGTTGTTTTGGCCGAAGCGGTGGCCGGAACAGAAGGAACGTTTGTGGGTATGATGAACGAACGCGCCGCACAGCTGGGTATGACGGGAACGAATTTCGTGAACTGCCACGGGCTTGACGATCCGCAGCACTACACCACGGCACGCGACATTTCAATTATGTCACGGGCGCTGCTCAGCCACAAAGACATCCGCAATTACTCGACGATTTGGCTTGACTCCCTGCGCGACGGAACGTTTACCCTTACCAATACAAACCGGCTTGTGCGTTTTTACGACGGCTGTACGGGCTTGAAGACGGGCACAACCAGCAAGGCTGGGAGCTGCATCGCGGCGTCGGCGGAGAAGAACGGTATGGAGCTGATTGCCGTTGTGATGAAAGCGGACAGTACTGACGATCGGTATGAATCCGCGCGAAAGATGCTGGATTACGGTTTTGCCGGATACGACAGCATGGCGGCGTGGCCGGACGAAGCACTTTTACCGATTCCGGTGAAACTGGGGAAGGCTAAAGAAGTACAACCCGTTCCCGCAGGGGATCATTCGGTGATTTATGAGAAGCACAAAAAATCGCTGATAAACAAGACCGTCACGATTGTCGAAGACGTGAAAGCGCCGGTTGAGAAAGGGCAACAGCTGGGTGAAGTTGTCGTGGAATGCGAGGGAGAAGTCTTGGCGCGTGTGCCAATCGTAGCGGGGGAGAGCGTGGGGAAAGTTTCATGGTGGGACGTATTCCGCCGTCTGCTCGGTATATTAACGATGAGCGATAAAGGATAGACAACTCGCTAACGGTGCGCCGAGGTCGTCGCACCCTACAGAAAAACCGCCGCAATAGTCGTGCAGCCATGCGCCGTTATGCCCGGCAATCGCAAAAAACTTCGCAAAATTGCGATTTCGCTCCAGTTTTTCGCACTTGACAACTCGCTTCGCTCGGGGCAAAACGTCTTTGTCTGCAACCTGAATTTGTAACCTGAAAAGGAGCGCCGTCTCCGGCGCTCCTTGGGTTTATGTAGAGTTAAACAGTCTTTAGGTTCGACATACAGTCGATGCATACATATTTCTCTTTGAACGGGGTTAGGTTTTCGGGGTTGCCGCAGAAGACGCAGGAAAGCTGATACTTTTTCAGGACAATGCTGTTTCCGTCAACATAGATTTCGATCGGGTCTTTCTCCATGATGTCCAGTGTGCGCCTTAACTCGATTGGCAGAACAATGCGTCCCAGTTCGTCAACTTTCCTTGTGATCCCGGTGGATTTCATATGCGGTTCTCCTTGTGAATAAATTTCGGCGACCAGAGCGACATATTGTGGTAAGTTCGCCGCTTAGTGACAATTATAGACGATTTTCACAAATTTGTCAACACGGATTATCTAAAAATTCTCTTGTTTGCCAAAGGCGAACGAGCGTGATCGAGGGATTATTATGGCGATGTCCGTTTTGCTTGTGGTCATGATGCTTGTGGCCGTTATATACTCCCTTTTCTCCGGCAAGGTTTCCGAAATGTCATCGGGGCTTTTGGGCGGCGCGGAGCAGGCGGTTACGCTCGGAATTAAAATCGCGGGCGTCCTTTGCCTATGGAGCGGCGTTGTGGAAGTAATGCGCCGCGCGGGATTGATTCAAAAGCTGGCAAGCCTCTTAAAATATCCGCTCGGCGCTCTGTTCCCCGAAGCGCGTTCGGATGATTCGCTGCGCGGCGATCTGGCCGCGTCGGTTTCCGCTAATTTACTAGGGCTGGGCAATGCCGCGACGCCGCTCTCCATACGCGCTTGCACAAGGCTGCATGACAACGCGGGGCGCACGGGGGTGGCGTCGGACTCCGTATGTATGCTGGTGATCCTCGGCGCGGGTTCGCTCCAGCTCATTCCGGCGACGATTGCGGCAGCCCGCGCGTCGCTGAATGCCGCGAACCCCTTCGATATTCTTCCCGCAGTTTGGATTGCCACCGCCGTAAGCTGCGCGACGGGCATCATCGGCGGGTTTCTGTTGAGGAAAGTCTGGCGATGATCTGGCAGATTATGGCACCGTTGATTGTACTCGGCGTTTCGCTCTACGCCGTTTTGCGCGGCGTGGACATTTTTTCCGCGTTTATCGAGGGCGCGAAGGAAGGGTTACGGGTTCTGTACCGAATCGTACCCGCGCTGGTTACGCTGCTCGCGGCGATTACCATGCTGCGCGCGTCGGGGGCGCTGGACGCGTTTGCCGAACTCTGCCGTCCGCTGTTCGCGGCGATCGGGATTCCGGCGGAGTGCGCGCCGCTGATTATCATCCGCCCATTTTCCGGAAGCGGGGCGCTTGCGATGGGCATAGAATTGATGACGAAGCACGGCGTGGACTCGCAAATAGGGCGAACGGTCGCCGTCATGCTGGGCAGTACCGAAACGACCTTCTACGCGGTCAGCGTCATTTGCGGCGCTGCGGGCGTCAGCAAAACGCGCTATGTTATTCCGGCGGCGCTGCTCGCCGACTTCACGGGGTATATCACGGCTGCTGCCGCCGTTCGCTATATAGTCCCGTAAATCCGGCAATTCTCACACGAATCTCCTCAAGACTGTAATCGTGACCGAGCAGCCACATCAGCATAGTGACCGCCGCTTCGGACGTGAGTCCGTTGGCAGGAATCACCCCCGCGTCCAAAGCGTTTTTACCCACTTCGTACACAGTCAAATCCGTATCACCATAGCGGCATTGGGTCGTGACGACTACGGCGACCCCGGCACTGACAGCTTGCCGGATCGGTTCGAGGAAGGGTTTCGGAACCCCGCCCAATCCGAAGGCTTCGATCATAATACCCTTATGCCCCATAGACACGAGCGTGTTTATCATCTCCGGCTTTGTGCCGGGGATGATTTTTAGTAAGAAAACATCGGGGCATAGAGCGGTGTCCAGCTCCGTTTGTCCCGTAGTTTTACGCGGGGAAAGTACAACCACCCCGCCGTTCTCAATGCGCCCGTCAACAGGGGCATGTATACTTTCAAAAGCGTCTAGTGCGGTTGTGTGCGTTTTGCTCGCCTGCGTCCCCGAGAGTATCTTGCCGCCGAAAACAATGTATACGCCCGCTAAGCCCGACGTGGCTGCCAGCGCCGCGTCCGAGAGGTTCTTTTTCGCGTCGGATTCGGGGTGTTCGGGCGGTCGCTGCGAGCCTGTGATGATGACGGGCTTTGTTAGATTCTTCAGCATGAAGGAGAGCATTGACGCGGTGTATGCCATAGTGTCGGTGCCGTGGGTGATGATAACCCCGTCGTAAGCCGCCAATCCTTCGTACACTTCTCTCGCGATCAGAACCCAGTCTTCCGGGCGCATGTTGGTGCTGTCTATATTAAGGATGTGGCGTATGTCGCAAAGGGTTTCGGGCAGGGTCAAGTCAACCCCAAGCGACGGAGCGTAGCCGCCGGGGGTTTGCGTCGCGGCAATGGTTCCTCCCGTGGTAAGGATAAGCAGCTTTTTCATAGAGAACACCTCGCCTATGATATAACTGGAAAATGCTTGACATAAAACCGAGAACCATGTTATGATACCCAAAGAATCGGGGGTTTTGCAATGCTAAGTGGCGAACGCTGGAATAAAGGACTGGAGCGGCTTTTTGTGCTGTATCTCTTTGCCAACCCGATCCTTGATATACTCAACGGGATGTACTTATACGCCGTCCGGGTGCTGGGCATAGCGCAGCCCGGGTGGATGGTTTCGCTTACGCCGACCTTGCTTCTGCGGATGGCGCTGCTGCTGGTGATGGGATTATATATCCTGCTGAATAAGGAATACAAAAACATCCTGCACATCCTGCTGCTGGCGCTGGTGTCGTTATTGAGCGTAACCAGCGAGATATTCCTCGGGAGCCGTTACGAATTTTTTGCCGACGCGCAGTACATCGCGCGTTTTGCGTTCAATATCGCGGCGCTCGCCGTATTCTCCCGGCTGTTGAATGTCTCGTTCAGCCGTGAGGAAGCGGGGCGCTTGCTGCGGCGTATCTTCACATGGACGGCGCTTTTGATGGCTGGCTCCATCATCGGCTGCTACGTCCTCTCGTCCGTCATGCCGATACGGCTCGGCTTCTTCGCCTCCGCCGACCGCTTCGGGATACGCGGCTCCAGCGGGTTTTATTACGCCGCCAACGAAGCGGTGGCGATACTGATGCTGCTTCTGCCGATTACGCTTTCCGATTTCTTTGCCGCCGGAGGATTCAAGGATAAAAAGAACTGGCCGAGACTGATTGCGCCCGCGGCCGTGATGAACGCATTGCTGTTGGTCGGCACCAAGACGGCGTTTGTCGCGCTCGCGGCGGGCACCTTCTTTGTGCTTGCCTATCAATATATCCGCGCGAGGCGAACAAAAAACCGCGCGGCGAGCCGCCGCTGCTGGCATTTGGTCGCGATCTCGCTTTCCCTGTGTATTGTACTATCGCTGTTCGGGATGGCGCAGACGGTGTTTTCTTCGATTTCAAGGCTTGGGAGCATCGTGGAGGAGGAGCGGACGGAGGACTCTTTTTCCTACCTAGAAGACGACGAGCAGCGCTGGGCGTGGCAAAACTCCAACCCGATCATGCGCGTATTGCTGAGCGGGCGGGAGTTTTACCTGCGGAAGGCGGGGGATAGCTGGGCTTCGGATATCCGCACCGTCCTGTTCGGAATCGGGCGCGGCACACAGTCGCACATAATCGAGATGGATCTGTTTGAGATGCTCTTTTATTACGGCATCATCGGGTTTATTGTCATGTGGATTCCCTACGTTCTGCGGGTGTGGAAGCTTTTTCGCACGCCGGGGAAGGGGCTGCACCGGATGGGCGTGCTTCTCGCGCTGGTGCTGACCTTCGGATACGCGTTTATCGCGGGGCATGTGTATTTCAGCGTGACCGGCGGGTTCTACTTCGTGCTGATGATTCTGTACGGCGAGTTCACCTTTTCCGCCGAAGAAAGTCCCGCGCCATGCGAAACATCAGAACTATCAGATCCTTGTTAATCAAAACAAACAGCGGAATCGCGGCGGCGAACAACAGGATATCCGCCAGCGGGTTCGCGAGGAAGTAGCAGTACACATACCCGCCCGTGAGCAGTGCCATAACCGCCAAAACAGGCCATTCCAAGCCGATATGCGCGTACTTGCGCGTGTGGAATACGCGCAGCAGCCACGCCAGCATAAAAGCCGTCATGTGCGCGAGCGCCGCCGCCTGCGCGCCGAGGTGAGGAATCAGCAGCAGGCAAACGGCCATCCCTCCCGCGACGCCGACCACCATCGTTACGAACGCGCCGATGGTGCGCTTCGCGCCCATATAAACGGTGTTAAAAAAGTTCGCAAAGGTCTGCGCCATACTGCCGAGATACAGAAAAGGGATCAGTTCCCACGCGCCTTGATACTCGTCCGCAAGCAGCACCCCGACGATATAGCGCGTGACCGGCAGCACCAGCAGGATCGCGCCGGTGAGCAAGCGGGTATACATACGGAAAGTTTTGGTATAATATTCGTTCCGATCCTGCGATTCATAGGCAAAAATGGCGTTCTCCTGCCAAGCGAGGGTAAAGACGCCGTACAGCGTCATCAGCAGGGCGGGGAACTTAGACGCCACCGCGAACAGACCGTTGGCGTCCCATCCCGCGTAATGCTGAATGGCGAAACGGTTGAACACCATCAATAACCACCAAGTAACGACGTTCGGCAGCATCGGGATGCTGTAGCGCAGCATCTCCTTTACCTCTTTGCCGGAGAGCAGGGAGGGGCGCAGACGCCGGAAGACGCCGACCGTAACCTCGATGAGGATGATACCGATGACATCGGCGATCATCGTTGAAATCAGCAGCGCCTCGATCCCCATCTTGAACACGGCGATCAGAACGATGTTCGCGGCCAGCATCACGCCAGTGTATACAATGCCGGAGACGGCATAGACGGTGTTTTTTTGCAATCCGCGGGCGGTTTGCTGGCAAAACAAAAAGGTGATCGAGGTTGCGATGTAAGCCGGAAGGTACCAGCCGAGACGGATATCCGAAAGACCGTTGATAACGGTCAAAGAACCCGTAGAAAAGACCACTCCGCCAAACAGAACGGCAAAGCAGTTTGTCAAAACGCGCCCGGCTTCGGATCCGTCTTTCGCCGCGAGCATGTGGCGGTAGAGCGCGTCGGTGATTTGGAGCGAGATGAGCGGCGTCACCATCGATATAACATTGATCAACGTATCGTAGTACCCCATATCCCCCGCGCGGATGTACACGGTGTACATCCCGACGAGCAGGATACTCATCAGTTTGGAGAGCGACGTTCCCACGCCGAAAATCAATATGTTCTTTATAAGCGACGTTTTTCTGTCCATGACGTGCAGTATATCATAATCATTCAGACTTTGCAAGGAGGCGTGTTATGCGGGCGGTACTGATGGGTCACGGCGGAGCGCAAAACCGGGGCTGTGAGGCGCTGGTACGCACCACGGCGGCGATGCTGGGGGAAGCGAAGATCACGCTTGGCTCAACGACGCCGGAGGACGACAAAGCCGTGTTCGGCGGGAGCATCGACAGGATAATTTACAACGGTCCGGCGATGAAGCCGAATCCGCTGTGGCTGCTCGGTGCGGTATCCCGCAGGGCGGTGAAAGCTGACTTGTCTTTACCGTTTGTGCTGGGGGAGCAGAGACGGGCAGTACGGGACTGCGATCTGTTTGTCTCCATCGGCGGCGACAATTACTGCTACGGCAAACCGCACTGGCTGATGGCGCTAAACAAAGAGACGAGGAAGGCGGGCAAACCCGTTGTGCTGTGGGGAGCGTCGGTCGAGCCGGGCGCGCTGGACAAGGCGATGTGCGCCGACCTGAACGCGCTGACAAGTATCACCGCGCGGGAGAGTATTACCTACTACGCGCTGAAGGAGACGGGCGCGCAGATCACCCTCGCGCCCGATCCGGCGTTTACCCTTTCGCCGGAGGAGGTGCCGCTGCCCGACGGCTTTCTGGACGGCAATATGATCGGAATCAATGTCTCGCCGCTGGTGACGCGGTACGAAAAAGCCCCCGGCGTGACGCTGGAGGCGTTCCGGGAGCTGATTGCCTATATTCTGGACAACACACCTTATAGGGTCGCGCTGATCCCGCACGTCGTCGGGGAGCCGGGAAGCGATATGCGTGTCTTAATGCGTTTGGCTGAAGCGTTTCCCGGGCGCGTTGTTACGATAGATCCTTCCAACGGCGCGAGGGAGTTGAAGTACATCATTTCGCACTGCCGTTTGCTGGTCGCGGCACGGACGCACGCTTCCATCGCGGCGTATTCGTCCGGCGTGCCGGCATTGGTACTGGGCTACTCTGTTAAGGCGCGTGGAATCGCCCGCGATCTGTTCGGGAGCGAGGAAGGGCTGGTTTTACCCGCGAAAGAACTGACGTCCGCGAAAACCCTTGTGGATGCCTTCAAGGGTCTTATGAGGCGGGAAGACGAACTGCGGAAGCACTTAGAAAATGCCCTGCCCGATTTCATCGGACGCGCCCGCGACGCCGGGGAAATTTTGCGGAAGTATCTGTGACATAATAAGGAGGCGACTTATGGTTTATGTCTGCCAAAGCCTTGACGAGCCGTTGCTGCGCGAAAGTTCGTCGGGTGGGGTGTTCACGCATTTGGCGCGCTCAGTTCTGTCTCGCGGCGGAGCGGTTTTCGGTGCGGCGTTCGTTGAAGGGGAATGCCGCCATATCTGCGCACGGACAGAAGAAGAACTCGCGCCTCTGCGCGGCTCAAAATATCTCCAAAGCAATTTA
>DBDP01000149.1:16937-62481 GCA_002293625.1 Clostridiales bacterium UBA929 | reverse complement strand
TGTTCAGCGGGACGCCCTGTCAAATTGCGGCTCTTGCGGCAATGGAAGACGACCCCAACCTGACGACGGTGGACTTAATATGCCACGGCGTGCCGGAGCGGAAAGCGTGGGACGCATATATCGGACGGTTCCCCGCGCTGCCGGTGGCGGCGTCCTTCCGCGATAAAACCGAAGGCTGGCGGTGCTACTCTATCCGCCTGACCTTCCCGGACGGAACGGTCTATCGCAAAAACCATACGGATGACCCCTTCCTGCGGGCTTACGGCGCGAATCTGTGTCTGCGCAAAGCGTGCCATCAGTGCAAGTTTAACACAGGCGCGAAAAAGGCCGACATCACGTTGGGCGACGACTGGGGTGGTGTCCTCCCAAACGGCGGCGATAGGGGAACGTCTGTTGTATTGCTCCATACCCCAAAGGGCGAAGCGCTCTTTGAAGCAATAAAAGATCAGGTTCGCGCGGAAAAATCCGACTTTCAAACAATCGCGGCGGCGAACCAAGTGCTGCTGGAACCCGTGAAGCCGCACCCAAAGCGGGAGGAGTTTATGGAGACAGTGACAGGCGAAAACTTTGACGCTTTAGTAAAGCAATGGTGTAAGCCGTCTCTGAAGCAAAGGGTTAAAAGATTTCTTGGGAAATAACGGAGGGATGACATATGCCGGTATTCGCGGAAAAAGAGAAAACGGTTCAGAAAAAGGAGCAAACCACAGACATCCCAAACAGAACCGGGATCCCCAATGAGACGAAGACGCGCTTCGAGAACCTATCGGGGTTCTCGTTTGATGACGTGCGCGTACACTACAATTCCTCGAAACCCGCGCATTTACAGGCGCTTGCATATACGCAGGGGAACAACGTACATATCGCTCCCGGTCAGGAGCGGCACCTGAACCATGAACTGGGGCATGTGGTTCAGCAGAAGCAGGGAATTGTAAAGGCGGACACCTCCGTCAACGGTCAACCGATGAATACGTCCCGCGCGCTTGAACACGCCGCGGACAGAATCGCGGCTCATTAAATTTACAACCCCAGCTCCGCCGCACGGTTCAGCAGTTCCCGCGTGGTGGAGACGTCGAGTTTTTCGTGCAGTTTACGGATGTGGTCGTCCACCGTCGCTGTAGAGATAACCATCTTCTGCGCGATTTCGCGGTAGCTCAAATTTTGCTCTAAATACCGCAGTACTTCTGCCTGTCTGGGGGATAGCTTTACAGCTTTCTCCGCGTATCCGGCAAACAACCCGGGGACATGATTCGCAACGCTTCTTGCTTTACGGTACAGCACGTTAACAAAAGCTCTGTCCAGCCGGTTTGCGTCGTAGCCGAATTTTAAGCGGTTTTGCACCTTCTGCAAGACCGGCAGAATATCGCCCCCTTCCCTTGCGACGGGCATAATAAGCTCCAGCTCGGCGGCTCTGACCAAAGCCGGAATAACGGCCTCGATGGCGGCTTCCGGGCGTTTCATACGCCACCGGCAGACGGCTAAAAGGGTATGCGCTTCAATAAAATCCGCGTTTCGCCGATACTCCCACGAAATCGGAGCCAGCATTTCCAAAAGCGCTTCTGCCTCGCTCAACCTACCCGAAGCCAAAAAAGCGCGCGCCGTGACAAAGCAACGGTATAGGTTATGCAGACATGGCAGTTCATCCGTATCAATGCGATTCAGCCAAATTTCCGCTGCCGCACGGTCGCCGCTAAAAAGCTCTGTTTCTGTTTGAAAGGCGACAAAATTGTCCCGCAAAAACGTCGTATCGTCGCGTTCAACCACCGCGCCGAGATGCTCCGGCGTGTTTTTTTTGCCCAAATTGCGCCGTATTTCGGTATACAACGCGCGGGCGCAGAAAAACACTTCGGGAGGCAAGCTTTCCGTCATCGGCAAAAGCCGTTCCGCTTCGGTCAGTTCGCCGCGCTCATAAAGTAATCCCGCTTCTAAAAGTGAGGAAAGCGACTTGTCCCGCATTGTCTCGGAAAACGAGGGGAGTTCTTTAGGGGACATTCCCGTGTAATCCCGCAGCCTTTTGTGAAAAAAGGGGAAGTTGCAGGTTATTGTAGGAAGTCCGTGGAAAGAAAAATCCTTTACGGGATACTCCCTCTCTTCTAAAAACTCCGCCCACCCCTCGGCGTCGGGATGTATCATCAATTTGACAGCGCGACAGTGAAGCGACAGATTCGGGTACTGCTTCGTGATTTGAGCCGGTAGGGAAAGGAAGTGTTGTTCTATCAACTTCGCGTACTCCGTTACGTTCACGGCTATGGTCTGTTCTGACGGGTAACGGGAAATCTCGTCCGCAACGGCGAGATCACCGCTTTTCGCTGCAAAACTGAGCGCGCGCAGCCAGCTGTTGTTTTTTTTATACCAGTTGGCCGCCGCTGTGTATATAGTCGGCTTATTAAGCGCGTCGTCGCGCAGCAACTCATGCTCCAAAAACTCGCGCAGCAGTGGGTAAAAACGATAAGCGCCGCCGGGAAGTTCCGAAGCCAACCCCGTTTCTCTGGAAAACGCGATAACGGACGCCCATGCGTCCATATTTCCGGTGACGGCGGCGCAAAGCTCCGGATTCAAAGTATCGCAGACGGCGAGTTTTACAAAGTCATGATAGTATTTCGAAACCTGACCGCGCAAAAAACGGTTCAACGCTTTGCGATCCATCGGGTAAGCACCGTCTTGCAGCGACGCCGAAAGCACCGCCGGCCATCCGCCGGTTTGTCGCAGCAGAAGCTCGGCGGCGTATCCCGTGACGGGGGTTCCCCTTTTGCGGCAGAATGCCTCTATCTCATTTCGGCTAAACGCTAGTTTTGTGACTGTGCGATACTCTTTCAGAGCAGGCGGCGGCGGAAGACGGCTGATTAAAACAAGCGGTATGTTAACCGGCATTCGGGTGCGAAGGAAAGAGAGTGCCTGTAAAGCCTCTGGATTGTCAATAAGATGCAAGTCGTCGATGACTAGGGAGGACGGCCAACGGCGAATTTGTTGAATCGCCTCAAGAAACAGTTCAAGTGTCGGTTCGGGAGATGTGTCTTCCGCTGAGAGCGCCGTGAGGATACCGCGGTAAAACCGTACAGTGCCGGAAGTATAAACGTCCGGCGTAAACCATGCGGCGTTTTGCCCTGCCGTCCACTGCGCAACAGCCGTCGTCTTACCGAATCCAATCGGCGCATGAACGTAAATAACGCAGGAGCGGGGGATCGCGTTTAATTGTGTTATCACACCGGCTCTCTCTATGTATCCCAAGAAAGACGTTGGTGGTGAATACATACGAATGTTCATAAGTAATATTCCTTCCCATTGTGTTTTATCGAAAAATGAATTCAAGATACTGTACGGGGCATAAAAAATTAATGTGAATCATGCCCCGAAAACGGGGTAGCAAAATGTATTATACCATAGTATCATAGAGAACAACGTCGGAAAATGTAACGATGGGTCAAAATATCAAAGCGGAGGATGGATATTATGGCGGAATACTTATCCCCGGGCGTATATGTCGAGGAGTTTGACAGCGGACCTGTGCCAATGGAGGGTGTGGGAACCTCTACAGCGGGGTTTGTCGGATTAGCTGTCAAGGGACCTGTCGGCGGCGTACCGCAACTGGTAACCGGGATTGCGGATTTCAGGCGTAAATACGGCGGTTATTTAAGCGCGCTTGAATTCGGCGATTACCGCTTTTTGGCTTACGCTGTCGAACACTTTTTCATCAACGGCGGAACACGAGCTTTCATCAGCCGTGTTGTTCCGACAGACGCGAAAATCGCTGAGGCGAAGCATGAGTCGCCGCTAAAACTGATCGCTGCCAGTGCGGGTGTGTGGGGTAACGACCTAAAAGCGGTCGTCACTCCGGCGAGCAAAGCCAAAACGCAGATTATGAAACTTTTGGAACCAACGCGAGCTGAAGTCAAAAGCAGCGTGGGCTTCTACGCCGGAGACGTTGTACTGCTGAGTGACGGCGAGGCGAAGAAATACAACCGCATTGTAAAGTCGCAGGATAATATCTTAGAATTCGCCGAAGCGCTGGAAGAAAGCGACGCCGACGACAGCCTTGTGCCGAAGAAGCTGATTTACACATGCGAGTTCAACTTGGATATTTACCATGACGATGTTGCCGAAAATTATGGAAACCTCTCGCTGAATCCCACGATTCCGAACCATGCACCAAAAAAAATGACCCGTTCCGAGCTGGTTAACATCGAGCTTGGGGAGATTCCCGAAGAAAACCAGCCTCCGTTCGCGTTGATTGCCGGAGCGGATGTGCCGGAATTGGTCATCAATTTCGCGGGCGGCTCGAACGGAACCGCCGACAGTGTTTCGGCGGGAACCTTCAACGGCGAGGACAACGGACCCGGCAAACGGACGGGCATTCAGGCGTTTATCGACAACCCGGTGTGCAGCATCATGGCCGTGCCGGGCGTTACCGACGCGAACGTCCAGCTTACGCTGGTCGCGCATTGCGAGAATCTCGCCTCCCGCTTCGCGGTGCTGGATATGCCGAAGGAACTTGCGAAAACTGACGAGTTGATTACCCACCGGGAGCTGTTCAACACGCAATACGCCGCGCTGTACCATCCGTGGTTGTCCGTGTTTGACCCGCTGGATCAAAAAAACATATATATCCCGCCCTCCGGCTCGGTTATCGGTATCTACGCGCGGAGCGATGCCACGCGAGGCGTACATAAAGCGCCGGCGAACGAAGTCGTCCGTGCCTGCACGGGATTGAGTGTTTCGTATAACAAAGGCGAGCAGGACATTTTGAACCCGCGCGGCGTCAACCTGATCCGCTCGTTCCCGGGTCTCGGCATCAACGTGTGGGGTGCGCGTACAGCCAGCTCCAACGGTCTTTGGAAATACATCAACGTGCGCCGGCTGTTCATCTTTGTGGAGGAAAGCATCAAGGCAAACACCAACTGGGTGGTATTTGAGCCGAACGACGAAACGCTCTGGGCGCGCGTGCAGCGCACGATTGAGGTATTCCTGTCCGGGCTGTGGCGCGACGGCGCTCTCGCGGGCGCGTCTTCGGCGGAAGCGTTTTATGTGCAAGTGGGACACGCCACCATGTCGCAGGGGGACATCGATAACGGCCGCTTGATTTGCGTAATCGGAATCGCGCCGGTCAAACCCGCAGAGTTTGTGATCTTCCGCCTGACGCAAAAAACCGCCACTGAATAGGAGGAGACTATGTAATGGCGAACACATATCCGTTTACCAGGTTTAAGTACAAAGTGGACTTTGGCGGATCCGAAGCCGGTTTTTCCGAGATCACCGGTTTTGACGCGAGCATCGACGTGGTGGAGTACCGCGAGGGTAACATGACGCCTCCCACGCCGATTAAACTTCCGGGGCTGCGTAAATACAGCAATATCGTATTCAAATGGGGGCTGACGGCGAGCAAAGCCGCCTATGATTGGATGAGTCCCAGCTTTGAAAAGGATATTACCCGCAAGACTGTATCGGTGACGCTGCTGAACGAAAACGGCGATGAAGTCGCGACTTGGCAGATCGTTCAGGCGTGGCCTATAAAGTATACGGGACCGGAGTTTAACGCCACATCCTCCGAAGTGGCGATTGAGCAGCTCGAACTGGCTCACGAAGGGCTGACCCGGACGAAATGATGCTGCAAACGGAGTATGACTTCACCCTGCCGCGCGGTTATGCCGACGCGGAAGGGCGGCTTCACCGCGAAGGGAAGATGCGTCTTGCGACCGCGGCGGACGAGATTCTGCCGCTCCGCGATCCGCGCGTCAAGGAGAATCAAGAGTATTTGGTTCTGTTGATTCTCGCGCGCGTGGTAACGTCACTCGGGACGGTGCGTGAGATAAACGAGACGGTGATCGAAAAGCTGTTTATCCAAGACCTTGCCTATCTTCAAGATCTTTATAACCGTATCAACCAAATGGACGCGCCCTATTATGAGGAGCATTGTCCGTTCTGCGGGAGCAAGCTGTCAATCCCGGTAAATTTTCAACGGGCGGGGCGGTGATAACGTATCCCGCGTCCCGCCTTTTTGAAGAAATGGCATTTTTGGCGTATTACTTCCACTGGCCGCGCAGCGAGGTTATGAATCTCGCGCACGGGGAGCGTCAGGAATGGTGCGCCCGCGTGTCGGGTATCAACAAAGAACTGACGGGTTCGCCGGATAATTTATTCGAGGTTTAGCTATGAAGGGTTAAGCCGGAGTGTGGAGTTTTTGGAGTAATGTATGAGTGACGATTTAATTGCGTCTTATCGGTTTATCGTTAAAATAAAAGGAAAAAAGCTGGGGTTCAGATCGATCAGCGGTATCAAAATGTCAGCCGCGTTTGAGCCGCTTCAAGTCGGCGGGCAGAACAACTACCCGACCATGCTGGCTGTGCCGGTAAAGGAAGCCGGAAAACTGGTGATGGAACGGGGCGCGTCCACGATTGCCGCGTTAAGCGATTTCACCGTTGGGAAAAAAGTCGCCGACAGTATGGAGATCGAGATTCAAAAAGAAGACGGGAAGAAAGGCGTTTCCTATTCAGTGACTGCTCCTTTGCTGGAATCCATTGAACTGTCCAAGTTGGACGCGCAAGATTCGTCTGTCTTAATCGAAACATTTTCGGTGTATCACAGCGGGATAGAACGATGCTAAATAGAAGCCCTGCAAATACAGACCTGCTGCATACCGTTTCCGACAGGTACGCGCGCGGGGCGGGTTTTCATAACCTGTTTACCTTATCCTACCGGCTGCGCGAGAGAAGAAACGAGCAGAAGGAACTGTTCGCGCGGCAGATGCTTGAAAAAAGCATTCTGCAAACAGCCGGGCGCGACATGCTCCGCCATACCGAACAGTGGCGCAGGCAATTACAAAGTACCGAGATGCGCTGGCTCAATGCTTCACGCCGCGAAAAGCGCCAAGCGGAGCTTTTTGCCGCGGCGGTGGAGCGAAAGATAAAAGACGAACGCCGCCGCACCGACGAACGTCTTACAAAAAACGCGGAGGAGCTGCGCGAGGAGACAAGGCGTCTTGCCCACCGGAATATGCGAGAGACACGGCTGCGAATCCGCCGGGAGGCGGAATACGAAAGCCGACGAAGGGGTTAGCGTATGGCAACGGCAACCATGATTGTGTTAAATGCCCAGGGGATGGAAGAAAGCCGCATTAACTTTGACTTTAACCCCTCTGAGTTTACGGTAGACTACGCACCCAAGTATACAAGCACCAAGGGCGTTACAAAAGAACAGGGGGAGACGGAGTTCGTCGGCGAGGGATGCTCCACCCTCTCTATGAAAATGACGCTGGACGGTTATTCAAACGTCAGCGAAGCCGCTTCAACGGACATATCCACAAAAGTGAAGAGTCTCCGCGCGCTGGTGCAGATCAAACCGGACTTACATAAGCCGCCGGCCTGTCGATTTGAGTGGGGAAGTACAAAATTTAGCGGTCATGTTACCTCAATGAACGTAAACTTCACTATGTTCACCTCTGAAGGTAAACCTATTCGAGCTACCGTCAGCATCACTATGCAAGGGAAAAAAGGTGCGCAGCAGGGGCTTGAATCGCCGGATCGAACCAAAAGGCGGGTATTGCCGCAAGATACGCAGCTCTATCTGATTGCGTATGGCAACTATAACGACTGCGGGGAATGGCGCCGGATCGCGAGAGCCAACGGCATCCGCAACCCGCGCCGCGCACAGGCGGGAACGGTGCTGAAGATTCCCCCGATTGAGAAGCCATGAGCAAGTATTCGGTGCTTCGGACGCAGTACAGCGACTTTGCCGTTCCGGCGTATACGATTAAAATTGACGATGCCGAAATCACCGATTTCTTGATCGACGATATCGAAGTGGATAACGGCATGGGAACAACCGCCGGGGCGTGCCGGTTTACGGCGCATGATATCTATGAACACGGTTCCGGCTCGTTTTCGGCGGGTGCGCTTACGAACCTTAAGCCCGGCGGGCAGATTTCGGTGTCTTTGGGTTACGGAAGCAGCGTCAGCGAGGTCTTTTCCGGCTACATCGACGAGTTGGGGATGAGTTTCAGCGAGGAGAACATCAGCTTGAGCGCTGTCTGTTTGGATGCGAGGGCGCTGATGCGGGACGGTTCGGCTTATATGGCGGCGAAAGAAAAAACCACAAAAACTGTCGTTGAAGATATTATGGATGAATACCGCCCGCTTATCAGCAGCAAGAGCGTGACACTGGCGGAGCTGGAGAACGAGGTAAACATAACCCAAGCGGGCGGCGACTTGGAGTATGTGCAGAACGCGGCTGACCTGCGCGGACACTATTTTTTTATTGACTGCGGTTCGGCTTATATCGGCGACGAGAAGCCAAGCGTTTGCGTGGAGTTTGACTGGCCGGACATCATGATGGATTTTTCGGCGCGGTATGTTGATGTTACGGTAATCGGGATGGGATATGACCACGCGAAGATGGAAGCGTTTTCGGCGGAGAGCAACGCCAAAGGTACACAAAAAGACCTGCTTACCGTTAAGAAAGCGATACAACTGCCGCCCCATCTGTTGGGCGATTCGGGAACAGCCGTCGTGACTGCAGCGACAAAAGCCGCAAAGCGGGTGGCATCGTCGGGCATCATCATCTGCCGGGGAATCCCGGAGCCGAAACTGGGGGAGAAGGTTAAAATCAACAGCTTTCCGCTCGCTTCGATATCCGGAAGCAGCTTTTGCGTAACCTCGATATGCCACCGCATGAGTTCGGAGGACGGGTACACAACGGAGATCGGGATAGGGGGGCTTTGATGAACGGATTGATTCTCGGCGTTGTCGCCGAAAACTATGACGCGAACCATGCCGGTATGGTTCAGGTCTCGTTTCCGTCCTTTGACGCATCGGGTAATACCACCGAATGGCTTCCCGTAGCCGCGCCGTATGCCGGAAAAGATTACGGCGTGTACTTTCTCCCCGAAAAAGACGATCAGGTGGTTGTGGGGTTTATCGGCGGGGACGAACACTGCGGCGTTGTGTTGGGCAGTTTATGGAACACAGTAAACACCCTCCCGGCTGATACCGCCAATGAGGACAACAATATACGGCGCATTGCTACGAAAGGCGGACACAACGTAACCTTTCTAGATGGAGACGAGGGGAAGATAACCGTTAAAAGCAAGAACGGGCATATTGTTGAGATAGACGATAAAAATAAAACAGTCAAAGTCAATACAAGCGACGGGAAGCAGAAACTCGTACTGGACGAGAACAAAAGCACCGTTGATTTGGAATCCGGCGACAAACTGAACATCAAAGCTACAACGATTACGATAGAGGGAACTGTTGATATGAAAGGTCCGTCCATTACGATAGAAGCGGAAAACGCGCTGACAATGAAGGGCAAACAAGTGAAAATCGACGGCGGCACGATGAAGATAAACGCGCAGAACACGGAGATGACCGGCTCAAACGTCAAGGTAGAAAGCAGCGGGATACTGACGCTGAAGGGGTCTATGACGAAGATTAACTAGTAGGGCGCGTCGCCCTCGGCGCGCCGTTAGATGATAGTTGATAGGGGGATGTTCGGATGGATCATACCAAAGATTTTTTGGGGTGCGGCTGGGCGTTCCCGGTCGGCGTAGACAAAGCAACCGGGCGGGTTCGGCTGTCGCGCTATGAGGAAGATATAGAACAGTCCATCAAAATCATCCTGACGACAAGACCGGGCGAACGTCTAATGCGCCCGGAATTCGGCAGCAGACTTCATGAATACGCCTTTGAAGTTGACGAATACGGCACGCGTGAGAGGATCCGCGAGGCTGCGGAAGACGCCCTGCAACTGTGGGAACCGCGCATCACCGATGTTGAAACGGAAGTGGATTTCGGTTCAGCCGGCGGGTTTCGCTTGCATATACGTTACACGGTGCGCGGCACCAACAATCCGTTTAACTTGGTGTTTCCGTTCTTCTTGACGGAGGGAACCTAAATGACAGAACAGACCTTGCTGAACGCGCTGGTCGAACGCGCGCCGTATTACGTACCGGAGTGGCGCTTTAACCCGTCCTCGCCGGACGCCGGGGCGGTGCTGGCGATGCTGTGGTGCAAAATGTTTTCCGGCACGCTGGAGCGGTTTGAACGGCTTCCCGACAATTGCCGCCGCGCCCTGCTGGACGTGATGGGTTCCGAGCCGAAAAGCGCGCTCCCGTCGCGTGGGATTTTGGTTTTTAAGGTCAAAGACCGTGTGCGCATCCCTGCGGGGACGGGTGTCGTCTGTCCGGAAAAGCCGGAGAGCGTGCTGGAAACAGACCAAGACTTGATTGTATCTCCGGGCGGTGTCGAAGCGGTGTATTACGCGTCACCTTCCCGTGACGCCGTGAGGCTGTATGCGGGGGTTCAAAACATTACGCTGTTCAGCGCGGAACCTCCCGCGCCGCATGTTTGGACGTTTCACCACCCCTTTGCTTTTCACGTTTCACCTAAAGCGTCTCTGCGCTTACGGACTGAGCTTCATAATATGGAAATTACGGCGCTGTGCGGAGAAGAAGCGTTTTGGGAATATGGCGACGGGGAACGCTGGGAACCGTTGACTGCGCGCCCGGACGGAGACGCGATATTATTTCCCGGCGAACGGGAACTTTCTTGCCGCGCTATACGTTTTACGCTTCGCGGCGGGGAGGTTTCTAACGCGGCTTTAAGCGGCGTAACGGCGCTTCCTTCGGGGAACGCGCTGTTCCCGGACGCGGTTTACACCGGCGATACGCAGCAGCCGGGCGATCAGGTATATCCGTTCGAACGGCGGTTTATCCCGGGTCTTTGTTTTTACATCGCCTCGGAGGACGCGCTGAACAAACCCGGTGCGTCGGTTGAGGTGTCATTTTACCTAAGTTTTGAGGATTTCCCGATCGAGGGGTACCCCGAAACACAGATCCGTCTGAAAAAGCTGATGAAAGCCTCGGAGCTGGAACCTCCAAAAGAATACGTGATCGACATTGCTGAAGTGATCTGGGAATACTACAACGGAACGGGCTGGTCGGTTCTCCGCGCGGGGGAGCCGGACATGTTTGCGGACGGTTCGGCGCGTTGGTGCAAGCTGCGCTTTACCTGCCCCGACGATATGGCTCCCGCTGTATGGGGCGCACACGAGCTTCCGTTTATCCGGGCGCGGGTTCTTACGGTTAACAATCTGTTTCGGATGCACGGGCGTTACCGAACGCCGGTTATCTCCGGGCTGCGCCTTCGCTACGCGGGAGAGTTCCCAATACATAAATCCGAGGTTTTTGAATATATGGACACCCGCGAGGTCGTGCCGGGGGAGCCGGTTCCGCTCCGCGGGGGGGTACAATCTCCCGATGCGGTGTATCTCGCTTTTGATAAACCGTTTTCGCAGGGGAATCTGCTTTTTGATTTAGAGCCGGGTTCTCCCCTGAGATTACGCTGGGAATATGCGATTTCCGGAGACTGGAAACCGTTGGATATTCATGACGGCACGGACGGACTCTCCAAAACCGGCATCTTAACGTATCAGGTTTCCGCACCCTGCACCATAACCCGTATGTTCGGGCGTGAGGCGTACTGGATGCGGATATGCCTCACGGAAAGCGGCGGCTTTACCCGTCCGCGCCTGAAGGGGCTTCATGAAAACGCCGTTCCGGCATCGGCGAGGGTCGCCGGAGAGGCGGCAAATCTGCCGCCCGGCGCTTTCCGTTCTCTTCTATCGCCGGTTGCGGGGGTCACCGCCGTGTTTAATCCGCTGGTTTGCGTGGGAGGCGCGGCGGAGGAGGATGAGGAAGGCGTCATTCGCCGCTTAACCGCCGCTCTGTTCCACGGCGGCAGAGCCGTCAGTCCGGCGGATTACGAAGCGTTGGCGTTGGAGGCGTCACCGCTGGTCTTACGCGCGCGGTTTTATTGCCGTACCGATGAGAACGGAGCGGAAGACCCCGACAGCAACTGCTTGGCGGTGTTGTCGGATTGCCCTTTTGACACATTAAAAAAAGAGGTGCATGACTATTTGGCGGCGCGGCGCTCGCTCGGAACCGGAACTTTATATGTAGTTCCCGCGCGGTTTATCGCGGTCAACGTGACCGTTCACGCAGCTATAGCCGCGCCGGACGAAGCATTGGGTGTGAAAAAGATGATAACAGAGAGCCTTTCGCGGTTTTTAGACGCCATACGCGGAGAGCAGCAAATCGGCTCGCTTCCGCCGCCGGAGGAGATAGCGGTTGTTCTGCGCTCCTTTTCGCCGCATAACGTTAAGGTTGTTTATACTGTAAACGGAACTCCGGCGGATTATAAGCGCGCCGTTCGTGAACCCTTTGCTGTTCCGGCGAACGGAGAACATAATATCCTGCTGCGGGTGGCTTCCTGATGTTACGGCAGAACGATTTAGACGACGAGCGTTTCGCCGCGATAGCGGAACGCTCCCGGATGAACGCGGCGGAGTTGTATTCCGTTTGGAGCGATTTTAACACACACGACCCCGGCGTGACGCTGATTGATTTGATCGCGTTTTTAACAGAGTCGCAGCGTTTCCACATGGCGGAGAGCGAGCGGGCGAACGCGTTTTTCCCGTTGCTTGGGATTACTTCGCGGCGGGTGCGCCCAGCGACGGCGGAGGTCACGCTGCCGTACGGCACACCGGCAGCCATACCCGCCGGAACGCCCGCGATGGCGGAGGAAATTCGTTTCGAGACGACCGAATCTGTCCCCGCTTGTCCCGGAAAAGAGTTAACGCTCCGGCTTACGCAGCGGCACACCGTGGCCGGAGGCGCGGATTACGTACCACAGGCGCTCGCGGTCGCGAAAGGATTCCCGAACCTGCGCGTGACGGTGGACGCGCGCGGGCAGAAGATCGAACAGTTTTCGCTGACCGTTTCCGAAGAAGGTCGGCGGGAATGGACACTGGTGGACGATTTCCGGCTTTCCGGCCCCGCAGACCGTCATTTTACGCTGGAGGGGGAAACCGTCTCCTTCGGCGACGGTTTCCGAGGTCTGGCGCCGAACGGAACTGTGCTGCTCACTTCGATGACGCTTACGCGGGGAGAGGAAGGCAACATTACGTCGGGGCAGCTTACCGAAATGCGCGTCGGGGAGCATATCCTTACATTGATACAGGATAAACCCGCCGAGGGCGGCGCGGATAGTGAAAGTTTCGCCGAGACGTTGGCGCGGATGGAAGCCGAACGGCGTCAGACGGTCACGGCGAAGGACATAGAAACGCTCGTTTTAGAAACCCCGGATTTAGGTATAGAAGCGGTTCGGGTATTCGCGCCGGAAAACCGGCAAAAGGGGGAGCGTCCGCGCATGATCGTTGTCGCGGTTAAGCTGAGGGAACAAGAACTGACCGAACGGGAGAAGCGCGCCATACGCGCTCATTTGGAGCCGTTCCGCCTCGCGGGCTATGAGTTTGTAATTCGTCCCATCTTGCCGTCTGGTACCGGAGCGGGGAGGGGAACGGCGTGAACGAAACGCGGTACTTTATTTTCAACCATCAAGCGGCGTTTCAGCGCTGCCGCCTGTTTGGGGGGGAGATTGTCGGCGACCGCGTGGTGATGGAGAACGGCGGCGTTTTGATAACGCCGCTAATGGACAGCACGGAGCGCGGCAACGTTTGGCAGCGGGTGACCGCCGACCTGCCGGAGGGCGCAAGCGTTGAGTGGCGGTTTTACGCGACCGACAACGAGCGAACGGCGGATAAGATTCGCGGGTTACAGGAAGACAGAGCGTTGGATGTTTGGGACGTGCTGAACCGGCTCGGTGAGTTTGAGGAGTTCCGTCAGTTTGGCGCATTGGATTTTATACCAAGTAAACTGCGCGGGCAATTCTGTGTGACGGCAGTTATATTCACCAAGCCGGAAGGAACGCCACCGCTTGTGATCCGCTCGATTCAAGTATACTCCGCGTGGGAGTCGTTTTTACCGTATCTGCCGGAGATATACAGGGAGGAAGGCGGCTTTCTGGATCGGTTCCTGCGGCTGTTTTCCGCGCCGTACTTAGAACTGGAGCAGAAGACAGACGCGCTTTACGAAACGCTTGACCCTCGCGCCGCCTCTCCTTCGCGAGTGCGCTGGCTCGCCGAAGCGATGGGAATTCCCCATATTGAGCTGTGGGAGACGGAAAACTTGCGGGGGTTACTGATGTCCGGCTTGTACCGTAAGAAGGGGAGGTTCTCGGCGCTGGCGGATTTCGTTACGCAGTACACCGGCTTCCGTCCGTATGTTTGCGAAAACTTCCGAATGCTGACGGGGGACACGGAAACAGACCGGCATTATCAGAACGGCGAAATCACGTTATTGCTGCCGCCCGAGGCTTCGGGAACAGAAGTAAATGTAACGAATCTGGATACGGTTTTACGTACATTTCTGCCCGGCGGCGTATCCTGCGCAATTCGGATTCTGCAGATGCACCCGGCGCTGTCCGACAGCTCGTATCTTGGGATAAATACGCGCCTCGGCGAGTACACCGCAGCGGAGCTGGGCGTAAACAGCCGCTTGAACTTTGCCTTATTGGGGGATTCTCATCATGGAGAATACAAACCTGTTTCCTCTCAACCGCAATAAATATTTCTTCGGCAAGCTGCTGACCCAGCGCGATATGGAAGCGGAACAGCTTTATTTCAATAATAAACGCCGCTTGCTGAACGCGCTGCTGGTCGGTCCCGGTGTGGTGTGCGGATTTAACGTGCTGAAGGTGGACGGCGTGACGGTCGCCGTGGAGTCGGGCTTGGCACTGGACGGGCTTGGGCGTGAGATCGTGCTGGACAGACCCGTTATCACTCGCTTGTCGGAGCTTTCGGGTTTCGGGGACGATTACGGGATGGAAAAGAGCGTTTACTTATGCGCCGAGTATGCCGAGACGCCGTGCGAGCCGATGCACGCGCTGAACGACGCGCCGCTGGAGGAAAACCGTTTCGGGCGCGTTGAAGAGGGTGTTCGGCTGTATCTGCGGTATCGGGAGCCGGACGAAGGTGAAGTCTCGACCTCCGAATCTACGGAAGATTTGGAGCAAACGCTTGAACACGGCAAACTATGGCGGTTGTACCTCGCGCGGATCCACTTGGCGCGGTGGGAAGACGCCTACGAAATCGAGCAGATTGAATGCCTGCCGTTTAACCAAAAAACACCCGCTGCGCCGGAGGCGGTCAACCCTCCCGCGCCTCTGCCGGAACGTTCTAGTTTGCCCGTGCCGCCCGAAGAGAGAACGCGAGCGTTCGGCAGGGCGACGGTGGAGATTCCCGACGGCGCGCGTCACGGTTCCGTTCAGGTTTCCGGTGATATCGTGCACGGGCTCGGAATGATCGGCGTATATGTAACACTGGGGCTGCAAACGGAAAAGGGAGCCGTTTTCGGGGATCCCTCGATCTTCTCTCCGCGCCCCTACGAATGGGCGGTGAAAACAAACGAGGAAAACGGCTCGTTTAGAATCGGGGTGCGCTTAAACTCGGAACCTTCCGAGCGTGTTTTGCGTTTTATCTGGATGGCCGAAACCGATCCGGCTTGGTCGGGAGCGGCACCGCCCGCGCCGCTGATTGTCATTACACCCGGTTCCGTGCGGCTCGCTTGCCGCGAAAGCGTTCAGTTTACGGCGGAGGCGCGCGGGCTGGCGCGGGCGGATATTGTTTGGAGCGTGGGGGAACAGGACAGCGGCGGCATTACAAAGGAAGGTTACTACGTCGCGCCCGACCGCGAGGGTGTATACACAGTCCGCGCCGTGAGCGCATCCTCGCCGGAGGTATCGGGGACTGCCTATGTTGTCGTGGTTAAGCAAGCGTTATGAGAATCATCGAATCCCCCTCCCGGACATATACCATTCTGGCACGGTATTGCGGCAATAAGCGCCGCTTGATCGCGCGTTCGCAAGGGAAGCGGTACATGCTTGCAATCGTCGATTCCCCGCATCTCGCGAAGCAACTTACGCCGCTCTTTATGAGCTACCGGGATAACGCGGATTTTACCGATTTCATTGAGTTCTTTCCCCACGGAAGCGGATTCTGCGCCGTATTCAAACACCCGCAGGAAAGCGGCACGCTGAAAACGGTGATGACCGACGCGCCGAACGCTTTACGCGCCGCCGTGCTGCGCTCCCTGTTCGCGTTTTGTCTCGCGCACAACCCGCCGTACCCGATTCTGTATGACTTGATTCGTCCGGAGAATTTGCTTTGCTCGCCGTCCGGGGAGATCAAGGTGGTCTACGACCTCTGCCTTACCGCCCAGTATCTCCGGCACGATCCCGTGAAAACCATGCTGTACCTTGCCGAGATTGTCCGCGCCGTCTGCGGTGATAAGGCGGAGTTATATGGCTTATTGAGAAGCCATACGTTTTACAGTTGGCCGGAGCTGTACACAGTGGCGCTGCGGGACGCCGAGGAAGTCGCAACGCGTCTGCCGGAGCCGGAGGCTCCGGGGTTACGCGCCCGCGCCGAAGCTCTGAAAGAAATGCTGCTGGCTCGCGCCGCGCCGGTTTTGGCACTGATCGCGCTGGCGGCGGTCTATATATCGGCGGCTGTGGTGTTTTACCGCGCGGTGATTTCCCCGCCTCCGCCGGAGGAAAGAATCCTCGCAATCGGGACGGTGATGCTGGATGAGGAAGACCCGTAAAGTAAAAGGCTATGCGCGTATCGGTTCGCGGTACATATCGCTGACATTTTTGGGCGTGCTTGCGACCGCGCTGCTTGCCGCCGCACTGACTTACGCGCTGACGATCCATCCGGGCGTTGTGCGGTGGTGGATTTCCCGACAGCCCGTGCCGGAGTTCTCCGTTTTGTCCCCTTACTTGCCGGAGTATTCGGGGCAGGCGAGACTGCTGCTCTCAGACGGTACGCTGGTGTACGAAGGTGTCGTTGAAGAGGGGGTTGTCACGGGAAAGGGGCGTCTTTACGAAAACGGAAACCTGCTGTACGAGGGAGATTTTTTAGAAAACCAGTATGCCGGAGCCGGGACGCTGTACCAAAGCGGCGGCGCTGTATATTATAAGGGCGATTTTGATGCCAATGTGTTTTCGGGGCAGGGGTTATTGTATGAGGATGGGTTTTTACTTTACAGGGGCGGATTTGCAGAAGGGCTGTATGACGGGGAGGGTACGCTGTACAGCAACGGCTCCGTTTGTTACAAAGGCGGCTTCTCCGCGGGGGTTTTTGACGGGGAAGGGACGGAGTATGACCCGGTAACCGGCTACCCTATATTTTCGGGGAAATATCTGAAAGGCGAGAGGATGCTCGCGGGGGTAGAGTATGGTCCCGACGGGAACCCTCTAACTTCGCCCGAGCCGTCTCCCGAACCATCCCCGGAGCCGTCTCCCGAATCGTCACCGGGACCTCCAATTCGGTTGAATCCGCTCTCGCTGTTCGGCTTTGCCTACACAGACGTGCTGACGGCGCTCACCGAGGATTCGGTTAATTATAAAGAGCAGCTTTTAGACGAGCGCCATTTTGTGATCGATGAGGGCAGCAGCGTGTTGTACGCGTTTACTCTGGGTGAAACCGGGCTTCCCGATGTCTTGAGCGAGGTGTATCTCTGCGGGCTGGCTGCGGCTGGCGGACTGGTGGTGGGTGCGGAGACGGATGTTGCGGACTTCCCGCCGGTTCCCGCGGGGGTGCCGGAGGTGTTCGCGCTGGGGGTTTCCAATAGCTATTGGAGCGGAGACGCGAACGAGGCGGTCGGGGGGATGGCGGAAACGGAACACTATGCAATCGCGGTGTTTTACGAACCCTTGCCGCCGGAAGAACCCGCGACACCAATAAAGATTCTGTTTCTTCGGGTCAGCGCGCTGCCGGAACGGGGGAAATAATGTTTTCGGATGTTACGCAAGCAATCATCGGCGCGTTAAGGGATGCTTTGCCGCTTCAACCCGGTCAGATCGGTCTCCGCTCTCCGGCGGATACCGACGAGACGTGCCTGCTGGGCGTCTTTCCATACAGCCTCATCAAAGACCCGCGCTATCAGCTGACCGATTCGCTACGTGTGGACGGCGGGAAGGAGGCTCCGCCGCTCTGCGCCCGGATGTGCTTTATGGTGACATCTTACATCGGTAAAAAGTCCGGGCTTGCGGATGATTATAAACTGCTGGAGCGTGTGATGCAGTTTTGGGGCGATATCAGCGAGCTTGCGTTTTCCGGCGTTATGCAACCGTCCGTCGTACCCGCGCCGCGTATTGAGCTGCTGTCTCCCGACGAGGACACCGTGAACAAGGTTTGGCAGTTTTCCGGGGTGCCGTACCGCCTTTCGCTGTTTTATCAATGCGCGCCGATCGCCATTCCGTCACTGCGGTTTACGGCTGTTCCCCGTGTCAGCACGGCGGGGCTTGAGGCGAAGGACATATGAGAACCGTAACGGTTTCGTTGGTCGTTCGACCCGACGATTTCACAACGGGGCGCCCGGTTTGGCCGGGCGACGGTACGCTTCGGGTAATTTCCCCCGGCGGTGTGCCGGTGGCGAAAAACGACGGATACTTCGTCTTTACCGACGACCGCCCCGAAAATATACGCGTTACGTCGGAACTCTATCACAACGTAACGCTGACGGTCGCGGAAGGTGCCGGAGTGCTGCGCGTCGCTCTGATTCCCCGCCATACCGGAAATAAACGGTACTATGAATTGGGCAGCGGCGCGTATGTCGCTTTCAGTGCCGCACGGGGTGGGTATACGCTGACCGCCTCGACGGAAGCGGGGGTTATTACCCTTCATAAGGAAGACCGCGTAGACCTCACGGATTTATGGTGCGTCATCACAACGCCGGACGGAGCGGAAACGCCCGTAACCATCTATACCGCACACGGGCGGGGACGGTATACATTGTCGGAAACGGCTTCGTTTCCCCTGCGTTCGCGCCTGCTGCCGCTGTATTATGTCCCTGAAGGGCAGAATCTTCCCGTGCCGGTCGATGCGCGTTTTTTGTATTTGTTACGCGATGGGGAACTCGAAAAAATTCAACTTTAAGGAGATAAATTATGGGATTTGGTGTCTGCGGCGGAGCGGTGATGAGCTGCCCCTTCGGCGTCGCGCCCTCGGTTCTCACCGTTCTGCCGCAAAACAAGGTGTTTAATATCCTGCCGATGGCAACCATCATGGACAACAAACCTCTTGTAAACATCCTGCCGTTCGCGATGTGTAACTGCCCGGCCAACCCGACGGTGGCGGCGGCCACCGTCGCCGCTCTCGGCGTGCTGACACCGATGCCTTGTATCCCGAACGTCGTCGCGCCGTGGACGCCCGGCTCTTCAACGGTCACCATCGGCGGGCAACCCGCGCTGACCGATTCGTCGCAGTGCCAGTGCCTGTGGGGCGGCGTTATCACCTTCACGTTTGCCGGGCAGGCTACGATTATGGTTGGCTAAGATGAAATCAAAAAGATTGTTTTCGTTCTCTTTTTCGGCGATTTTGCTGACCGTTACGGTTGTCATTCTGGCGCTTAATGTATGGCGGCGCTGGGAGAGCTTACGCCCCGTAACCCATACGGTCGAGCGTTTTATTACCGAGCGCGGTATTATATATGACATCTATGACAGCAGGGAAGATACGCTTTGGCTGCGGGAGATTTCCGCGGACGGGCGGCTTTTGAGCGCGGTGTCCTTTCCTAAGCGCAACATGGACAAGAACGAAAAGAATACGGTGCATCTGCTCGCCGCACAGGACGGGCTTGTATATCTCCGCATAAGTGATCTGCCCTACAGTTCCCCGCAAAACCTCACCAACCGAATCGCCGTTTGCGACATGCGAACGGGGGAGGTTCGCACGCTGTGCGATCTTCAAATAGGGGAGGGGTGGCTGTCTGTTGCGGAGACGGTGTATGACGGCGGTATTTATTACACGGAAGTGAATGAGGCAGACGGCAAATTAACCCTTTATCGTGCTGACGTAAAAAGCGGGGAGGTTCGGCTTTGGGACAAAGTATCTTTCCCATTCATCTTATCCTCGTTTACGGTGACCGGCGACGGTTTATCCGTTCTGTCCCAAGATTCCCGTGTGTACCGCCCGGAGGACGAAGACTGGGTTGAAATCTATCGCCCGGAAGACGGGACGGCAGTGGTACAGCTTTTAACAGCCGGTAACGGCGAACTGTATTTATTTACCTCAAATCCTGAAACAGGGGAAGATTTTCTCTGGCTTGATCCCGAAACGGACGATTTCGGGGCGGTACGGGACGAAAACCTGAATTGGCTTCGAGCAAGCGTTCAAACCGAAAGCACATGGGTCGCTCTGACAAAAGACCACACCTACCAAACATCCTCTTCGGGGGATATTCACACATTCTCATCACTGACAGTTCCCGTGCGCTTTCTTTTCCCCGCTGAGACGCTCATCATGGCGGCGCTGGAAGCGGCGATTGCCGTACTGATACTATCCGTGATACGGTTTATCTGGCGGAGGAAACGAATCAGTTTGCTTCTCAAGCTCTCCTTCTCCATCTTACCCGTTTTTGCCGCCGGAGCCGTGATCATCATCATGGTATCGGTCAGCCGTGTTGAGGGACTGATGGTGGACACTGTCCGCTCTTCTCTTACATCCGACGCGAAGGAGGTTGTATCAGATATAAACACGGCTGAGTTGGCCAACGTTAACTGGAACGATCCTTTTTCAAGCAAAAATTACAAAACCCTTCGCAAAGACTTATTGGAACTGTCGGGTTCATATGAGGTGACGCTGTTTGACGGACCCGACGAATTCACGGTATCGCGCTATATTAATTTTTGGCTTTACAGGGTGGAAGGGAATAGCATTTATACAGCGGCGTGCGACAATTCCATCATCAATCTCGATTTGCAATATTATGATTTATTTTCAGAGGGAGAAGAAAAAGAATATTTGCAGAAGAATCTGACTGCTCCCCTTTTTTTGCGGGAATATGATTTGTTCGACGAAGACATATGGCTGTCTCTTTTATACCCGATTGTGAATGACGGTACGGTAATCGGCATTTTGGAGGTCAGTACCCCCGAATGGGAGTTTTCCGCCGACATTGATAATGTGAGAAACCAGATGATACGTATGTGCCTGTATGTATTTTTGGCGCTGTCCGCCGCACTGACCGCCGTGCTTGCCGTGACGCTGCGGGCAATGGGGAAACTGAGGCGCGGCGCGGCGGCCATTGCGGAGGGCAAATATGACACACGGGTGTCGTTGCGCAATCTGGACGAAACGGGGGAAATCGCTCAAGCGTTCAACAGCATGGCATCGTCCGTTGCAAGCGCGATCACGGAAACGCGAGCGGTCAGTGACGGCTACAGCCGGTTCGTTCCGCGCGAGATGCTGACAATTCTAAACAAACCGTCGATTCGGGAGATACGCGCTTCGGACTATATAGAGACGAAAGCGATGTTTTTGCTGCTGATGACCGAGAGTTTTGATCAGCATGACGATCATTTGGACGCACTGAACCGTTTTTATACGCGTCTGCTGCCGGTGCTGTCGGAACACGGCGGTGTGGTTGAACGCTTCAACAGCCGCGAACTTCGCGCGTTACTAGCTTGTCCGCCCGACGAAGCGGCGGACGCCGCGCTCGCGATGCTCGCGGCGATCAACCGGCTGAACGAGGAAGCGGGGAATCCGATCGAGTGCAGCATCCTGCTTGCGTATGCGGATTCATTTTTGGGGGTAACGGGGGACGATTCACGTTTGAACATGATGCTCTTCTCTCGTTTCTCTCACAAAACAGAAGAGGTTCGCAAAGCCGGGTTCCTGTACGGTTGTCGCCTGATGGTGGAGCAGGGCGCGTATGAGGCTATCGGCGGGGACAAATACCGTTCCCGAAAGCTCGGGCGTATCAACGACAGCGGGACGGCGCGCGATCTATATGACTTCTACGACGGCGACCCGCCGGAGCAGATTCAAAAGAAAGACGCCTCGCGTGAACTTTTCGAGACTGCGGTTACGTGTTACTATAACGCGGACTACGAAGAGGCGCGCGCCGGGTTCATGGAAATATTGAAGCGGCGGCAAGACGACCCGTCCTCGCGGGAGTACCTCAAGTGCAGCCACGCCCGACAAAAATCAATTACACCGCCCGAAGTGCTATTTACGGTTTAAGGAGCTGACATGACGAAGTATTTACTCGCGCAGCTTTCGCCACTGCGCTGGCTGCTGTATGCT
Source organism: Clostridiales bacterium UBA929 (assembly GCA_002293625.1). Taxonomy (GTDB): domain Bacteria; phylum Bacillota; class Clostridia; order Oscillospirales; family UBA929; genus UBA929. The sequence goes on along the minus strand of DBDP01000149.1, from coordinate 40,506 downwards.
TACGCGCAAGCCGGAGGAGATGCCTCCGGCGTCGCCGCGCTGCTCGATATCACGGGGGAGAGCGGCGAAGCATGGGAGTCGTATGCCGCCGAGACAGCCTCACTGGACAACGGAGCGCTTCACGAGATTCGAGAAAAACTACATCTGGACGATTTTGCTTATTTTGCGCTCAAACTGGCGCTGGCATCGGAGCTGCTTCCGGCGTACCGCGCCGTGCTGGACTTGATGGGCGGGTTGACGCTTTCCCTCGCGCTCCGCGTATTTTCCGCCACGCCGGAGGAAGCGCTATCGTGGAAGATTCATTGGCGGCAGAACAATAGAACGAACCGACCGCTGTTTGGGGACATCGAAACGCCGTTGAGTTTGCGCCCGGTCGTCTTGGATGCTCTGCTAGGCGGGACGCCGGGGTTTTGCGAGTATCTTGTTCCCGCAGGAGCGCTTCCCGCATCGCTGATACCCAGCGATATCCCGAAACAAATCGCCGCACAGCTTACGGTGAGACCGGACGGTAACATCTTCAGTCTCAGCGGTGCGAAGGGTTCCGGGCGTAAATACTGGTTGATGCGTTTCTTGGAAGATACCAACGGTTTTTGCGTGCGCCTAAAGCCGGAGGGGTACGAAAACTATTCGGAGCTGGAGACGTATCTTTCCCTCACGGGTGCTTTTCTTTACATTGAGAACATGCCGCCGGACAAGCTCTCCGCGCTGATACGCGCCGTGCGACCCGCAAACGTGTTCGTCGCCGTTGAAGTGGAGGACTCTCTTCCGACAGAAGAGGGATATTCCGCTGTGCCGCTCCGTACACCCGTGCTTGGATATGAAGAGAGATTGTCTGTATGGAGAACGTATCTGCCGGAGACGCCGGATGTGATTGTCTCGCGGTATAGCTTCTCGGTCGGGCAGATTCAAGACGCCTGCCGCACGGCGAAAGAGATCGCGGCGCGGGAAGGCGTGGGGGAACTAACGGTTTTGCATACGGCTTGCAAACGTCAGCTGACGCATCAAATGGAGCGGATGGCGCAGAAAGCACGAACGACGTATACATGGGATGATTTAATTCTTCCACCGGCGCAGAAAGAGCTGCTCTTTCATATCCGCGACCGCGTCCTGTACGGCGAAACCGTGCGCGGCGCGTGGGGTCTGGACAGCGGTGCCGCCTGCGGGAACGGTGTCCGCGCGTTGTTTTCCGGTCCGCCCGGCACGGGTAAAACAATGGCGGCGCAGATCCTCTCGCGAGAACTGGATATGGAGATGTACACGGTAAATCTCTCGGCGCTCGTGAGCAAGTACATCGGCGAGACGGAGAAGAACCTTGAAGCTGTGTTTGGCGAAGCTGCCAAAAGCGGCGGCGTTTTGTTCTTTGACGAAGCGGACGCACTATTCGGCAAGCGCGGGGAGCAGAAAGACAGCCACGATAAATACGCGAACATGCAAACGGCGTTTTTATTGCAGCGTTTTGAAACCTACGAAGGTGTTGCGCTGCTCGCGACGAACCTAACCTCCAACCTCGATCCGGCGTTTCTGCGTCGTATTCAAGTTCGCGTGGAGTTTTCCGCGCCGGATATCGAGACGCGGGAAAAGCTCTGGCGGAGCTTTTTGAAAAGCCCGAACGCGCCGCTATCGGAGGAACTAGATATCCGTTTTCTCGCCGAAACGTTTGAGCTGACCGGCTCCGCGATTCGGAACACCGTTTTAACCGCCGCGTTCCTCGCGGCGGCCGGAGCGGGCGTTATAGGAATGAAAGAAATATTGCGAGCAGTGGGGATTGAATACGCGAAGCTGGATAAGGTGCTTACTTCCGAGGAACTTGGAGAGTGGGGGGAGGCTAATTACTGACTGAAGCCATCCCGTCAACGGCAGGGTCATACTTAATCTCTGCATCATCTAATTCGCTAAGATGAACTCCCATTTTTTCTCCGCTTTTTTTAATAACAGTTATACCGATACAGGAATTAAGTTCTGTATAATAAATACTCTTCCCCGCACCTGCCGTTCCGTATTGCATTGTGATGTTATCATCTAATCCTTCCTCTTGATTGTACGGATCGGTACTTTTTCCTTACAGACGAGGGTTTAGCCAATATCCCCGTACCGCTTTGTACTTGCGTCGGCTTCCCTGCGTTGTAGTGAATCGGCGCAAGTTGAGGAGCGTCGTCGTGGTTTTTCGCCGAGGTGATGGTTGCAGAACTGTTCGGCGGCGCGGAACTTTTTTTGCGTTTTTTTTATGTCTTTTGTCGAATATTGAAACATATCCACACACTTTTGCTTTGTCTTCTTTATTATAACACGATATTACAAATAAAGCAAGAATAATATTACAATAAGAAGAATTATAAAAAACACTTAGAAATAGATGCTATCTGCTATGCTGTGCAAAATTAGGGGTTGAAGACGGCATGACTTTTTGTGCAGTGCGAACAAGTAATTGGTTCGTCTTGACATAAATTTTACATACTCTTGACAAACCAGCCATGTGCTGGTATATTTGAATGGAAAACGATGGGGTACAGTACCGTTAAGTGTTACTGCTTGCCTCACGGACATTTTAAGTGGAGGAAGAAAAATGAGAAAACCGATCGCGCTAACCCTAGCGATTCTTTTGTTAGCCTCACTCCTGCCAATCGGTGTTTTGGCCGCGGAACCACAAGATTCCGCCGCGACGGACTATACGTGGAAGATTGACGCCGAAAACGCGGACGTGAGCCGCATCGGTACCGACAACCACGTGCTTAAACTCGACAAGATAGGCATCAGCCCCGATATGCTTCGCCGCGGCGAAAGCGCCGAACTGAAGATTGCTTATCGCGTCGCGCACAACTCCACCCGGCGTATTTTGGCGTGGACAGACGCTTCCGGCAGTGCGGAAGAGGTCACCGACATCACCTTCGCCACAACCGCGAATCTGCTGGACGGCAAGATCGCGATTTCGGACGCGCTGGGCAGCGGAACGGATTCCGCTATCATTAATGTACCCAAAGCCCTGCTCCGCGACGAAGCCACGGGCAAAGCCGCAACCGCGCTCTATCTGCTGTTTACCGTTGACGGCGGACCCGACGGCGCAACGGACAGGTACACCCAAACGGGTGAAAACAGAGGCGGTGCCGCGCGCGCCGGTGTCAACGGGATCGACCTCGCGGACGAATTCGAAATCTTCGATTCCGTACAGTTAGACGTAACGGTCGACGAAGCTGTTTATGACTGGCGTATCGATGCCGAGAACGCGAACGTGAGCCGTATCGGTACCGAAAACCATGTGTTAAAGCTGAGCAATATCGGTATTGACGCGGGCGTCCTCCGCAACAGCAAACACGGAACCTTAGACATTACATACCGCGTTCCGCACAATTCAACTCGCCGTATTTTGGTGTGGTCGGATCTGTCGGGCGGCGCGGAAGAGATTGCCGACATCACCTTCGCGACAACCGCGAACCTGCTGGACGGTAAGATCGCGATTTCTGACGCTCTCGGCAGCGGTACGGAGATGGCGAGTATCACCCTTCCCATCTCGCTGCTCTGCGACGAGACGGCCGGAACGGTTGCGACCGAACTGTACCTCTTGCTCACCGTTGACGGGGGACCCGACGGCGCGACGGACAGGTACACCGATCCCGGCGATAACAGAGGCGGCGCGGCGCGTGCCGGCGTGAACGGGATCGACCTCGCAAACGAGTTTGAGATCTTCAGCACCGTGAAGCTGACGGCCGCCGTGATCACCTTTGCCACGCACATCACCCTCACCCCCGGTAAGACGGCGTCTGAGATGAACTTCGCGTGGTTCACCGAAAAAGGCGCGGCCAAAGCCGCCATCATCCAGCTCGCGAAGAATGAAGACGTTGCCGCGAACGACAACATGATGCCCGCGGACGCGGCGTCGTTCACCGGCGCGGTTTCTGCCGCTACTTCTGTATACGACACCAATAAAGCGGTCGCGACGGGGCTTCTGCCGAATACGGAGTATGCCTACCGCCTCGGCGACGGCGAAAGCTGGAGCGCCATCAATACCTTTAAGACACGTAACCCGGACGGCGCGTACAGCGTGATCGCGGTCGCCGATCCGCAGATCGCCGACGCGGCGGAAGGCGCTGCTTGGCAAGCGACGGTTGAGAAAGCTGTCGCGAAAGCCGGGGACGCGAGTTTCTTGATGAGCGCAGGCGATCAGACCGACAAGAGCAACAGCCCCGAGCAGTTTGACCTCTTTTTGGCACCGAAGGAGTTGCGGGGACTTCCCATCATGACCACCATCGGCAACCACGACACCTTTGACTTCCTCGGAGAACCCGCGGAGCAGAACGCGCTGCTGCCGCTGCACTACAATTGGCCGAATCACTATGAGCCGGAAGTGAGCGAGGGCGATCTGCCGTTCGCGCGCGCCGGCGGCGACTTCTACTTCAGCTACGGTAACACGCTCTATATCTCCCTGAACTCCAACGTAAAAGACATAGAGATACACAGACCCCTGATGGAAAAAGCGGTTGCCTCCCATCCCGACGCGGTGTGGACGGTTGCGCTGTTCCACCATGACATTTACGGAACCGGAGACCATGCGGGAACCGCGTACAACGACGCGCAGAAGATGCAGCCCGATTGGTCTCCCTTCCTCGACGAGTACGGCGTTGACCTCGCGATCAACGGACACGACCACGTCTACGCCCGTTCGAAGTTCATGAAGGGCAACAAGATTCAAGAGAATCAAAGACCGGCTACGCTGGAAAACGACATCGCCCAAAAAGACGCCGGAACCTATGTACAGCCAAACGGCATTCTGTACATGGCGCTCGCTGCGTCCGGCTCGGATAAAATGTACGCGCCGGAAGAGCAGGAATGGGTTGCCTATACCCACGGCAAGATCGATACACCCGAGTATTCAATCCTCACCATAGACGGCGACTCGCTCACCATAACCGTCTATCGCACCGACACCAACACAGCGACCGACAGCATCACCCTCCGCCAAACGGCCACGTTTAGCGACCTAACAACGCTGGTTGCGGGCAGCGAAGCGGTGCCGGAGAACGAAAACATCACCGGCGGCTGGGACGAATTCCAAGCCGCGATCGCCGCCGCGAAGGCACTGGACGAAACCGCAACGGCTGAGGGTATCCACGCCGCATACACGGCGCTGTATGACGCGTATTACGCGCTTGTTCTGGACACCGACAAAACGGCGCTGGGAGCGTTGGTCGCGGAAGTAGAGGATGTGCTGGCGAACGCCACCGAGGGCATTTGGCCCTGGGCGGGTCAGTACCCGATCGGCGAAAAAGCCAAGCTGCAAGTAGTCTTAGACGAAGCGGCGGCGGTTCTCGCATACCGCCTCTCCACACAGGTCGCGACGGACGAAGCCCTCGCAAGTCTCACCGCCGCGTATGACGCTTTCAAAGCTACGGTAAGCGATCTCCCCATTCCGTGGACCGATGTTCACGAAATCGCCGCGACCGGCGTCAACGAAATTGACCTTCTTGCGTGGAAGACCGGGGAGGCGTATGACGCGTACCTCATTAAGCAGGAGTTCGCGAAAGACAACCTCGGCGGCAAGCGCAGCGAACCCGGCAGCGGTCCGGCAAACGGACTGGGCGGACGCGGCGCAAGCGAATCGCATATCACCAAAACGCATATCGGCGAATGGATTCGTTATGAAATTAACGTAGCCGAAGCCGGTATGTATAAACTCTCTCTCGGCGCGGTCAACGGCACTTCGGAAGCCCAGACCATCCTGCTGAGAAACGCGGACTACAACACCCTCTGCACCTTCATCGTCCCGGCGGACACCGCGCTGCCGGAAGGCGGCTGGGATGAGGCTCCGATGGTCGCGGCCGACAAAGAAATCTACCTGCCCGCCGGAAACAGCGTCGTTGAGCTGTACTTTGTCAATAACGGCGTGGGCGTAAGCGTTCCCTCCGGCAGCGACGTATCGTATCCGAACGACGCGGGCAACGCCCTCTACCCGGACGGCGCGGATGTTGATATCCTCACCCTTGAACGCACCGGCGCGGGAACGCCTCCCGCTGCCGAAGACGGCGAAAACATCTATGTCCTTCCGCTGCCGCCGACCTCCATCCAAGGCGCACCCGCCCGCCAAAAGGGCTGGGCAAGCGAAGGTTATGTGGATGATCAGGGCAACGTATCCACCGGCATCAGCCTTGACACCTTCATGTCGGCGACGACGCTTGTGTTGGAAGTGGCCGCGAGACCGGCCAGCACCAACATTCAGGTTCACTTAATCGCCGAAGGGGACGCGTCAAACTGGGCGGCTGTCGAATCGACGCCGAACAACACCCCCGCGCTGGTGATGGACACCCTATACAGTGACGGCAAATTGATTATCCCGCTGAACGAAATGCTCGGCTATGAGGCTTGGAGCCAATCCAAAACTCAGTGCATGATCGATATCAGCTATTACAGCTATGCGTGGGACGACATGAACGTCATGAAAGCATACTTTATTCTGGAGGATGACACAACACCTCCCGCTCCTCCGACGCCGCCAACCCCACCCACACCGCCGACCCCGCCGCCGGCCGACCCCACCGATGACCCCGAAGATGACGAAGATCCCGTTACGCCGCCGACCGATCCCGCGCCCGGCAGCACAGACGGCCTCATCACCACCGACGGGCTTGTAAGCGTGATTCCCCCGGCTCCCGTCGCGGGTCAAGACCTCGCGTATACCGTGCAAAAGGGCGAATCGCTTTGGTCTATCGGCTGGAACTATTACGCCNNACGGCTCGATGTCCAGCGCCACCGTTAACGCGATCAAGACCGCCAACGCAGAATACTTCAAGAGAACCAAAGGCATCCTTGAGGCGGGCGCGGTAATCATCCTCCCCGCGAAGGGTCTGATCGATCCCATCACACGGAGCGCCGTTGAAAACGCCGCAGGCGTATACATGGTAAAAGCGGGCGATACGCTGGGCGCCATCTCGAAGAAGTATTACGGCAACGCAAATGTGTGGAGAAAGATCTACGAAGCCAACAAAGACAGGGTCAAGATTGTCGGGGGTTCACCGATGATCTACGAAGGTCAGTGGATCATTATCCCCGAATAAACTAAGCAGATATACAGATGCTCCCCCCGGAAACGGGGGGAGCGTTGCGTTTGCGGATGCGCAATGCGCGCCCCTACTAAACGTTAGCTCTGCGCTACCGGACTAACTTTGTTATGCTTCCATTTACCCGTCAAGAAAAACGCGACAGTAAAAATCAATGTCCCGAATGTAGCGACCGGGATACCCAGCCCGACACCCTTGAGGTTCCACCCCAGCGTCACGCCGAACAGCCAGCAGAGCGGTACGCGCAGCAGAACCGATGAGGAGACGTTGCTGATTAAGGTAAACATAGTGTGTCCGCCTCCCATAAACAGCCCGTTCAGGCAGAATGTGAAGGGGATGATTAAAAAGTCATAACTCATGGCGCGGAGGTACGATACGCCGTATTCGATAACCTGCTTGTCGTCGCCGAAGATGGATAGGATCGCACCCGGAAAAAGTTGAACCAACACAAAGATCAGACCGGATATGATAAACGAAAACAACGTTCCGAGACAGCAGACCTTCAACGCTCTGTCAAAGCGGTTCGCGCCGATACTCTGCGCGCACATTGTGGAAACAGAAGAGCTGATGGCGAGCGTCGGCATAAAGACAAAGCTGTTGAACTTACTGACCGCGCCGACCGCCGCCGAGGAGTTGACCGCGCCCAGTTCCCCTCCGATGATACCGCCAACGATGTTGACGACGGCGGTGAGGAACAGAAACGAGATGCTCACAATGCCATGCTGGATTGAGGACGGCAGACCGATTTTGATAATCAGTTTCAACTCATCTTTGTAAATCTTGAAAGACGACAGCTTGAAGTCAAACGGGAAATCGTTTTTCTTAATGTAGACGATACACAGCAGCATACTTCCGGCTTGCGAAATCACCGTCGCGAGTGCCGCGCCGAACGCTTTCCAGCCGAACACGCCGACGAATAACAAGTCCAGCCCCACATTGATGATGCAGGCCGCCAGCACGAAGTAGAGGGGGCGGCGCGAGTCCCCCATACCGCGCAGTATCGCACTCAGCGCGTTGTAGCCGAAGATGAAGACAAGCCCGATGGTGGAAACCGTCAGGTAGCTGTTGCTCTCCGCAAACGAATCGGCCGGAGTCTGAATCAGCCGGAGCAGCGGTTCCTTGCAGAAAAGCATAACGGCGGTGATACCGAGCGCGATCAGCGGCAGGATTGTTATCACGGTCGTCGTGGTTTTTTTTAGCGCTTCGGGGTTCTTTGAGCCGACATACTGCCCGATCAGCACGGTCGCGCCCATACATAAGCCGATGACAATATTTGTTAGTATCAGCACGATCTGTCCGCCGATGTTGACGCCCGACATGCTGGAAGGACCGCAGAAATTGCCGACAATCAGCATATCCGCGACGTTATAGAGAGACTGCACTACGTTGGATACCAAAAAAGGAAGCGCGAACATCGTCAGCTTCCTGATAACGCTGCCCTCTGTAAGATTTTGCTGCATATCGTTTCCCCCTCGGCGCTTTTGGGCGCTAGGGTATTCTAGCACGTGACCGCGAGAAATGTCAACCAAAACTCCGAAGAAAACGCCTGTCTGTCAAATTCGACAGACAGGCGTTTATCTTCGTGATTTATGCGAAGAGGTTCAAGAATCGCATGACGGTGAGAATCCCCTCTTCGCGGGTAAGTATTTCTTTAGGGTTGAACGTTTCGCCGGAAACAAATCCGGATTTTTGCAGAGCGCCGACTGCCGGGCGCGCCCAAGAGGAGATATCCTTCGCATCGGTGAATGCCGGAGAAGCGGTTTCCAGAGCATAATCCAGCGTCGCCGCCATGTTATAGAGAAGGGTTACCGCCATTTCGCGGGTCATTGCGCCGTTTGGATTGAACTGTACGCCGCTGCCGCCGGAAACGATACCCAAAGCCGCGAGTTTCCCGACGTTATTATCCTCGGTATCGCCGAATGCTCCGCTCTTAGGGGTGATTTCCGTGCCGGAAAGATACTCATACAATCCGACCGCCAACGCGCTGAACTCTGCGCGGGTAAGCTCGCTTTGATAATCGTCTTGCAAATTCTCCGGGACGATGCCGAGGGAAATGGCTTCAGCAATAACTGCAACTTCGAAAGCAAGCTCAATCAATGTTACCGAGCCGGAAATCTCATTTGCCACCAACGCCATCGGTTTGCCCGTGGGGCTGTCGGGGGTGATGCAGATACCCTCGGCACCTAAATCGCTGCCGTTGTCCAAAGCGCCGTCGGTTGTGTTTCGCACATTGAGATAATCGTAAAACTTGGCGTTCGCCGGATCGGAGATGTCATACACCATCAAGCCGCCAACCCGCTCCAGCGCGATAAAGGCAAAGGTTTTTCCGCCGATTTCCGCCACTTTTACGTCCTCCGGCTCGGGACCTTTGCGGTCACTTCGCCCGTCTGCTTCCAGTTCCCCGTGATCCGAATTGAAGATTTCGGGGTATTCCTCGCTGACAATCCTCTCGAAATCACTGCCGCTGTCAAAAACAAGTTCCATCGTTTCCGCGTCAAATATCGAGAAGGAGCGCCCTCCGAGCAGGTAAATCTTGTTAGGGTCAAGACCGTCACGCGCCGCGTTGTTCAAGTATTCCACGTCTTCCGAACCGTTGACCGAACCTTCCAGAAGATCGTCTTCATACCAATCGTCGCGGGCGTCGCCCTCATTCGGTGTCAGCAGATAGGTTTTTCCGCCGATAACAGTTGCGGCCAACCCGTCCGGCATATAAACACCCAGTGTGTTCTCCTCTGTTTTCAAAAGAATCTCTCCGTCGTCGTTGAGATCCAATTCGTTACCAGCGACGCTGTGATCCTTAAACCCTAACCCACGTATGTCGGTAAATGATTTGGAGGCTAAGTCAAACGACGCCACCGCGTTGGCTTCCTGCAACGATACATATGCCATTCCGCCGCTAAACGCAACATACTCCGGTTCCAAATCAAGAGACGGAGCGGTATCCGGCTTCAAAAGGACGCCGTTTTCAACCAGAACCGCGCGATTTTCGTCAAAGCTTTCAAAACCCACCGTCTGTGCAGATACAAGATTTATAAGATCGTCGCGGGAGGTAACGCCGTACAGATCCGCTATGGTAACAGATCCGGGCGGATCGTTTTCGCCGTCTCTCGGTTCGCCTTCGTTCGCGGTCATGACATAGCGGTAATCCGGGGAGAACCCGACCATATCCGGCTGTATGCCCGCTTCGAAATGTGTAATGTAACCGCCGTCATAGTCTAAGAACACAACGGCACCCGTTTCTGTGTGCGTTTCAGCTTGCGTCGCAATGGCGACAACGTCCAAAACAGAGTTTATGGCAACACTGGTAATGTCGCCGCAAGGGAACCCGTTCGCCGTTCCGAGAGCTTCCACATCAACGCGGGTGTCCAGAGTTAGGCTGCCGTAAGCGTCGGGATTCGCAATGGAAACGATATCCAAACTGCGCACCGAACCGTTGACCATATACATTTTTTGATTGTCGGGGTTGTATTGGACAATCTCCGCAATCGCGCCGTCTTCATTGGTTTCGCCCGTCCAGTAGCTGCCGAGGTAATTCATCCGCCCGTTGACACTGGAAACATCCAGTACCGGGCGCGTTTCCGCCGCGTAGGAAAGACCCGAAAGTGTTATGGCTGCGAGGATGACAAAAGCGATGATTTTTTTAGTCATGCGTAACTCCTCCAATTTCTTTTGTATTTTATGATACCACACTGTTGAAAAGCGCTGAAAGCAAAGTATGGTAAACCTTTTGTAAGAATTGTGTAAATCACCGCGGCGATTTAGCCAAACCTTAACAATCCCTCTCCCGCGTCTTAAAATTCCCCTGTTATGATGAAAGAACATCATCAAATTAAGGGGTAATCGGTATGAGACAAGAAAAGAGAAGAAGCGGGTTCTGGGGATTCTTCGCGAAAGTGTTCACGGCTGCGGCGTTTTTGATCGCGGTCTATTTTGTGTGGAAACCGGCGTTTTGGGCGCAGCCGCCTGTGCCTGATGCCACCGTTACGCCGCCAGGTTTGGGTGTACTCGCGACACCTTCCCCCTCTGCGACAAGCGAACCAAGCCCACAACAAGCAGGGATCCCGGTTCGGGTGGAGGAAATTGAGGACACGCGGTTTTTAGAACTCGTTAACGAGGATCACTCGGTCAGTGACGAGACAAAGAATATCGGGTCGGCGTGGCCGACCGTGGCGGTCAGCACAAAGAGGATACTGCTGCACGATACGGCATTGGAAGCGTTAAACGATTTGTTTGACGCGGCGAGCGAAGAGGGGTTTGATTCTTTTTACCTCGGAAGCGGTTACAGAGGCGAAGAGGCTCAGCGTGAAGTATATGAAAACGCGTCGGATCGTTCTTATGTCCAGAAGCCGGGTCACAGCGAACACCACACGGGACTGGCGGCCGACATTTTCGCGCTCGGCGTTGGGCAGTACGATATGGCGGAAACCAGTGAGGCGACGTGGCTCGCCGAGAACGCGTGGCAATACGGGTTTATCCTGCGCTACCCAGAAGGCAAAGAGGACATAACGAAAATCTCTTATGAGCCGTGGCACTTTCGGTATCTTGGGCGGTTCCACGCGTGGTACTGCGAAACAAACAATTTGTGTTTTGAAGAGTATATCAACCTTTTGAAAAATTCCGGCGAAATACAGGCGGAACTGGACGGCTTGAGCTATACCGTCTTGTACCAAGTGCCGGAGAATGGTATAATCATATTGCCGGACAAGCAGAAATGCATCGTATCCGGCGACAATACGGGCGGTTATATCATCACCGCTTGGGAGTGAGTTTTTGGAATACACCGTTTTGATCTGCGACGACGACGAGGACATCCTCTCGGCGCTGCACATTTACCTAAGCCAAGACGGCTATAAAATTATCCGCGCGGCAAACGGCGCGGAAGCTGTCCGCGCTATGGCGCAAGAACCTGTCCATCTGGCGCTTTTAGACATCATGATGCCGGAGATGGACGGCATTCAGGCGGCTGTTAAGATTCGGGAAACGAGCAACGTGCCGATCATTTTCCTCAGCGCGAAAAGCGAGGATATCGACCGCATCCTCGGTTTGAATATGGGTGGCGACGACTACATCACAAAACCGTTTAATCCCGTGGAACTGCTGGCTCGTGTCCGGGCGGCTCTGCGGCGCTACGCGCGTCTCGGCGGTCTTTATGAAACGCCGCAAGCTCCCGATACCTACCAAACGGGCGGTCTTGTGCTTGACGACCGTTTGAAACGCGTGACGGTGGACGGAACTGAGGTTACGCTGACCGCAATCGAGTATAACATTCTAAAACTGCTGATGGGTGATATGGAACGCGTTTTCACTTCGTCGCAGATATACGAGGCTGTTTGGAACGAACCGGCGATTTATGTCTCCAAAACCGTGTCGGTGCATATCCGGCACATCCGCGAGAAAATCGAGATCAATCCCAAAGAACCGCGTTATCTAAAGGTTATCTACGGTCTCGGTTATAAGGTTGTGAAGTTAACTTGAAAAAGATGCTCGCTTCCCCGGTGATCCGTCTGATTACAGTGATAGGCGGTTTTGTAGCCGCGCTGTGTGCCGTGCGGGACTTGAGCGGAACCTATAATTATTATGTGGGGCATTTTCTCGGCGGCTTTTTGAATTTTCTAGAACTGCCGGCTGCCGTAGCTCTTGTCCTCTTTCTGGTGTGCGCCGTTTTGTTTTCGCTGTCGGTGTGGAATAACAGTAAAAAAAAGACGCCGTTTTGGCGACGCGTTGATATTTCGTATCTGGCGGTTCTCGCGTGGTGTGCCGAGTTTGTTTGCATTTTTTTCGTCCGGCGGAGCCGTGAAAACTCCTTGAATGTTTTCTTTTTGTCACTGGCCGCTTACGCGGTTTTTGTGCTGTTCGCGGCGGAGCTATTATCGCGAATACGCGACAAGCATCTTGCGAAGACGCTGTATTGGCGGCGTTTCTTCCGTCGTTATACGCTCAAAAAACCGGCCGGACTTCTCACGGCGCTTTTACTCGCGGGTATCGTACTCTATCTATGTGTGCTGTCACCGATCAGCGTTCTGCGAACGGAGCCGTATTTATACACGGCAGAAGGAAGAGAGTCTGTGCTATTGCATTTCACTGATTTCCCCAGTCCGCCGGATTTTACCGTGTTTCTGTTTTCCCTCTTCGCGTTGGGTGCGCTGACATACCTCTGCTCGTTTATCCTCACCCTTTCGAAGGAATACGAAGAACTGAACGCCGAGAAAGTACGCGCGGAACGTTTCAAAGCCGAGCTGATTACCAACGTCTCCCACGACATCCGCACCCCGCTCACCTCGATCATCAACTATGTCGATCTCTTGAAAAACCTGCCGGTGGAGCGGGTGGACTACGCCGAGTATGTCGCGATTCTCGATAAGAAAGCCGCCCGCCTGAAAACGCTGATCGGCGACTTGATGGAAGCGTCCAAAGCGGGAACGGGAAATATGAGCGTAGAGCGTAAAGAGATTAACTTGCCGGAAATCGTCGGGCAGATCGCAGGAGAGTTTGAAGACCGCTTTACCGAGCGGGATTTGACCCTTGTCCTGCGGCAGCCGGAGCAGTCCGTGTCCGTGATGGCCGACAACGCGCATCTGTGGCGCGTTTTAGAGAACTTATTCGGAAACGCGGCAAAATACGCCCTTCCGGGAACCCGCGTATTCGCGGAAATAAGCGTCATGAACGCAAAGCCTGTTTTTTCCATCAAAAACGTGTCCCAAAACCCAATCGACATACCCGCTGAAGCGCTGGCGGAACAGTTTATGCGCGGCGACCGCTCGCGGCATACCGAAGGCAGCGGCTTGGGGCTGTATATCGCAAAAAGCCTCACGGAACTGATGGGCTGCGTGTTTACCGTGCGGGCTTCGGGCGACTTGTTTGAAGCGAATATTATGTTTTAGATACAGGCTACTGCTTCAACCTCCACCAGTACGCCGCGCGGCAGTGCCGCCGCCGCGACGCAGGAGCGCGCGGGTTTACCGGGGAACGCCTGCGCGTAAACTTCGTTGAACGCGGCGAAGTCGTTCATATTCGCCAAAAAGCACGTCGTTTTTACAACGGAGGACATATTGCTTCCGGCCGCTTCCAACACCGCTTTCAAGTTGCTTAAAACCTGCTCCGTCTGCTCTTGAATGCCGCCGGGGACGACTTGACCGCTTTCGGGCGACAGCGGGATCTGCCCCGATGTGAAGACAAATCCTCCACTTGAGATCGCTTGGGAATACGGCCCGATGGCGGCCGGAGCCGCGCCTGTAGAAATCGTTTGCATATGTGATTGCTCCTTTCATTTTTATGAAAACGGATATACATTTTCCCGAACAGCCCAGTCAATGACGCGCTTCAGCGCGTCGATATCGATATTACCGCCCGACACAACCGCGACGGCGGGGGTTTCTAAGTCCTTCCGCGCCATCAGCGCCGCGAACGCCAGCGCGCCCGCTCCCTCAACAACCATCTTCATCCGCTCCAGCACAGTGAGGATGGCGGCGGAGATTGCGTCCTCGGATACCGTGATGATGTCATCCAGATACCGGCGGCAAAGGGCGTAGGTTATTGCGCCGGGTTCCGCCACCGCGACGCCGTCGGCAATCGTTCGGCACCGCTCAAGTTTTACAGGCGCGCCGCGCTCAAAGGAGGCGCGCATTGACGCGGCGTCGTTCGGTTCAACGCCGATAACGCGGACGCCGGGGTTCGTTTCTTTTACCGCGAGCGCAACCCCCGCCGCGAGACCGCCGCCGCCGATAGGCACGACGATTGTCTTTACATCCGGGTAGTCTTCAAGAATCTCTAAGCCGATCGTACCCTGACCGGCGATGATATACGGGTCTTCAAACGCGTGGATGAAGGTGGAGCCGCGTTCTTTTTGCATGTTCAGCGCGATATCCAGCGCGGCGTTGAACGAGTCGCCGGACAGGATAACCTCCGCGCCGTACGCTTTCGTGGCGGCGATTTTCGCGAGAGGCGCGCCGGACGGCATCACCACACAGGCGCGGAGTCCGAGACTTTGCGCCGCAAGCGCCACTCCTTGCGCGTGGTTGCCAGCCGACGCGCATATCACGCCCGCGTTTTGATCCGATATCCGGCACATTCGGTTATACGCTCCTCGCACTTTGAACGAGCCGGTTCGCTGTAAATTCTCCGCCTTTACAAACACCTTGCGTTTTCCGAACACGGAAGACGACGCGGGCAGAAGGTCTGTATGGCGCGCGAAATTTTTGATTGTCTCCTGTGCGTCATGGATCATGCCGAGCGTTACAGATTGTGTCACTCTAAAAAACTCCCTTTGCGGACAGTATACCACGATCCCGCGCCCTCTAAATATTAATATTCTGTGAACGCCGCGCGTCATCTTGACAATAGGGACAAACAACGTTACAATATAACCCAACAAAGGAAAAGTGCGCTTGAGAAACTCGCAGTTCACCGCAAGCGAACAAGCGGGGAGTTTCACGTTACAATGGAGGATATGTCATTGACTCTAAAAATCCTAAGCACCGGTCGGGGTATGCCTCCGACCGTGGTGACCAATAAAGACTATGAAAAAACGCTTGACACCACCGACGAATGGATCGTCAAACGCACCGGCATCCGTGAGCGGCGGCTTTGCAAAGACGAGCCTCTGCTGGAACTGGCGCTCGGAGCGGCGAACGCTGCGTTAGGCTCCGCGCCGGAACGCGGCGGCGAGCGCCCTCCGGTTGATATGGTTATCGCGACGTCGGCGTCTTTAGAATACCATTTTCCGCCCCTTGCCTGCCAGATCGGCACGGCGCTTGGGCTAAACGGTCCGTTTTGCTTGGACATCGGCGCTACCTGTTCGGGATTTGTGTACGGGCTGGACATCGCGGCGCACTACCTGAACGCCGGAAGCGCGGAACGGGTGTTGGTGGTTTCGGCGGAAAAACTGTCGTCGGTAACGGATTTTACCGACCGTTCCACCTGTATTCTGTTCGGCGACGGAGCCGCGGCGGTGGTCGCGGAAAAAGGGGATAAGCCGTACTTCTCTCATTTAGCTTGTGCCGCCGATCCCGAAAACAGCCTGTATGCCCGTTCGGGCGGTAAGATGGTTATGAAAGGCAGCGGTGTTTATAAGTTCGCCGTCTCCGCCGCGCCAAAAGCCGTGGAAGCCGTGCTTGAAAAAGCCTCTCTTGAAGCTGGAGACATCGACTGGTTTGTCCTGCACCAAGCGAACATACGCATCATCGAGAGCATCATCAACCGCCTTGATTTGGATCCCGCCAAGGTCCCAATCACCCTTGACAAGTACGCAAACCCGTCCAGCGTTACAATCCCGCTGACACTGGATTTGATGCGGGAGGACGGGCGTTTGAAGCCGGGGCAGAGGATTCTGATCGCGGGATTCGGCGCGGGACTTACATACGGAGCAAGCATACTGGAGGTTTAACGTGAAGACAGCCGTAACAGAACTTTTGAAAACAGAGTACCCGATTATACAGGGCAGTATGGCGTGGATCGCCGACGCCACCCTTGCCGCAGCCGTTTCCAACGCGGGTGGGCTGGGGCTGATTGCCGGGGGGAGCGCTCCGGCAGATGCCATTCGCACAGAGATTCAAAAAGCGCGAACGCTCACGGATAAACCGTTTGGGCTGAACATCATGCTGATGAGCCCAAACGCCGACGATTTGGCGCAGCTGGTTTTGGACGAGAAGGTAAAAATCGTGACGACCGGCGCGGGCAGTCCGGGTGTGTATATGGAGCACTGGAAAGACGCGGGTGTCACGGTAATCCCCGTCGTCGCATCGGTTGCTTTGGCTTCGAGGATGGAGCGGCTCGGCGCGGACGCCGTGATATGCGAGGGCTGCGAAGCCGGAGGGCATATCGGCGACCTGACGACGATGTGCTTTGTGCCGCAGGTTGCCGACGCTGTGAAGATTCCCGTAATCGCGGCGGGCGGCATCGCCGACGGGCGCGGAATCGCGGCGGCGTTTATGCTGGGCGCGTCCGGCGTACAGTGCGGCACGGTGTTCCTAACCGCGGAGGAGTGCGGTATCCATGAAATCTACAAACAGCGCGTATTGGACGCGAAGGACACCGGCACCGCCGTGACCGGGCGTTCCGGCGGACATCCGGTACGGTGCTTGAAAACGCCCTCCACGCGTAAAATGCTCGCGATGGAAAAAGAAAACCAACCCCTTGAAGTGATGGAAGAGTTCTTGGTCGGTTCCCTGCGCAAAGCGGTGAAAGACGGCAACCTTGAGGAAGGTTCGTTCATGTGCGGTCAGATCGCCGGAATGCTGAACAGCCGCAAAACTTGCCGTGAGATTATCACTGACATGTTTACGCAGGCGGAGGGCTTGCTGCATGGATAGGCGGGTGGCGCTGGTTACGGGCGCGAGCAGGGGAATCGGCGCGGCGGCGGCACGGGAACTGTCGCGTTTGGGTTTAGATGTTGTTCTCTGCTGCCGCGGAAATGTGGAAAAAGCTAAAACCGTGGCGGCGAAATGCGAAACGGAAACGCTTATATTGTCCGGCGACTGTGCGGACGCCGCCGTTTGCAAAGACTGGGTCGCGAAAACCACCGAGCGCTTCGGGCGGCTCGACGTGCTGGTCAATAACGCCGGTCTGACGCGGGACAATCTTTTGATGCGGATGACCGACGAGCAGTTTGACGAAGTGCTGCGCGTGAATCTGAACGGCGCTTTTTATCTCTGCCGTGCCGCTCTGAGGTACTTGCTTAAATCACCCGCCGGGCGGATTATTAACATCGCCTCGGTGTCGGGCGTCACCGGAAACGCGGGGCAGTGCAATTACGCCGCGTCGAAAGCGGGCTTGATCGGTCTGACAAAGTCCCTTGCGAAGGAAGTAGGGAAGCGCGGCGTCACCGTCAACGCAGTCGCGCCGGGCTGGATTGAGACCGATATGACCGAAGCCGTGCCGGAGGAAGCCGCGAAGCGCGTTTTGGAGCGCGTTACGCTGGAACGCGCGGGGCAGCCCGCAGAAATCGCGGCGGCGGTCGGATTTTTGGCTTCGGAAGCGGCATCCTACATCACGGGGCAAGTGCTGCAAGTAGATGGGGGACTGGCTTTATAAGAAGCTCAACAAAACTTCATGTTCGCCGAAGGCGAACGAGCGGAGCGTTTGCGAGCAGGCACCTCTGGTGCGGTGTCGCAAACCGAAGCGGGAAGTTTTTTGAGCGACACAACTGATATAGGGGGTTTATCATTGAGAGTATTTGTCACCGGGATCGGTTTGATTACGCCGGTCGGCATCGGGACGGAAGTGGCGTGGAAGGGAATCGTGTCCGGCGCGCTGGGTATCGCGCCGATCACGCTCTTCGACACGACCGATTTCAAGGTTAAGAACGCGGCGGAAGTTAAGGGGTTTGACCCAAACGATTTTGTGGATAAAAAACTTACCCGCCGCAACGACCGTTTCTGCCATTTCGCTCTGGCAACCGCGCATATGGCGATGGAGGATGCGGGAACTCCTGCTTTTACCGATCCGTACCGCGCGGGTGTGATTGTGGGAAGCGGGATCGGCGGCATCAAGACGCATGAGGAACAGCACACCGCTCTGATGGAAAAGGGACCGGGGCGTGTGTCCCCGTTTTATGTGCCGATGATGATCCCCAATATGGCGGCGGGGTTGCTTTCGATCCAATACGGCGCGAAGGGCGTATCCTACGCACCCGTTTCCGCGTGCGCGACAAGCGTTCACGCCATCGGGGAAGCGTTTCGGAATATAAAGCACGGGATTCTGGATTTCTGCATTACGGGAGGAGCCGAAGCGGCGGTCACGCCGATCTCTGTTGCCGGATTTTCCAACATGACGGCGCTGTCCGATTCAACAGACCCGGAGAACGCTTCTATTCCTTTTGACATACGCCGCAACGGCTTCGTCATCGGTGAAGGCGCGGGGATTC
Organism: Clostridiales bacterium UBA929; assembly: GCA_002293625.1. Classification (GTDB taxonomy): domain Bacteria; phylum Bacillota; class Clostridia; order Oscillospirales; family UBA929; genus UBA929. The sequence continues at coordinate 21,600 of DBDP01000149.1, read as the reverse complement.
TGATTTTAGAGAGCGAAGCGTCCGCCGTCCGGCGCGGCGCGAAGGTATACGGCGAAGTGCTGGGCTACGGGGCGACGTCCGACGCTTTCCATATCACGGGACCCGATCCCGAAGGAAACGGTGCCGCCGCCGCAATGCGGCTGGCGTTGGGCGAAGCGGGGTTAAACTCCGTTGACTACATCAACACGCACGGTACCAGCACGCCGCAGGGTGACAAAGCGGAAGTGCTGGCGATCAAAAAAACGTTTTCCTCCCCGCCGCCGATCAGCTCGACCAAATCGATGACAGGGCATTTGCTGGGTGCGGCGGGTGGCATAGAAACGGCTTTTTCCCTGCTAGCGCTGAGAGATGGGATTTTGCCACCCACCATCGGGTACCGCGAGCCGGATCCCGAATGTGACATCGATGTCGTGCCGAATACGGCGCGCCGCGCCGACCTCCGAACAGCGCTGAGCAACTCGTTTGGTTTCGGCGGACACAACGCTTCGATATTGCTTGGAAAGGCGGATTAGCCGATGGATTTGAAAGAATTGTTTGAGTACGCGCTAAAAAGCGTACCGGACGCGATGCATGTTAGGGTCAAGTTGGGTGACGGTGAGATAGAGGTCATGCGGGAGAGCGTGGAACCATCTACGCGTGTCACGCATTATGTCCCTTCTACCTCGTCGTCAAGACCCGAAACGGCAAAAGCCGGACGCGAGCTTGTAACCGCGCCGCTCGTGGGTGTGTTTTACGAGGCTCCCGAACCGGGAGCGGAACCGTTTGCGCGCGTTGGGCAGAAGGTGAAGAAAGGTGATACGCTGTGTATCATCGAGGCGATGAAGCTCTTTAACGAGATTGAATCCACCTGCGACGGCACCGTTGAAGAAATATTGGCGGAAAACGGCGCGATGGTGGAGTTTGGGCAATCCTTATTTACTATAAAATCAGAGGTTTAGAGGTATGATTTTGAACCGCGAACAGATTATGAAAGTCCTGCCGCACAGAGATCCGTTTCTTTTCCTTGACGAAGTAACCGAGATGACGCCCGGTATCAGCGCGAAAGCCTTTTGGCGCGTCACCGGCGATGAGGCTTTCTTTGCCGGGCATTTTCCGGGTATGCCGGTTCTGCCGGGTGTAATTATCATTGAAGCGCTGGCGCAAACCGGCGCGGTGTCGCTGCTCTCCATGCCCGGAAACGAGAATAAAACCGGGTTTATGACCGGGGTAGAGAAGGCGAGAATCCGGCGAAAAGTCTTGCCGGGAGATGTATTGCGGCTGGAAGCGGCACTCACAAAGATAAAAATGGGTTTTGGTTTCGCCGAATGCGCCGCATATGTAGGGGAGACACTCGCCGCCACGGCGACGGTCTCGTTCGCCGTCGGTTAAAGAGATATGTTTGAGAAGATTTTAATCGCCAACCGCGGGGAGATCGCGGTGCGTGTAATCCGCGCCTGCCGCGATATGGGGATTGTCAGTGTTGCGGTGTATTCCGAAGCGGACCGCGACGCGCTGCACACGCAGCTTGCCGACGAGAGCGTTTGCATCGGTCCCGCGCCGTCGCGGGACAGTTATCTCAACGCGAACCAAATCATCAGCGCCGCGCTGGCGTCCCATGCCGACGCGATTCATCCGGGTTACGGGTATCTGTCGGAAAACGCGGACTTCGCGCGGCAATGCGAGGAATACGGTCTGACGTTTATCGGTCCCTCTCCCAAAGCGCTTCTCCTGCTTGGCGATAAAGCCCGTGCCATCGAAACGGCGCGGAATGCCGGGGTGCCGGTGGTACCCGGTTCGAACGGCGCTCTGCCCGATGTAAAAGCCGCGGAGAATTGCGCGGAAGCGATCGGGTTCCCGCTGATGCTGAAGGCGGCGGCAGGCGGCGGCGGACGCGGTATCCGTTTGTTACGGGAAATGAAGGAAGTGGCGGCGGCCTACAGCGCGGCTTCGGCGGAAGCGCAGTCTTTCTTCGGAGACGGGCGGCTGTATATGGAAAAGTACATTGAGCATCCCCGCCATGTTGAGTTTCAAATTTTGGGCGACCGCCACGGAACCGTTGTACACCTCTATGAGCGGGAGTGTTCGCTCCAGCGCAGACACCAAAAGTTGCTGGAGGAATCGCCGAGTCCGTTCTTAACCACCAAGAAACGCGCCGAAATGGGCGAGGCGGCGGTGAATCTCGCGCGGGCGGCGGGGTATTACGGTGCCGGAACAATCGAGTTTCTTGTCGGCGCGGACGGGCAATACTACTTCATGGAGATGAATCCGCGTATTCAAGTGGAGCATCCCGTAACCGAGCTGGTTACAGGCATTGACCTTGTTTCGGAACAGATACGCATCGCGCTGGGCGCGCCGCTCGGCTACGCGCAGGAGGATATCAGCCTTAAAGGGCACGCGATGGAGTGCCGCGTCAACGCCGAAGACCCGGAGAAAGGTTTCGCGCCCCGTCCGGGGACAATTGCCGGATTGCATGTGCCGGGAGGACCCGGCGTGCGGGTCGATTCCGCGATCTATCAGGGGTATACCGTGCCGCCGTATTACGATTCTCTGCTGACCAAACTGATCGTACACGGACACAGCCGTGCCGAAGCGCTGGCACGTATGAAAAGGGCGATGGCGGAGTTTTTGGTGGAAGGTGTCGTCACCAACTGTGATTTTCATTTGCGCCTGTTGGCGCTGGACGCTTTTTGCAATGGGGATTATTCGGTGGATACCATTGAGGGGATGTTTTAATCATGCTCGTGGATCTGTTCAAAAAAGCCCGCTATATCTCAATCGACAAGCCGGCGGCGGGCAGCACGCCCGTTACTGGCGTACCGCCGGAACCCGTTAAGACCGAGCCGCCCAAACCGGAACGAAAAAAAACAAACGGGCGCATGACCGCGCCTGAGCGTCTGCGCGCGATATGCGACGCGGGTAGCTTCGTTGAACATGACGCCGGAATCCGTTCGGAGAATCCGCTGGGGTTTGAAGGATACTCCGAAAAGACAGCCGCGTTGCGGGTTCGGCACGGTCTCAACGACGCCGTCATCACCGGCGACTGCAAAATCAACGGTTTACCCTGCATGATCGGCGTGATGGATACGCGCTTTATGATGGGTTCGATGGGCAGCGCCTTGGGAGAACGTCTGACGCGCCTGTTTGAAAACGCGACGGAACGCCGCCTGCCGGTGATTCTGTTCACGGCGTCCGGCGGTGCGCGTATGCAGGAGGGCATCCTGTCGCTGATGCAGATGGCAAAGGTAAGCGCCGCCGTGGGACGGCACAGCGCGAAAGGGCTGCTCTACATCACGGTGCTTACTGACCCGACAACGGGCGGCGTTACGGCATCGTTTGCGATGCTGGGCGATATCATTCTTGCGGAACCGGGCGCACTGGTCGGTTTCGCGGGACCGCGCGTCATTGAAAGCACCATCCGCTCCAAGCTGCCCGAAGGGTTTCAAAAGGCGGAGTTTGTGTTGGAGCATGGTTTTATTGATGCGATAATTCCCCGTGAGGAGATGCGGGAAACGCTCGCGAAGCTGCTTAAATGGCACATCCCTTCCTCCGACATCGAGGTAACCACCTTTAATCTGCCGGATATTCCAAACGGATCACCTCAGGTCAATAAAGAAGCTCTCTATCACAAAAACAGACCTTGCTCGCAAGACTGGATCGGCTTGGTCTTTGATGACTTTTTGGAGTTCCACGGCGACCGGCTGTTCGGGGACGACGCCGCTATCACGGGCGGTATGGCGCTGCTGGACGGTTGCCCCGTGACGGTAATCGGGCAGTCGAAGGGAAAGAACACCAAGGAAAACATCGCCCGCAATTTTGGGATGCCCCATCCCGAAGGCTACCGCAAAGCCTTGCGCCTGATGAAACAGGCGGAGAAATTCCGACGCCCGGTTATTTGCATTGTCGATACGGCGGGCGCGTTCTGCGGCATCGGCGCGGAGGAACGGGGACAGGGAGAAGCGATTGCGCGTAACTTGATGGAGATGTCTTCTCTGGATACTCCGATTCTGACGCTCTTTACCGGTGAGGGCGGTTCAGGCGGCGCGCTGGCGCTGGCGGTCGCCGACAAATGTTTTATGCTGGAAAACGCCATATATTCCGTTATTTCTCCGCGCGGATGTGCCACGATTTTGTGGAAAGACCCGTCCCGGGAGGACGAGGCCGCCCAAAAACTCAAGATTACCGCGCGGGAGCTGCTCTCGATGAATATTGTGGACGCCGTTATCCCGGAGTATTCCGGCGCTCATCTGGAGGGCGCGAGAATCGCGAAGGTTATCCGGCAGACGCTGCTCGGCGCGCTGTCCGATCCTTACACTCTAAACCCGCAGACCCGTTATGCGCGGTTTCGAAAATTCGGCGCATTCATTGAGGAATAGAGCTATTTCACCGCTTTCAATACTTCGTTCAAAAAAAGTTAGAAAAATAGTTTATTATGCTTGACAAACTAACAGGCGTACTTTATAATAGAGTAAATGACCCATGTACCCCTGCTATGAGCTTCCATATCGCTGTGTCTCAGCGACTGCGGACTACCTCAGCGGCACCCGGTTCTTGGGCAAAAGTCAGAAAGAGGGAAAACCATGTACGAAGACAAAACCCTGACATGCAAGGAATGCGGCGAAGAGTTCGTATTCACCGCAGGCGAGCAGGAATTCTATGCCGAGCGCGGCTTCCTCAATGAGCCGCA
>DBDP01000149.1:0-16916 GCA_002293625.1 Clostridiales bacterium UBA929 | reverse complement strand
ACCGCCGTATGCGCTTCCTGCGGAGGCGAGGCGAAAGTGCCTTTCGAGCCCAAGACCGACCGTCCGGTCTATTGCAGCGATTGCTTCGCTCGCATGAGAGAAAACGGCTAAAAGCAACTGTCGGGCAAGGGCGAAAGCAATATGCTTTCGCCCTTGTTATTAAAGAAAACGTATTATCGTAGGGGCGCGCATTGCGCGTCCGCAGACATCCCCCGGCATCCTAGGTAGGGGTGATTCACGAATCGCCCAAAACATCCCCCGGTACGCAAAGCGCGCCAACCCTTCCGACGGAAGGGGGCTACGATGGAAACGAAGGAGAAGAATATAATGGAAATCACAAAAGACACAATTATCGGCGATATCCTTGACGCAGCGCCCGAAACCGCGCCGCATTTTCTTGAAATCGGTATGCACTGCTTAGGCTGCCCCGCTTCGCGCGGTGAAACACTGGCCGAAGCCTGCGAGGTACACGGCGTTGACGCCGACGCATTTCTTGCAAAACTCAACGGCAAAGCCTAGACCGCTTTCCCTGCGTCCCCGCTTATTGGCGGCGGCTTCATTTGTGCGCCCAAATGACCGCGTACTGGACATCGGGACAGACCACGCGCGTCTGCCGGTGTACCTTGTGGAGCAAAACCTTTGCGCGTTGGTGACAGCCACCGAATGCGCCGAAGGTCCGCTTCTGCGGGCGCGAAGGACGGTACGGGCGCACCGACTTGAAGACAGGATCTCGCTTCTGCTGCGCGACGGAGCGTCGGGGCTTGAGCCGGATGCGTTTGACACCGTGACGATTACCGGTATGGGAGCCGATACGATTCTGTCGATCCTGCAAAAAAGCCCGTGGCTCTACAAAAAACGGCTGATTCTCCAGCCGCAAACACATGTCGCGCGCTTCGCCGAAATGGCAGGGCGCGCGCCGTCATGTCAGACCGTCGTCTCGGAAGGGCGTCGGCAGTACACAATTTTTCTCTTTGGAGGCGACGAATGATTACCGTTCATGACATTGAAGCAAAGCTCGCCGAGTGGGCGCCGCTTTCCCTTGCCGAAGCAAATGATCCCGTAGGTCTTCAGGCAGGGGAGCGCAGAAAACCCGTGACGCATGTGATGGTATCGCTGGATGTGACGCTCGCGGTGATAGAGGAAGCGATTGCGCAAAAAGCAGACGTGATTGTCTCGCACCACGACATAGTATGGCCGAATCGATTGCGACCGACTGACGACACCGACGCGGGCGCGGTTCTGCTAGCGCTCTGCCGTTCGGGGATGGCGTCAATCGCGATGCACACGAATCTCGACGCCGCGCCGGGCGGGATCAACGATGTGCTGGCGCGGATGATAGGGTTGACCAATGTTCGAATTTTTGACGAAAAAGACGGGATCGGACGCATCGGGACGCTGCCAGAACCCATATCGGCGCGGGAGTACGCCGCGCTGTGCAAAAAAGTGTTTGGCTCAGGCGTTGTGCGTTTCCTTGACGCGGGAAAGCCGGTAAAAACGGTCGCCGTTTGCTCCGGCGGGGGCGCGATGTCGCTTGAAGACGGCATCAAAGCGGGATGCGACACATACGTTACAGGCGACGTGGCCCACCACTACTTCCTGACCGCGCAGAATCGCGGCGTAAACCTGCTCGACTGCGGGCATTTCGCCACCGAGAACATCATCGTGCCGGTCGTCGCGGAGTACCTCAAAAAGGCGTTTCCCGAACTAAAGGTCACACTGTCCGGGGAAGACGCGGAGCCGTTCCAATGCCTGTAGATGCGTTCGCGGTGACGGCGCTGGCGGCGGAGTTGTCCGCCGCTTTGGAGGGAAGCCGGATTGACAAGGTGCAAATGCCCTCCCGCTTCGAGATCCACCTGTCCGGGCGCGGATTGCGGGGCGCGTACCGGCTTTTGCTGTCCGCCCATCCGCAGCACGCGCGGGCGCATCTGACGCAAGGGACGTTTGAAAACCCCGCGTCACCGCCGATGTTTTGCATGTTGCTGCGTAAGCACCTCACAGGCGGGCGGTTCATCGGGCTTCGCCAGCCGTATTTGGAGCGCGTTCTGCATTTTCGCTGGAACACCGCCGACGAGATGGGGAGCATAACCGAGAAGACGCTTGTCATTGAGATGATCGGCAGGCACTCAAACATTATACTTGTTGACGCTGAGGGGCGTATTATAGATTGTCTGCGGCGTGTCGACCCGGAGATGTCTCCCGAAAGGCCGGTTCTGCCCGGTCTTTTTTACCGCGATCCCCCGGCGCAAGAAAAAACGGATCCGCTATCGATCAGCGAGCCGGACTTTTTCGCTTTATGGGAGCGAAAACCCGCCGAAATGCCTATTGATGATTGGTTGCTAAAAACCTTTACAGCCATGCCTCCGGTTCTGTGCCGTGATGTTGCGGCGTCCGCAAACGATTGCGGCGCAGCATATAAACGTGTCGCGGATTTGTCACACTGTGTAAAAGAATATTGCTTTACACCGATTACAATCAAAAACGGAGCGGACTTTTTCAGCCTGCCGCTGCTGACGGTTCCGCAGGAGGCACATAAGGGGACATTTTCGGAACTGATGGACGCGCTGTACACGATCCGCGACAAAAACGAGCAGATGGCGCAGAAGACTTCAGGGCTTTTGAAAGCCGCGAAAAACAACCGCGATAGACTGCAAAAAAAGATTGGGATTCTGCGTCAGGAGCTTTTTGAGGCGCAGAACCGGGAGCATATCCGGGAGAAAGCGGATCTCCTGATGGCGAATTTGCACCGAACGGAACGGGGCGCGGAAACCGTAACGGTCGAGGATTTCTATCACGAAGGCGGGATGCTTACCATCAGGCTTGACCCGGCAAAGTCCCCGCAGCAGAACGCCGCCGCGTTTTATAAGTCTTACGCGAAATTAAAAAACGCGGAGACGGCGCTTGCCGAGCAGATCCTGCAAGCGGAGCGCGACGCGGAATACTGGGAAAGCGTTTCCGATCAGCTCTCCCGCGTAGCAAGCGAGCGCGACCTCGAAGAAATTCGCGATGAGATGCAGTCGCGCCCGGAGAAAAAGACGCCGAAAAAAAGTAAAAAACCTGTGTCGCAGCCCACACGGTTCCGCTCTTCGGAAGGGTTTTCATTTCGGGCGGGGAGGAATAATCGTCAGAACGACCTGCTGACGATGAAAATGGCGGGGAGGAACGACATTTGGCTGCATACGCAAAAAATCCCCGGCTGCCATGTCGTCATCGAAACAAGCGGAGCGGAGCCGGGGGAGCGGACGCTGTACGAAGCCGCCGCCGTTGCCGCGTGGTTTTCACAGGCACGGACAAGCCCGAAAGTGCCGGTGGATTACACCGCCGTCAAGTACGTAAAAAAACCGCCGGGCGCGCGCCCGGGCATGGTGATCTACGACCGCTTCAAAACGATATTGGCCGAGCCGGACGAAAAACTGGTTGAGCGGCTGAGAGCGGAGTGAATCCCCTCGCAGTTTTATGCAGAGAAAGAGAGGACGCCGAGAAGAAAAAACGGTATCCTTTAACACATGGAGGTTGAGACAGATGGACTGGATGAACAGAATGAACGAGGCGCTCTCCTATATGGAGGACAACCTGGACGGCGACATCTCTTTCGATCACGCGGCGCGGATCACGGCTTCTTCGCAGTATCAGTTCCAGCGGTTGTTTTCCTACATGGCGGGCATTCCTTTGTCGGCGTACATCCGGCAGAGACGCCTGACAAAAGCGGCGTTCGACTTACAGCAGGGCGACAAGGTGATAGACGTATCACTGCGTTACGGCTACGATTCGCCGACGGCGTTCAACAGGGCGTTCCAAAGCGTACACGGCGTCCCTCCGTCCGCCGCACGCCTGCCGGACACGGTTCTCAAAGCCTTTCCGCGCCTCAGCTTCCAAATAAGTATTAAGGGAGTCATTGAAATGGAGTACCGCATCGTGAACAAAGACACATTCCGTATCGTGGGGGTGCGCGAGAGAATCAGCGAGGACGTGGAGGAGAATTTTAAGTGCGTGCCGGAGTTTTGGAAAAAATCAGCGCCGCAGATCCCGCAAATCGCCGCGCTGATGAATACCGAACCGAGAGGACTGCTTGGCGCGTCCACCTGCTACGGCGAAGACGAGGAAAACTACTACTACATTGCGGCCGCGACCGACAAACCCGTCCCCGAAGGGATGTTTGAGCTTACCATACCCACTACCACATGGGCGATCTTCACCGGCGCGGGAACCCCCGGAAGCATCGGGGACTTGCAGAAGCGTATCTTCTCCGAGTGGCTGCCCACGTCCGGCTACGAGTGGGCGACCGTCGCGGACATCGAGGTCTACCTCAACGACGATCCCGTGAACATGCAGTATGAGGTTTGGCTGCCTGTGACGAAGAAGTAAAACCGCAAGTAAAATCAAATCCGATCCCGAGAATAATGGTAAACTGTTTTCGGAAAGGTGGTGAGAAGACGTGTACGAGTGGCACAAACAGACACAGAAAATCGTGGATGATATTGACCGCTGCATCAAAAACCGCGATGACGACGGATTGACATTGAAAGCGATTGCCCGTGAACGCGGATACTCCGAGTTTCATATGTCGCGCGTATTCCGGGAAATGACCGGCGTGACGCTGCGCGATTATATGCGCGGCAGACGGCTTGCGTTCGCGCTGATTGATCTGCGGGACACCGAAAAGAGCATTCTCGATATCGCGGTGGATTACGGGTTTTCGTCTCATGAAGCGTTCTGCCGCTCATTCAAAGCCGCGTATGGTATACCGCCCAGCACATACCGAGCGAAACCGAAGCCGCTTGTGCTCCGTACACGGATCAACACCTTTGACCGTTACTTTTTAGGATTGGGAGAGATTGGTATGGTCAAGTCAACGGAGGAAGTCAAAATCTACTTCGTAAAAATTCCGGCGCACAAGTTTCTGCACATCAAAAACTACGAGAGCAATGGCTATTGGGATTTTTGGCAAAAGCAAAAAGATATTTCGGGTCAGAACTGTGACACAATCTGCGGTCTGCTGGACAGCATAAAAGGCAAGTTGGACGACGAAGGCAGTAGCGAAGCGAATAGCGGCAGCGGTCAGATTATGGCATATATCCACGATCCAAAGGGGAAACCCTTCTGCTATGGTGTTCCCCGTACCGAATGTTATGGTGTTCGCCTTAGCTCTGACTATAATGGCGAGGTGCCGCAGCAAATGCTCTTAATAGACATTCCTGAAGCAGAGTATGTTGTTTTTGAGCATGGACCGTTCGATTACGAGCAGGAAAACCGTAGTGTAGAGAAAAAGGTTGATGAAGCAATCGCAGATTTCGATTTCGCAGACACCGGCTATTGTTTTGATTCTACTCCCGGCAGGATAGCTTACTTTTTCCATAACCCAGAACGGTTTTGGAAGTATGTCAGACCCGTGAAGCGCAAGTGAAGTACAAACGGCTGGGGTTTCGACCCCGGCCGTTGTAGGTTTACTTTGCAATGTGCAAGTGCGCTTTCAGAGCTTCCTGTAAAACCCCTGAGAAATTCACGTGCGCGGCTTCCGCCTGATGGTTCAGCCAAGCGGGGATAGAAAGCGTTTTCTTTACAGCTCGATTATCCATTTGCCGGCGGTACGCCTCCGTGTCGGCTTTTATAAGAGTGACGAACTGCGGTGCTTCGTGCGGTAAGGTTGCCGATGCGGGCGGGATTACGCCTTTTTCTTCTTCTGTGTCCCAAAGCCATAAAGAAACGGCGTCTTCCGCCATTTCTATTGCTTCCGCCAAACTATCGCCGCAGGTGCGGCAACCGGGCAAATCGGGAACGTAAACGTCATAACCGTCCTCCAAAGGGGTGAAAACCGCCGGATAAACATATTTCATTGGGAACACCTCCGTTTACTTTAATCCGGCATCACGCAAGATGCCGTTTGCGGTTGTGTCTTTAATTTTGCTTCCGTTAGGGATTGTTATCATCATTCCGGGTTTATCCGAGTGGCGAGCTTTTTGATATTTACCGCCCGGCTTGATGACCCATCCGGCTTGTTTTAACTTTCGTTCAAGCTCTGTTCGTTGCATATCCCCACCTCAAAGATAGAGTAACACGTAATTTACGTATTGTCAAGAGGCAACACAACGCCCTTCCACTCCCCAGTTCTTTTTCTTTACCCCCCCGCATAGGCTTGACCACAAGCAAAAGAGAATGGGGTGCAAGCAATGCCGGAACGTTTTGAGCAAGCCATTAAAGCCTTGCCGCCGGGCATCCGGAAGGTGGCGCTGGAACTGCCGGAAAGTGTGCGGGCGCAGGCGGAAGAGATACGTTTGTGTTCTGGACAAACCGTGACGGTCGTCGCGGGGGAGTGGCGCGAACTTTCGGTTGCCGTAACTTCGCGCGATCTGCTGCAGACGCTGGAAAATATCTCGCAGGGTTCGCTGCATACCGTGCTGGACTCCCTTCGGCACGGGTTTTTGTCGCTGCCGGGCGGACACCGCTTGGGCATATGCGGAAGCGCCGTTATCAAGGACGGGCAGGTCACGCTGTTCCGCGAGTTGTCCTCCCTTTGCATCCGCATCGCGCGGGAACGGAGGGGGATTGCGGAACAGTTGGTGCCGGAGCTATTATTAGAGGGGCGGCTGGCGCACACCCTCATCATATCCCCGCCGGGTGTGGGGAAGACGACCTTATTGCGCGACTTAATCCGTCTGCTTTCGGACGGAAACGCCCATTTGCCGCCGATGCGCGTTTCGGTGGCCGATGAAAGGGGAGAACTTGCCGCGACCTATAACGGGTTGGCGCAGCTTGACGTCGGGCGGCATACCGACGTGATGACGGGTGTCCCCAAAGCGGAGGCGGCGGTCATGCTGCTGCGGGGAATGTCGCCGCAGGTGCTGGCGCTGGACGAGATCACCGCGCCGTCTGACGCCGAGGTGTTGTCCTCCTGTATCGGCTGCGGGGTGACGATTCTGTCGACCGCCCACGCCGCCGGGGTGCCGGATCTCTTAAAACGCTCCGTTTACAAGGGACTTCTCGGTCTTTTTGAGCGCGTCGTCATTATATCCGGCAAGGGTTCGTCCCGGCGGTATGAGATTCAGGAGGTGAAGGCTCCGTGACGTTGGCAATCGGTGTCGCCCTAGTGGTGTGCGGGTGCGGGGGAATCGGAGTCATGACCTTTCTCCGTTTGGAAGCCCGCGTGAAAACGTTGTCGGCGTTCTCTCTGCTTTCTGACAGGCTCGCGAGCGAAATCGGGTTCCGCTTCACGCCGCTGCCGGAGTTGCCGCAGCGCATCCCCACGCTCAAACGCTTCTGGGACGCGATGTCCTATCAGCCGTATGGAGCCGAAACCTTTTCCGAGGCGTGGGCGCGCGCCGCCGCGACCCTCGACCTTTCCCCGGTCGACCGCTCTCTGATTTGCGAAATGGGTGGGCTTCTGGGTCAATACGACGCCGAAAACCAGTCGCGCTCTCTTGTTGTGATTCGCTCACAGCTCGATATTTCGCTCTCGATCGCGCGGGAAAAACGCCAGAAATACGGCAGGCTGTACGGTCTGCTCGGGTTGCTGTGCGGTTTGCTGCTGGCTGTGGTTTTGATATAAACAGAGGATATTTTGCTGCGTGTGCCGAAGACAGCGCGCACTATCGGGAAGGTAAGTAAAATACGCGGTCAAGCCTGTTTATCCGCGCCGCCGCATCAATGACATTCGCGAGAAGAGGCACGCTGCTTTTTATATACTTTGCAAGCCCTTGCGGACATTGTAAGCGGTGGACAAGTTCCTGCGCGGCTTGATCTATGATTTTGGTTATCTCTTGCCTAGACATCGGTAAAAACAACCGCTGCAAGTATATTGCATCGCTTATGCGTAAGCCGTATAGTTCCGCTTTCGTGAGGATACAGCCGATTGCCGTGAGAACCACTTGCTCGTAAATATTTATCGGCATATCTTCATAATCCTTTTCGTATCCGCACAGCAAACGGTGAATATCGTTCGCGGAAAAATATGAGCAGAACTGATTTTCATAGGCAGCCGCTTCCAGGTAAGCGCAAATAAACTCTATGCCCAAAAGATTCGGCAGGGGATTGAAAAGCGGGTAATCCGCCGTGATGTGAATTTCGTGCGCCGCGTAATCGGGTCGGTACAGCTTGAAAAATCCCGCTATTGCGTCTTGAAGGGTGGCACGGTAAAAAACGTTGTTCGTCTCTATAAGCTCCAGCTTTTGGTGAAGCTCTTTTGCCGCCGCCAGCATCGTGTCTATCTGTATCCGTCCCTTTTGATAGATTGCGTCTATGCCTTCCGTCAGAAGCTCGGCAAGCGCGTCGTCGGGGTTTTTGAACGTTTTCAACCATAGGCTGACCGTGAACAGAATGGATTCCATTATACTCTGCGCCGTTTCCACCCGAACCGAGCTGCTTTCACCGATGGTGTGACGCTCTATTTTTTTCGCCAAGAGGCTCAGGCATTCGTATTGCGAACGTTCAATATCGCCCCCGTTCAACAATTCTTTATCAAAGGCTTGTTCAAGCAGGGATTGAAAATAATGTTCTTCGTTTATCAATGCCCTATTTAGAACCGGGACGCGCTCCAATCCGTTAATCATCCGCGTCCTCCTCATCGTCTTCTTGTGCGTCTGCGGGGATCCCATACCGCAGATTTTTCGCCAGCCTGTACAGCTCGCGGCCGTTCAGAAGTTCAACGGAGCCTTGGCAGACGCCGTCAAACGACGTTTTCATAAAATGAATCAAATCGTCGTCGCTGATAAGGTCAAGCGATTCGTTTTTGTAGGCGTAAAATAACTCGGTCAGTTCGTGGAGCGTCTCCGCGTAATTGCGCATGGAGAGATACGGCGAATCGCAAAACGCCATAATCAACTTTCCGACCGCGCCGCCGCCAAACTCAATGCGTCCGTAGTCCCGCAAAGTCAGCGAACGAGTCTCCGCCAGTACCGCCGCCTGCGACCGCGTAAGCGTAAGCCCGAATTGCGCGGTATGGTCGTTGCATTTCAGTATTTCGTGTTCCGTGTGCGTTTGAATCAAGCCGGACGCGAAGGGAATGATTTCAAAGCTCAATCACATCAACCTCCACTATAGGTTATACACCTTATAATAATATAAAACAAGTCTTGACTTTTGATGGGATTTGTGGTAATATATATGTATAGTAAATCAAAAAGTTAGGAGAATAGCATATGGAGGATTATGTGTCCGCGATTGTCGCGTCTCTTGCTTTTGTTTTATCAATATTAAACTTTTTTCACAGCCGGCGCTCCTTGTTTGTGGACACGATCTCGAAGCAAAGAGTGGATTGGATCACGAATATAAGAGTCACCGTCAGGGAGTTTATTTATGCCTACATAGACGGTGATGATGCCAATGATCTTTTGAAGAAGAAATACGCGGTTGAATTATGGCTGAACTCAAAAAGCACCGAGCACGCAAAGCTGCTTGGGCTTTTAGATCAGTGCATGATGGGTGACAAAAATCAGAAAGAGGCAAACATTCAGGCGTTGATCGAAGAAACGCAGCACTTGTTGAATTTGAATTGGGGTAAAATGAAAAACGAAGCTAAGTACAAGAGTAAAACATAGAATTGAAAATGGGATTAAAATCCAAAACACTTTAATCCACGCATGTGAGTCATATCGAATCCTCTTGACTTTTGCGAGGGTTTATAGTACTTTATATATGTGATATACAAAAAATCTTGTGGCATTATGAACGCATGTTTGGAGGAATGAACTTTGACAAAACATGAGATGGCAAGCTATTGGATGAATAAAGCAAGAGATGAATTGGAAACAGATGTCATTATGTTCAAATCAAGAAAGTATCTGTATACAGGGTTTATGTGTCACCAATGTATTGAAAAAGCGCTTAAGTCTTATTATATTTACACTAAAGACGAGAGACAACCTTTTGAGCATAATTTAATCAAACTGACAAAAGAAGCTGGATTGTTTAACAATTTATCCAGTACCCAATTTGATACCATTTCAAGGGTTAATCCTTTATATATTAACACTCGTTATGATGATTATGAAATTCTATCGATGAATTGTTGACAGAAAACTATTGCAGAAATATGCTTAAGGAGACGGAGGAAATAATGCAGTGGATATTCGAGTCGATGAAGTAGTTCAGCAGTATGCAAAACGAATACAAGACCGTTATAATCCAAAAGCCATATATTTGTATGGTTCTTATGCAAAAGGCACGGAAACAAAAAACAGTGATATTGATATTGCGGTTGTTATCAACCCAACAGATGCTAAGCAATACATGAAAATGTTTTCTGATTTATTTGTAATAGCTTCAGATTATCAAGTAAGTATCGAGCCAAATTTATTGGTTGAAGATGGAGCGGAAAATAAATATAGCTTCTTAGAGGAAGTCAAACAGACGGGAAGATTGTTAGCTGTGTAAAAATTAATTAAGCCATAGAATATTGATTAAAGCTACTGATTGTATATACCCCGCCGGAAATATTTCCGGCGGGCTTTTTTGTTCTAACCCCGCCTCCCGAAACATAGGCTTGACCACAAGCTAATGATACAAGGGAGGCCGCCGTATATGCAGGTGGACTTGATCTTCAAAATCGCCGCCATCGGGATATTGGTGGCGGTGTTGAATCAGCTGCTGATTCGCTCCGGGCGTGAGGAGCAAGCGATGATGACGGTGCTTGCCGGATTGATTGTGGTGTTGATGATCCTGTTGCAGGAGATAAACAACCTGTTCAATATGGTCAAAACGCTGTTCGGCTTTTAGATGGACACGCTGTTCAAAATCGCCGGAATCGCTATTGCGGGCGTCGCCGTAACGGTGCTGGTAAAAAAGAGTACGCCGGAAATCGGGCTGGCGCTGAGCTTGTTTATCGCGATAGCCCTGTTTGCCGTGGGATTCGACGCGTTCCGCAGCGTGAAGGACTTTTTGGACACGTTTATTGGACAAACAGGTATCGCGCGCGAAGTGATCTTGCCGGTATGGAAAACCTGCCTGATCGCTATCGTGACGAAGATTACGGCGGAGTTATGCCGCGACGCGAAGGAAAACGCGGTCGCGACAGGCGTTGAAACGGCGGGTGCCATCCTTGGGCTTTACGTGGTGCTGCCGCTCTTTACAAGTCTCTTTGAACTGATGAACCGTCTGTTGTAGGTGGTAAAATTGAGAACGGCTTCTTTACTGATTTTATTTCTTTTGTTTTTTCTGCCCACAGTCTTCGCGACCGAGTTTTCCGAAGCATTTGAAACGGATGACTTGCAACGCGCCGTGCCGGACGACGCCCTTCCGGCAGTGGAGGGGATTACGCCGGACAATGCAGAGGGAGGTCTAGACAGAGGGCTGCTCAACCTCTTGTCACAGGCGGCCGGTTTGGCTTCGGGATCGCTGGGGGAGGGGTTACGCGCGGCGCTGGGTGTCACGGCGATTGCCGCCCTGTGCCTCGCCGCCGGAAGCCTGACCGAGGGTATTCCGTCGCAGTACATACAAATCGCGGGCGTTCTCGGTATCGCCGCGCTCACCCTGACCGGTGTAAACAGCTTGATGGAGGTCGGGCGCGAGACATTAAAGAGTATGGATACCTTTTCAAAAGCCCTGATGCCTACACTCGCCGCCGCCGGAGCCGCCGCCGGGAAGCCGGTGTCGGCGATTTTCCGCCAGTCGGGAACCGTCATCGCGGCGAACCTCCTCACGACGATGTACGACAGGCTGCTTTTCCCGCTTCTCTATGTCTACGCGGCGCTGATTACGTTCAACGCGGCTATGCCGCGCGACATGGTCAAACGCATCGCCGGATTTTGCAAATGGGTATTCACAGGGCTATTGACAATCACACTCGTGATATTCACCGCGTACATCACCATCGGCGGTGCTGTCTCCGGACAGACCGACGAAGTGGCGGTCAAGGCATCGAAAGCCGCGCTGTCCGGCGCGCTCCCAATCGTCGGCAATATCATCGGAGACGCCTCCGAGACGGTTTTGGCGGGAGCGTCCATTATTAAAAACTCTGTGGGGATATTCGGTCTTTTAGCCGTGCTGGGGATCATCCTCGCTCCGTGTATCACCCTTGCCGTGCGTGCGCTCGCAATGAAACTGGGGGCGGCGCTGGTCGGGACGGTCGGCAGCGAAGCGCTGTCGGGGTATGTGGACAACCTATCATCGCTGTACTCAATGCTGCTCGGAATGCTGTTTTCGTCCGCGTTTCTGCTGCTTGTTTCCATTGTATCCTGCATAATGGCCGGAAGAGCGTAAGGAAGGGGAACCGTATGAATTTTTTTCGCGAATGGCTGCTCGGAATTGCCGGGGCTGCTGTCGTCGGGGCGATTGCCCTCGCGATCACGCCGTCCGGCGCCGTTAAAAAGGTAGTACAGCTCGGAGCCGCACTGCTGTTGATCGTCGCCGTGCTGCGTCCGTTGACCGGCTGGCAGGGGAATATTGATTTCGAAGATATTCTTGACGGTTCGGTCTCCGCGGCGGGGATCGAAAATACAGGACAGGAACTTTTATCGGGACTCATAGCCGATAGGACAGCCGCATATATTGTGAACGAAGCACAAGCTGTGGGCTTGGCAGTGGTTGTCTCTGTGGAGTGCCGGATAGGGGAGAGCTACCCCGAACCGTGGTCTGCCGAGATCCGCTGCGACAGACCGGAACACGCGAAAAGCGCGCTGAGCCGCCTTGTTTCCGGGGAATTGGGCATCCCCGCGGAGCGTCAGCGTTACATGGAAACATAGGAGGTGAGGCGGTGAAGATTCCCGAAATCATCACGAATGTCGGAAAACCGCTCGCGAAGTATAAGTATCTGCTGCTCGTCATCCTTGCCGGACTTGTTATCCTTCTCTGGCCTCGGGGTACGGATCCGCCTGCCGCAACGAACATTTCTGCCGCGGAAACATTTGACTTGCAAGAAATGGAAAGAAGACTCTCGGAAACCTTGTCAGCTATCAGCGGCGTTGGGAAAGCTGAGGTTATGCTGACACTAAAAACAGACATGGAGGTGGTGGTGGTTCAAGATACCAATACCCGCAGCCATCGGGAGATGGAGAACGACAAGCCGCAGGTACTTGAAGATGAACGGCAGACAGAAACCGTACTTACCGGTTCTTCCGGCAGCGGAAGCCCTATCATCGCGAAGCGGATATACCCTCAGTATCGGGGAGCGTTGATTGTATGCGAAGGTGCGGAGGACGTGAAAGTGCAAATGGCCGTACTCGAAGCCGTTGCCGCGCTGACAGGTCTGCGCAGCGACGCCGTAACGATCGCGGCATCCTCGTGAAGAGAAATCAGAATCAGAAAGGACTGTCATTGAATGCAAATTTGGAAACGCAACGCGGTGGTTACCGTTATCGTTTTATTTGTCTGTGTCGCGCTGTATATGAGCTGGGCATACGGACGCGCGCCGGAGGAGGATGTACCGGAATTTGACCCTGTCGGCGGACTTATTTTGGATGACGCCGGCGATTCCGGAATAATTTCTGCGGACGGCGGCGACGCGGCGGATGAACCCGTCGTGAGCACATATTTTGAGGAAGCCCGTCTGTCCCGCCTGAAAGCGCGCGACACCGCCTACGCAATCCTGACAGAGGCGTTTGACAACGAAGACGTTTCGCAGGAGGTTCGTGACAACGCGACGAGCGAGATTGAAAAACTGGCGCAAAACGCCTTGATCGAAGCCAATATCGAGAACATGGTCATCGCGAAGGGGTATGACGAATGCGTTGCGATTATCGGTCAGAACGGTATTGACGTGTTTGTGGCGGAGCCTGTGGGAGGGATGACCGCCGCCGACGCCGCCCTGATAACGGATGTGATCATGTCGGAAAGCACGATTGCTGTGGCGGATATTTCCATCGTGCATGTGAGTGTCTGATCAACATGCCAGTTAAATCGCCGAATTAGCGTTTCTTTCATAGAAAAACCTGTAAAAAGCAAAAATCCCCGCCAATTGGCGGGGTTCTTGCTTTGCCCGGGTACTGTTACGCTCCGTATGGAGCGGCACCGCTTAATTGTTGCAGCAGCAGCACAGAACCACGATGATTAAAATGATCCAAATGCAGCAGTTATCGCCGCCAAACCCGCCGAATCCCATTTCATTCACCTCACTTTTTAGTTTGCGCACCGAGCTTTTTGCCTGGTGTTCATCTGACCCATCGTATGCCGTCGGAAAGCGGGAGGTTCCAAAGTCACAAAAAGCCGCATCTCTGCTATAATAGTATCGAGAGAGAGGAAATCTTTCGAAATCATTATTAATAGGAGGTAAATCAGCTATGCCCGAAAAATTGGCTCATACGGCTGGCCCGATCACCGGTGTAGACAGTAAGCAAGCGATAAAAGAGGCAGTCTGCGTCCATACTCAGAAAATCTATGACGCTTGTAGAGAATAACACGCTCCTTGTTCTATACAAACACTCTAACCCCGCCACTGAACGATTTCAATGACCGGCACGGTGTTGTTGCGGCTTTCCTTCGGCTTGTGATACTCGGCACGGGCAACCAGCTTCTTGATCAGTTGGTTACGTTCATACGGCGTTCCTTCCCAGTAGCGTTCAAGAACTGTTTTGAGCCCTTGGATGATGACCTCGGTTTCGGGGTTGCCGCTCGTATCGTTCAAAGCGTCACGCGCCGTCTTGATACGCTCCGCTACATCATCGCGGCGGGTGATGAAGGTGTCAATGTCATAAACGCCCTTTTCGAGCATCTCGTGAATCTTTTCCACTTGAGCGTCAAGGCGGGATAATTCTTCGGTGATGCTCTTTTTTATTTGTTCGCGGTTGGTCGATACCCGCCGATGGAAATCGGACGATTCCATTTCATTGAGACTCTCTTTGAGGAGCGAAAAGAGCACCTCTTCGACTACGTCTTGATTGCTGGACTTGCAGCAGCCGGACGTGGGACACAGGATGATAGGGGACTGGTTCGGTCGGTTATACAGCGGTTGGCGAACCATTGACCGCCCGCAATTGGCGCAGAACAGGATACCGGCGAGCGGGTTTTCCAAATGATCCGGCTTGCGATAAGGGGGATGGTACTTTCCGTCCAGCATTTTGTTCGCTTCCTCAAACGCGTTTTGCGGTATGATCGCTTCGTGCAGACCGTCCACGATTAACCATTCCGAGCGGGGTTTCAATCGCTTAATGTGTTTCTGACCCTCGCTCTTTGGGCGGGAGAACGAGTATTGATTCCAAACAACCTTGCCTATGTATACAGGGTTTCGGATGATCTTCGCGATAGACGAGCGGCTGAACTTATCGCCCCGGTGCGGGCGGTAGCCGATGGCGTGAAGCCGGTCGGCGATAACATTGCACCCGTTACCCTGTATGTACAGCTCAAAAATCAAGCGAACTCCCTCGGCTTCGTATTCGTCAATCACAAGCGTCGGTTTCTTGTTCACTCTTGCCTGCCGGTAACCGAACGGCGCGTTGGAGATGTAGCACCCTTCCTCGACGGATTTTACAATCCCGCGCCGGAGCCGCCCGCGAATCATCTTGTATTCCTCGCGCGCAAACAGTGCCTTAAAGCCGATGAGAGAGTCGTCCATGTCATCGGCGAGATTATAGGTTTTCGCGGGAGTGACGATCTGAACCCCGGCGTCCCGGATGGCGTCAAAAATAAGACCCTGCTCGCGCATCGCGCCGCGACCGAGGCGGTCGATGTCCATGCAGAGAATTGCTTCGTACTTGTCCAATTCATCCAGCAGCTTCAGCATCTGCGGACGCAGATACAGGCTGTCGCCGCTAGCAACTTCCTCAAACACCGCCGCGACGGTCAAACCATGTGACGCGGCGTACTGCGTCAGCGTGTCCTTGTGCCGGGAGAGCGTTGTTTCTACCGTCTCGTTTTCCTCCGCGCGCGATTTACGAAGGTACATTGCGCAAAGCAAAGACATCACCGCCTAACTCTTACCCCGTTCGGAGGAGCGGGGCTTGTTATTTGGTAAAGCTGAAATCTATCGACTAATTATTGCAGCCATTCAATCGCTGCAAGCATTATAACACTATATGAAGAGCGACAACCCTATAAAACACAAAATCCATTTTGAGAGGAAGCGCAAGCAGACAAGCCGCTCGCGCATACATTAAGCCGAGGTGATACGAATGGCTCCGAAAAAAAAACCGCTTAACCGCGTAGATTTCGAGGTGGTCTGCACAGAGATACTCCCGGACGGACGCATAAAAATGACCATGCGCAACGGTGCCATCGGATACGCGGCTCCGTTGCCGGGTGGTGACTGGCTTCAACGTAAATCAAGGGAAATCTGTGACATCCAATACGGAATCATTTTGCGCCAAATGCGCGAAGCAAAAACAGGGGAGACTGGTACATATGCAACCGCACCCGACCCCTGATCCTGCCGGCGCGATGTGGCTGTACGTGGCGTTCTTCGCAGCGTGTCTGTTGATCGTACTCGGTTCCCACTGGTACAACGCTCAAGACGGACAAATGGATGTCCCCATAGGCGACAGTTCGCCTATGGGGACTGTGTCTAAGGACGTGAAGGGTGATACAAACACATGTCATCACCTGAAAATCGGGTGGGTGTTTGACAGGTTCATTTCTGTATAGGGGTGCGCTTTGTCGTCGGCGGGTGTATAATTACACCTCAAATCTTCCTGCCCAGCGCCCTTGCCTCGTCAAACTCGGCGCGCCCGGCAATCTCTCCCTTGTCGTGAAGGCCGACGGCTGTGATGACTCCGGCGTTCTCCCATCCATAAGCGTTGCACAACCGATCCAACAGGAAAACTGCGCCTTCGTTCACGTCCTCGCTCTTGTTCCCGCAAGTCAGAAGCATCGCCGCCCGCTGAATAGTGGCCTTCACGCTGATAAGCGGATACATACGGTCAATGGCGAGTTTTAACTGCGCCGTGACGCTCCAGTAGTAAATCGGCGACGCCAGCACCAGAACGTCCGCCTTCCGGATCGCCTCGAGGATCGGCGGCATATTATCTTTCTGGATGCACAGTAACCGTCAAACTTGGTTGCAC
>DBDP01000176.1:14137-14315 GCA_002293625.1 Clostridiales bacterium UBA929 | reverse complement strand
AGGCGCGGTGATAGGCGCGGCCCCCGCGGAAAACGTCGTCCGCATGAGGCCCGAGGCCGGCGATATCGTCATCCTGCTTGGCGGCAGGACAGGCCGTGACGGATGCGGCGGCGCGACAGGCTCCTCTAAGAGCCACGATTCTAAATCGATAGAGAGCTGCGGCGCGGAGGTGCAAAAG
>DBDP01000176.1:0-14113 GCA_002293625.1 Clostridiales bacterium UBA929 | reverse complement strand
CAATGATTTCGGCGCGGGCGGCGTGAGCGTCTCCATAGGCGAGCTTGCGGACGGGCTTATAATAGACCTCGACAAAGTCCCGAAAAAATACGAGGGGCTCGACGGCACAGAGCTTGCCATAAGCGAGAGTCAGGAGCGCATGTCGGTAGTGGTGGCGAAGGAGGACGCGGAGCCGTTCATCAAGCTGGCGGCGGGGGAGAACCTCGAGGCCACGGCGGTTGCCGTAGTCACGGAGACCCCGCGCCTTGTGATGAACTGGCGCGGAAAGTCTATCGTCAATGTTTCCAGAGAGTTTTTGAACAGTAACGGCGCGGTCAGGCAAATGCGGGTGAGCATTCAGAAGCCGAATAAAATGGCTGAAAGCGAAATCGAGCTCAACGCGGACGAGCTTACGGCGCATCTCGCGAACCTGAAATACTGCTCGCAAAAGGGCCTTGTGGAGCGTTTTGATTCGGTTATAGGCGCGGCAACGTTGACGGTGCCTTTCGGCGGGGCGCATCAGCTTACGCCCACACAGGCGATGGCCGCGAAAATCCCCGCGCTGAACGCCGAGACGAACACGTGCTCGCTTATGGCATGGGGCTTTGACGCGGAAATCTCAACGGCGAGCCCGTACCACGGCGCGGTTTTTGCGGTGCTTCATTCTCTCGCCAAGATTATAGCTTCCGGCGGGGGCAGAAAAAAATGCTGGCTAACGTTTCAGGAATACTTTGAGCGGCTTGGCGAGGAGCCAGGGCGCTGGGGTAAGCCAGCCGCCGCTTTGCTGGGCGCTTTGGACGCGCAGCTGGGGCTGGAGATCGCGGCGATAGGCGGCAAAGATTCAATGTCAGGCAGCTTTGAAAAGCTTGACGTCCCGCCAACGCTCGTATCGTTTGCCGTGGCGGCCACAAAACAACAGAATATAATCACACCAGAGTTCAAGCGGGCGGGGAGCTTCGTCTATATTCTGAGACCGGAAGAGCAGGATTTTGCGGAACTGCGGCGCTTCTTTGATAACGCCGAGCGCGTTATAGCGGAAGAAAGTACGCTCTCCGCCTGGGCGGTCGGGCCGGGCGGCACGGCGGAGGCTATCGTGAAGATGTGCCTTGGTAACAGGCTGGGGTTTGAGACCGTAAGGCCCCTTGCGGCGGGCGGCGGCTTCGGTGGGTTCGTCATTGAAGCGGAAACAGAAATCCCGGGCGCCGAGCTTCTGGGCAAAACGATTGCGGAATATACGCTTAAAACACCCGATTATGAAATCGCGCTCGAAAAGCTGCAAGACGCTTGGGAACGGACGCTTGAGCCGGTGTACCCATGCCTGATAGAGCAAAGCGGCGAGGTCGAGAGCTTTACCTACGGCGAGGGCGTTGTCATAAAGCCGAAGAACCGCGTGGCAAGGCCGGAGTTCGTGATTCCTGTGTTCCCCGGCACGAACAGCGAGTACGACACCGCAGCGGCACTGGAAGCGGCCGGAGCGGCCGCCGAGATGCTGGTGGTGCGGAACCTGCGCCCCGACTGGCTGGAGCAATCGGTGGAAGCGCTGGAGCGCCTTTTGCAAAAGGCGCAGATGCTGGTATTCCCCGGCGGCTTTTCGGGTGGCGACGAACCGGACGGCTCGGGGAAATTCATCGCCGCGTTCTTCCGCAATCCGCGACTGACCGAGGTAACGCGCGATCTGCTGCACCGGCGCGGCGGGCTGATACTGGGCATTTGCAACGGATTTCAGGCGCTTGTCAAGCTGGGGTTGGTGCCTTACGGAGACATCATCGACATCGCCGACACCTGCCCGACGCTGACCTTCAACACAATCGGGCGGCACCAAGCGCGCTATGTGCATACCCGCGTGTCGTCGGTGCTGTCGCCGTGGCTGTCCCGCTGCGCTCCGGGCGAGATACACACCGTGCCAATCTCCCACGGGGAGGGGCGGTTCGTCGCCGGAGACGTGATGGAGGACTTAATCCGCAACGGGCAGATCGCTTTCCAATACTGTGACGTGAAGGGCGAACCCAACATGTCCACCTTCATCAACCCCAACGGTTCAATGCTCGCCATCGAGGGTGTCACCAGCCCCGACGGACGCGTTTTGGGGAAGATGGGGCATTCGGAACGCGCCGGTTTTTACGTGGGTAAAAACATCCCCGGCAGCAAACAGCAGCCGATATTTGAAGGAGGGGTACGGTATTTTCGCTGAATACGCGCATATCGTCCTCCATATCGCGCTCGGCGGCGGCGTAAACGGCACCGTCGCGGATTGGCTGCTTTCAAAGGGTTATAAAACAATCCTGACAGTAACCGACCCCAACACCCGCCGCGCCGCGGGCGACGCGCTTCTGCCCCGGCTCCGAAACGCGGGGCTGACGGTGCGCGAGTGCCGGTTCTCGCAAGACGAACCCTTGCCGGACGAAGCCTCCGTCGGTTTTCTGCTCGCGGCGTTTACCCCCGACATTGATCTAATTCTCGGTATCGGGAGCGGGGTCATCAACGACCTTTGCACATTCGTCGGGGCGAAGGTGGGTCGTCCCTCGGCGATCGTCGGCACCGCACCGTCGATGGACGGCTACGCTTCGCGCGGTTCGGCCATGCTACTCGGCGGAATGAAAGATTCGCCGCCGACACAATGCCCCGAAGCGATCTTCTGTGATACGGACGTTTTGAAGAACGCGCCGCCGGAGATGATTGCCGCAGGGCTTGGCGATATGCTGGGCAAAATCACCGCACTCGCCGATTGGCGGCTTTCTCATCTGCTGACCGGGGAGCCGATGCCGCCGGAGATTGTGTCGCTTGTGGAAGGCGCTCTGCAAAAATGCATAGACGGCGCGTCCCGCGCCGCCGCGCGCGACCCGGACGTCATTGAAAGCATCACCGAGGGGCTGATTCTCAGCGGGATTGCCATGAGCCTGTACGGCGACAGCCGCCCCGCCTCCGGCACCGAGCATCACCTCGCCCACTACTGGGAGATGCGCTATTGCATGGAGGGAAAAGCGTCCGTGCCGCACGGCATTAAGGTCGGTCTCGCCGCCGTCGTCGCGCTCGCGATGTGGAAAGAGCTTCCGAATATCACCCCCGTACGTTTGCCGCCCGTGTCCGGCGCGAAAAACAACGAGGAAGCAATCAGAGAGAAGTACGGCGCAAGCGCCGAGGGTGTCTTAAAAACGGGAAACCCCGCGCTTTCGGAAGCGCTGATCGCGGAGCGTTGGGGTGAGATTCTCGGCATCGCGGAGTCTCTCCCCGCGCCCGAGACGCTTGCTTCTCTGCTAAGCGATGTGGGAGCGCCCGTCCGTCCGGCGGACATTGGATTAAGTCGTGCGACGCTACGGGATGGGGTTCTGTACGCCCGCGACCGAAAAAAGACCGTCACGCTGCTCCAACTGCTTGGCAGTTTGGGGCGGCTGGACGATTTTTCGATACGCGCCGCCGCGTATTTTGAGAAGCGCGCGCTGGACGGCGTAAAGTGTTTCGTGCTGGATATGGACGGCACGATTTATCTCGGCGAGCGGCTTTTCCCATTTACGAAGGTTTTTTTGCGGCGCGTTGCCGAGAGCGGGCGGGATTTTGTGTTTTTTACCAACAATTCCTCGCAGAGCGCGGCGCATTACCTCAAAAAGCTGGAGCGGATGGAGATCCCCGTGCCGCCGGAAAAGCTCCTGATGTCCACCCACGTGCTGCTGGATTATTTACGAGACAACGCGCCGGGCAAGAAGACGTATGTGTGCGGCACCGCCGCGCTGAGGTCTGATTTTTCAGAAGCCGGGTATCAGCATTACGCTTTTGATAAGCCAACCCCTCCCGATTTTTGCGTATTGGGGTTTGACCGCGACATGACTTACGGGAGGTTGGAAACCTTGTGCCGCTTCGCCCGCGCCGGAATTCCCGTGTTCGGCGTGAATACGGACTACAACTGCCCGACCGAGGACGGCGACATCCCCGACTGCGGCTCCCTCGCGGCGGCGTTCGCCGCGTCAACGGGGGTTGAGATAGAGTTTTACGGAAAACCGTCCCGCCATGCGCTTCGGTATATCATCAAACAAACAGGTTACCGAGAGGAAGAGCTTTGCTTCGTCGGCGACCGCCTGTATACCGATATAGCGATCGCGGCGGGAACAAAGGCGCGTTCGGTGCTGGTTCTCTCCGGCGAAACGAAGGAAGAACCGACCTCCTCCCCCTTTGTTCCCGACTTGGTGGTAAACGATCTGTCTGAGTTGACGCTTACGATTCCGCCCTGCCTTCGGTGACTTGGTCAAACAGCTCGCGGAGCCGTTCTTCGCGCCCGCTTAGATACAGCCAGCCGAACAGCGCTTCCAACGCCGTCGCGGCTTGATAATCCGCCCGGCTCGCCGAGGGCGGCACGCTCCCCGTCTGCGCGTTGCGCCCCCGCCGGTAGATTCCGGCTTCTTCGGGAGTGAGGACAAGTCCCCGCGCCGCTTTCGCCTGAGCCCGCGCGTTGACGTATTGAATCCGTTTGTTGTGCAGTTCCTCGGCGCGCGCCGTGCCTTCCGCGCAGAGTTTTACGCGCACAAGCAGATCGTAGACGCTGTCGCCGACCGACGCGACCGCCAAAATGCCGAGCGCCGAGATTTGGTCATCTGTTAACGGTGCGGATAGCATGAGGATTCTCCTATCTGTGTATACTCCATTTGCACACGGCGATTCGGTTTCACCCAACGGGGGATTTCCACGGGCGATTTCGAATCGCCCCTACAAGGTAAAATAAGGATGGGTTAAAATGAGCGTAACAGTTTCCGTCGTCGTTCCGTTATACAACGAGCAGGAGGTCATCGGGGAGAGTTACCGGCGTCTCAAAGAGGTCATGGACGCGGCGGGAGAGGATTACGAGCTGATCTTCGTCAACGACGGCAGCCGCGACGAGACATGGCCGATGGCCTGTAAGCTGGCCGAAACGGATCCGAGGCTGCGCCTGTTGTCTTTCTCGCGCAATTTCGGGCATCAGACGGCGATTACGGCGGGAATGGACGCGGCGAACGGCGACGCGGTGGTCGTGATCGACGCGGACCTTCAGGATCCGCCGGAGGTGATTCCGCAGATGCTCGCGAAGTGGCGGGAAGGATATCAGGTGGTCTACGGTCTGCGCACCAAGCGCAAGGGGGAATCCTTCTTCAAAAAAATCACCGCGAAGATGTTTTACCGCACCCTCAACGCGCTGACCGAGGTACCTCTGCCGGTGGACGCGGGCGATTTCCGTCTGCTCGACCGCGCCGTGTGCGACGCGCTGAAGAAGCTGCCGGAACGCAACCGATACGTGCGGGGGCTTGTCAGCTGGGTAGGGTTCCGCCAAACGTCGGTGGAGTACGTCCGCGCCGAGCGCTTTGCCGGAACGACCAAATACCCGCTGCGTAAAATGCTGCGTCTCGCGGGAGACGCCCTCACCTCATTTTCCTACAAACCGCTCAAGTTGTCAATCCTTATCGGTTCGCTTGTATCGGTCGCAAGCTTTATTTACGGCATCGTCATCATCTGCCAGCGCCTGTTTACCGACATCCTCGTGTCCGGCTGGGCGACGCTCGCCTGCCTGACGCTGTTCTTCAACGGCTTGATTTTGATTATGATGGGCATCATCGGGCAATATATCGGGCGCATCTACGACGAGACAAAAGGTCGCCCGCTCTACATTGTCGCGGAACGGGTGAATTTCCCATCCCCGCCGTCCCCATCGTAGCCCCCTTCGATCCGAAGGTGGTGGCGGCGAAGCCGCCGGGGATGTTGACGGGCGGGATGACCCCGCCCCTACGGGGAAACGGGACGATTGCCATCGTCTCGTACAAATTGTAACCGAAATTTTACACAGATTTTACATGATAACACCTGCTTATTTTACATTGCACCTATATGATTGCGGTATACTCGCGATTATGTAGGAGGAATTGAAATGAAAAAGGTACTTACGCTGCTTCTCGCGTCTCTCTTGCTGCTTGCCGTTATCTCCGGCTGCACTTCTCCGTCCGGCTCCCCTTCCCAAAACGAACCCTCTTCCACCGACGTCCCGTCCGCCGCGGACGACACCCCCAGCGAACAAGACAATACGAACAACCAATTTGACAACACCCGCCCGATTTCGCTGATTACCCGCGAGGAGGGCAGCGGCACCCGCGGCGCGTTCGTCGAGCTGACCGGCGTTAATGAGGACATGTCGCCCGAAGCCGTCGTCGTCAGTGAAACCAACGAGATTCTGACCAAAGTTGAAGAGAATATCTTCTCCATCAGCTATGTATCGCTCGGTTCCCTGAGCGAAGGCGTCAAGGCCGTCGCGATTGACGGTGTTGCCCCCTCGACCGCAACCATCAAGGACGGCACCTTCAAGATTCAACGCCCGTTTATCGTATGCGTCAACGCCGAGAAGGCGGAAAACGAGCTGGTGAAAGACTTCATCGCCTTCATGCTCTCCGCCGAGGGGCAGGAAGTCTCCGCCTCAAAATGGATTAAAGCCGTTGACGACGCGCCCGCCTACACCGCGAGCGGCTTGAGCGGCACCCTTAAGGTCGGCGGCTCCACCTCGGTAGACCCATGCATGATAGAAATGGTGAAGGTTTATAATACCTTCAATCCCGACGTGCAAATCGACATCTCCGGCGGCGGTTCCGGCACAGGCATCAGCGAAGCCACCGACGGCGTCATCGATATCGGAATGTCCAGCCGCGACCTGACGGCGGATGAGCTTGCGTCTCTGAGCGCGACCGTGATCGCGCAGGACGGTGTTGCCGTGATCGTCAACAAAGAAAACCCCCTGGAAAATCTCTCGATGGAGCAGGTGAAGAGCATCTTTACCGGCGAAGTCACCGCTTGGAGCGAACTTAACTAAGTGTTGAAAAATGCCTGTTCGCCTGCAAGGCGAACGAGCGAAGCGCTTGCGAGCAGGCGGCTATGCCGCGGTGTCGCAAGCCGGAGCGGGCAATTTTCAACATGCCAGCAAGCCCGGGGACGCCGGATACGGCGTCCCTTATGGGGTTTCGGGAGGGATTTTCTGTCATGGGATTGAAACGCGAGAAAACCATGCGCGCCGTGTTTTTCGCGGCGGCGCTGGTGTCTGTTTTGGCGGTCGCGCTGATTTGCGTCTTTTTGTTTGCGAGCGGCGTGCCGTCTATGGCGGAGATCGGGTTCTTGGATTTTTTGCTCGGGACGGAGTGGAAGCCGACGAACGCCGAACCGTCTTTCGGCATCCTGCCGATGATCCTCGGCAGCGTGTATATCACGGCGGGCGCGATTCTCTTGGGGGTTCCGATCGGTATCCTCGCCGCTATTTTCATGGCGCGGATGTGCCCGAAGGCGCTTTACCGTGTTTTGAAACCCGCCGTAAACCTAATGGCGGGGATTCCCTCGGTGATTTACGGGTTCTTCGGCATGATGGTGCTGGTTCCGCTGATTTTCGACACGTTCGGCGAAACATTCCGCCTCCCCAACGGCGAGACGATGCTGGCAGCCTCCGTGCTGCTCGCGATCATGATTCTGCCAACGGTGATCAACATCGCCGAAACCAATCTCCGCGCCGTGCCGCAGGAGCTGTATGAAGGAGCGGTGGCGCTGGGCGCGAGTCACGAACGCGCCGTGTTTAAGATTGTCTTGCCGGCGGCGCGTTCCGGCGTGATGGCGGCGGTCATTTTGGGTATCGGGCGCGCAATCGGCGAGACGATGGCGGTGAAAATGGTGGCGGGCAACCAGACGGTGCTGCGAATGCCTTATGAATTTTTGAAAGGCGCGCGCACGATGACGACCCAAATCGTGATCGAGATGGGGTATGTCGAGCGGGGCAGCCTGCATAACGGCGCGCTGATCGCCACGGGCGTCGTGCTGTTTGTTTTCATTCTGCTGATCAATACCCTCTTTTCAATTCTAAACAACGAACGTCGCAAAAAGCCCTCCTCTTTAGATAACGGGCATCGCAGAAAACCCTCGGTTAAGGGGGCGGTGTCATGACGGCAGATAAAAAATCCGGCTTTTTTAGAAAGCCGTCGGACTGGCTGCGTTTTCTATTGGTGTGGGGCGCGGGACTGATTACCGTGGCTGTCTTACTCTACCTGATTGTCTTTATCCTCATCAAAGGCGTGCCGCACATCAAGCTCTCGCTGTTTGCCGTTCGGGATCCCGACCAGATATCGCTCTTTCCCCCTCTGGTTACGACGATTTTAATGGTGGGGCTGACATTGCTGATCGCGGTGCCGTTCGGGGTGTTCACCGCTATCTATTTGGTGGAGTACGCGCCGAGGGACAGCAGGTTTGTGCGGGTTATCCGCATGACAGCGGAGACGCTCTCCGGCATCCCGTCGATCGTTTACGGTCTGTTCGGCTACATCTTCTTTGCCGGGACACTCGGGAAATCGATCTTGACAGGCTGCTTCACGCTCGCTATTATGATTTTGCCGCTGATTATGCGCACCACCGAGGAAAGCCTCAAAGCCATCCCCGACGCTTACCGTGAGGGTTCGTTCGGACTTGGCGCGGGGCGGATGCGCACGGTGTTCCGCGTGATTCTCCCTTCCGCGACGCCCGGCATCTTCGCCGGTGTCGTTTTGGCCGTCGGGCGGATCGTCGGGGAGACGGCGGCGCTGATTTTCACGATCGGCGACGTTTTTAAGCTGCCGGACGGTTTGTTATCTTCGGGACGGACACTCGCGATGCACGTTTTGAAGCTGTCGGGGCAGGGTCATAACCGAAACGAAGCCTACGCCACGGCTGTTGTCCTGCTTGCGCTGGTGATCGGGATCAACGCGCTTTCGTCCCGGATTGAGCGGCGCTTCCTGCGGAGGTGAGCCATGAATAAATTTGTAATACGCGGCGTTAACCTTTGGTATCATGATTTTCAGGCGTTAAAAGACGTCAGTCTCGACATCGAGACGAATCGTATCACCGCGTTTATCGGTCCGTCCGGCTGCGGCAAGTCTACGCTGATTAAAACGCTGAACCGCATGAACGACCTTGTGGAGGGCTGTAAGGTCACCGGCGACATTCTGCTTGACGGCGAGGACATTTTTGGCAACCTCAACGTCAACCTGCTGCGGAAGCGGGTGGGGATGGTGTTCCAAAAACCCAACCCGTTCCCGATGAGCGTTTACGACAACGTGGCGTTCGGTCCGCGCACCCACGGCGTGAAGCGTAAGGGCGAACTGGACGGCATTGTGGAAAACGCCCTGCGCGGCGCCGCGATATGGGATGAAGTTAAAGACCGCCTTTTCAAAAGCGCGCTGGGTCTGTCCGGCGGTCAGCAGCAGCGCCTTTGCATCGCACGCGCACTGGCCGTATCGCCCGAAGTGCTGTTGATGGATGAGCCGACGAGCGCGCTCGACCCGATTTCGACATCGAAGATTGAAGACCTTGTCCTCGAGCTGAAACGTGACTATACTGTGGTGATTGTGACGCATAATATGCAGCAGGCGACGCGCATCTCCGACAAGACGGCGTTTTTTCTGTTGGGGGAGCTGGTGGAGTCCGGCGAAACCGAACGGGTTTTTTCGCTCCCTTCCGACAAACGCACAGAGGACTACATCACGGGAAGGTTTGGGTGATTATGCGGGGTAAATTCGACGCGCAGCTTGCGCGGCTGAACGACATGCTCATTGAGATGGGCGCGATGATCGAGAAGGCCATCGGGCTGGCTGTGGACGCGCTTATGAAGCAAGACGGCGCGCTTGCTCGGCGCGCCGTGGCGTTTGACAACGAAGTGGATCAGATGGAGAAAGACATAGAGGCTCTTTGCCTGAAACTTTTATTACAGCAGCAGCCGGTGGCGAAAGACCTGCGGCTGATCTCCTCGGCGCTGAAGATGATCACCGATATGGAGCGTATCGGCGACCAAGCGGCCGATATATCGGAAATCACTTTGCTGCTGGCGGGCGTTCCGTACGCGAAAACGCTGGAGCATATTCCGCAAATGGCGGAAGCGACGGCAAAGATGGTGACAGACAGCATCGACGCATTCGTGAAAAAGGATTTGGAACTCGCGCGTTCGGTCATCGATTCGGACGATGTGGTGGATACGCTCTTCAATACGGTAAAGAGCGACTGGATACAGCATATCCGTGACGGAAGCGCGGACGGCGAGCAGGCGGTCGACCTAATGATGGTCGCGAAATACTTTGAGCGGATTGGCGATCACGCGGTGAATATCGCGGAGTGGGTCGTGTTTTCCATCACGGGCAAGCATGGGGTGAAGGATTGAAAAGAATCGCCATCATCGAGGACGACGAAAGCATTCGGGATATTGTGCTGTACGCGCTGCAAGCGACGGGCTTCCTGACTGCGGGATTTGAAACCGGCGCGGATTTTTTCGCGTCGGCGGAGCGGTTCGACCTTCTGCTGCTGGACATCATGTTGCCGGAAGAAAACGGTCTCGCGATTCTCAAGCGGCTGCGTTCGGCTCCGCAGACAAAGGCGCTGCCCGTGATTATGCTGACGGCAAAGGGAAGCGAGTTCGACAAAGTCACGGGGTTGGACGCGGGCGCGGACGACTACGTGACAAAACCCTTTGGGGTGATGGAGCTGATTTCCCGCGTCAATGCCGTGCTGCGGAGGTATGCGGGAGACGTAAAGGATCCGAACGTGCTGAACGTCGGGAAGCTGATGATCGACCACGCCCGGCGCGAAGTGTACGCCGAGAGCAAGCAGATTGCCTTGACATACAAAGAGTATGAGCTTTTACATTATCTCGCGTTGAACGCGGGACTGTCGATGAGCCGCGACCGCATCATGGAGACTGTCTGGGGATTTGACTTCGAGGGAGAAAGCCGGACGCTCGATATGCACATCCGAACGCTCCGCCAAAAGCTGGGCGACGCGGGCGCGCAGATCCAAACCGTGCGAAACGTAGGCTACAAATTGGGGGAAGGCGTATGAGGAAACGTATTTACCGGAGTTTTCTCGGCTTGGCGCTGCCCGGCATCCTTCTTCTTTCCGCGCTTCTGAGCTTCTTTTTTTATTCCTTCTCACGGAACCGGGAGGAGGAGTCGATTAAAGACAGCGCGACTCTGTTCGCCGGATTCCTGAACCGTTCCGGCACCCTGCCGGAGGAAGCGCTCGGCGTCGCCGCGCTGCGTATGACCGTCGTCGCGCCGGACGGAACGGTATTGTTTGAGAGCCTGCCCGGGCAGCTGGAAAACCACAGCGACCGAGAAGAGATACAAGAGGCGTTTCAAAACGGCACGGGAGAAGCCACCCGCTTTTCCGACACACGCAAGACGGAAACGTACTATTACGCCGTGCGTTTGGAGGACGGCTCCGTGCTGCGCCTGTCCAAAGCGGTCGGCGCGATTTCGGGCGTCTTCACGGCCTCGCTGCCCGTCATCTTCCTCGTGACGGCGTTGATCCTGCTGCTCGCGAACGCGATCGCCCGCAGACTGACCGGGCAGATTGTCCGTCCGTTTGATACCCTCAATCTTGACGGGGAAAATACGCCCGTGTATGACGAATTGCTGCCGTACTCCCAAAAGATCGCCGAGCAGAAGCGGGAGATCAGCCGCCAAATCGACGCGCTGACCAACCGCGCCGACACGATCGCCGCGATCATAGACAATATGCGTGAGGGCTTGATCCTGCTGGATCAAAACGGCACGGTACTCTCCGCCAACAAGAGCGTGGAGAATCTGTTCGGCGGCATCGCGGCAAAAAACATCCAGCATGTCTGCCGTGACCTTGACTTTCAGAAGGGCGTAAAGCAATGCCTGTCCGGCGAAAACGCCGCCGTTGCCTATGAGAACGGCGGCAAACGTTACGACGTGTATTTCAGTCCCGTACACGGCGGGGGTGCCGTCATACTCTTCTTCGATACAACCGAGCGCCACAGGGCGGAGCGTCAGCGCCGCGAGTTTTCCGCCAATGTGTCCCACGAGCTGAAAACGCCGCTGACGTCAATCACCGCGCTGTCCGAAATGATCGAGAACGGCATGGCGAAAGACGCGAATATCAAAGACTTCGCCGCCCGGATTTCCGAGCAGGCGAAGCGCCTGATTAACATCATCACCGACATCATCCGCCTCTCGGAGTTTGACGAGGGTGGCGTGCGGCAGGAGTTTACACGATTCAATTTCAGAGAACTGGCCGAATCGGCGGCGGGCGCGCTGCGTGATAACAAAAAGAACGTTGCCATTCACGTAGAAGGCGGAGACTTTGATATTACGGCGAACCGCCGGATGATTGACGAGCTGCTGTTCAACCTGATTGACAACGGCGTTAAATACAACCATGACGGCGGCAGCGTGACCGTAACGGCGGCGCTGGAGTACCGCCAATGCAGAATCGCTGTTTCCGACACCGGCATCGGAATCCAGCCGGAGCATCACGAGCGTGTGTTTGAGCGTTTTTACCGCGTGGACGGCTCCCGCTCCAAAAAAACAGGCGGCACCGGCTTAGGGTTGTCGATTGTAAAACATATCGCCGAGCATCACGGAGGGCGGGTTGAGCTGGAAAGCGCCGCCTGCGCGGGAACGACAGTGGTGTGCTGGCTGCCGGTGTAGGGGGGCGATTCGTGAATCGCCCGTACGGAGGAAACAGGACGATTGCCATCGTCCCCTACCACATTATTCGAACCCCAGTTTCGCTTTCATCGCGGCCAGTTCGTCCTCAACCGACGCGCTGGCTGAGGCGCCCTTGTACTTCAGCTCCAGCTCTTTCGCTTCGTCGACGGCGGCGCTGTTCAGCTCGCTCATCGCGTTGGCTTTATCGAGCATACGGTCGGCCTTCTCCTCCATCCGCGAGAACGCGCCGAGGCTGCCTTCCAGTTTGTCGGCGGACGCACCCATCTTGTTGACGCGCTCCTGCGTCTTCGCCACAGCGACCTTCGCCTTGATCGTCTGGCTGCGGGACTGGAGGGTGCTGATGTCGTTTGCCAATTTGTCATGCAGTTCGCGCATCTTCACGGCGTTCGCGTGCGCGGCGGCGTAAGCGGTTTGCAGGCCGGCTCCGGTGCTCTCCAGTTCCTGCTTCTTGCCCAAAAACACCCGCGCGTCGTCTTCATTGCCCGCCACAAGCGCTTTTTTTGCTAAGTCGGCGTACTTCGCGACCTGCGCCGCGTTCTCGTCGGCGAGACGCTTGGTGCGGCTCTCCTCCGCCATCACGCCCGCCGTCTCTTCCTTGACCTCCGCCAAGTCTTTGACGGCTTTGCGCATGTATTCGTCGATCATTTTCGCCGGGTCTTCCGCTTTGTCCAGCAGCGCGTTGATGTTTGAGGAAATGATGTCGCCGAATCTTGATAGGATACCCATGTGTGTTTCTCTCCTTTACTCTTCGTCTTCGTATTTTTTCGCCCGTTCCTCGGCTTCGGTGTCGCCGAAGGTTTCGAGCGGGGTTTCGAAGATTTTTTGCGTCTGCTCGGCTTCGAGGTTCTTTTGCTTCTTATGCGCCTTCCACCAGAAGAACGCGACCGCCAGCACGATGACAATCCCGAAAACAATCAGCACGGGAATCCACGGGGAGGTGGTGACGCTCATAATCCGCTCTCCCGCGTCTTCAAAGGCTTTGGAAAACGCAAGATCAACCGACATGCTCTCATCGGGGTAATAACGCACGATATAATCCATTAAGATGTCCACCGCTTCACGGTCAAGAAGCGTATCCGCCTGTTCCCCGTTCCAGTACCACAGATTATATCTGCCGTTATACTCATGAAAAATCAAGAGGATATGCGCCTCGTCGGTGAACAGTCTTTCGTAAGTCGCGTCCGCAAATTGATCGAACTGCGCGTCGCTAGGGTTAAAGTTATCATCAATATTATTGATGATGTAGAGGTGCGGCTGTACGCCGGTACTTCTGTAAAAACTCCTCATACCGGAAGTTAACACAGTTGCGTTCTCAATCATTCGGATTTCATCGGTGTAGTATTCGGTTTCGTTGACCAAACCCGCCGGAAGCGCTTCGCGTTCTATGGTAGACGCCGTGACCGCCCCGCCGCTGAAGCTGCCTCCGTTATAAAGGAAAACAGAAGCGGCAACGATTATAGCGATAATCACGATAATCACGCCCACGGAGGATCCGCAGCCGACGCCCGGCTGATGGTTCCCGCCCGGGTTCGGCGCGTACCCGCCGCCTCTGTTGCCGGACATGCGCCCCATCGCGAAGCCAGTGAAGAATCCGCTTGGCCGATGATGATATCCCGGTCTTGGAGGACGGAACCCGCCAAAGCCTCCGTAACCTGAAC
>DBDP01000175.1:16011-17037 GCA_002293625.1 Clostridiales bacterium UBA929 | reverse complement strand
GCATATGAAATTTCAGGATATGATCACGCAACGGGAACAGACGCTCAAAGCAGATATGCGCCGGAGCAACATTTTAGGCTACGCTAAGGTCTTTTTGGTTTTATTGCTGCTCGGCGGCCTGATATACTTAGCCGCTATCCGGCGCTTTCCGCCGTTAGCCAGCGTGTTGTTCGCGGCGGCGTTGGTTGCGCTCATGATCCTGTGGGTGATTCATGAGCGTGTTCACGCGGCGGTAGTCTNNTCCGGGAAAAGCGAGGTCGCCGTATGCAAGCAGTATATCGACCGGATCAACGGGAACTGGACGGCGTTTAAGGACAAAGGCGCGGAGTGTATTGACCCGGAGCATGATTACGCGGCGGATCTGGATATTGTCGGGCCGAAATCCCTGTTTCAATTCCTCAACACAACCGGCACTTGGCACGGACGCCGCGCGCTGATTGACGATTTGCTGCACCCCGCGTACAACCGCGACGAGATTCTCTCGCGGCAGAAAGCCGTTGCCGAATTGAGCGCGGAGTTTGACCGTTTTGTTCAAGCGCGGTGCGCGCTTTCCCGCGTCGTGAAGGACGCGTCCGCCGACGCGCTGGCGGAGGAGCTCAGAGACAGAACCCCGTTTACCAAAAGCAAAATTCCGAAAATTTTGGTCACGGTCGTCCCGGCGGTCACCATAGCGTTTAACGCGCTGGCGAACCTGTTCCGGTGGGAGGCGCTGATCCCTTACGGATTATTGCTGGCCGCGGCGCAGCTTCTCGTGTGGCTTCTCGGAATGAAGAAGGTCAAAGTCTACATGGGCGCGATGTTGAACCTAAAGCTCGGCGCGTATGCCGAAGCGGTGAAGTTTATTAATAATCAGAGATTCAATGCTCCGAAGCTCATTGACATACAGGCGCGTTTGCGCTCGTCGGAACGGGCGGTCAAGGCGCTGGGCGGAATCGGAACCGCCGTCAGCCTCAGGGGCAACCCGATCATCTATTTTCTCGTCAACGTACTTTTGCTGTGGGATTACCAGTGCGCGTTCTCATTTTG
>DBDP01000175.1:14853-16000 GCA_002293625.1 Clostridiales bacterium UBA929 | reverse complement strand
TACGCGCCGTCTGTTGAGGATATGTTTTTGGCGGTCGGCGAATTTGAAAGCCTGCTGGCGTTCGCGCAGCTTCCGCATATCTGTAAACCTGTTTGCTTGCCGGGCATTTCCGGAGCGGGGAAGGTCTTTGAAGCGCGCGCGATGGGGCATCCGTTGATTGCGAATGAGGTTCGCGTGAATAACGATTTTACGCTTAACAACAGCGCCTATCTCGTTTCCGGCTCCAATATGTCAGGGAAAACAACCTTTTTGCGCACGGTCGGCGTGAATTTAATACTGGCACGCGCCGGGGGGTTCGTCTGCGCCGAAACAATGACCTGTTCGCTGCTGACCCCGGTAACGTCAATGAGGATCGCGGNNGAATCTCCACATTCTGCGCGGAGCTGAAGCGCGTCAAAATGATCCTCGACGCCGCCGGAGGAGATGTTCTCTTTCTGATAGACGAAATCTTTAAGGGCACCAACTCGACCGACCGTCTGACCGGCGCGAAAACCGTCATCAAAAAACTCCTTGGGTTGGGTGCCGCCGGGCTTGTATCGACGCACGATCTGGAGCTGTGCGAGTTGGCGGGAATCCAAAACGTCCACTTCTCCGAACGGTACGAAAACAATGAAATCCTGTTTGATTACAAGCTGAAACAGGGGAAATCCACCACCACAAACGCCCGCCGCCTGATGGAGATGGTGGGGATAGTGGATTAGGCGCGGATATAGTCAGTGCGCCATTTCACCGCTTCAAATGTATGAACCCCGCCGCTGTCTCTCTCGTCGGTGAGTTCAAAACCGCACTCTTTGAAGGCTTCAAGCCATTCCTTACGGGTATAGCTCTGCATATAAAAGGCATGTGAAAAGCTGTCGAGATGACCGCTTTCGTCCTCGGCGAAAAACGTTTGTGAAATGTAAGTGCGCCCTGTTTCTGTCCTCCTATATGTTTTACCAGAATATCATTTGCGTGTAACCCTCGGGAAAGGCGGTTTCGTATTTACGTTGAAGCTCACGGTTTGGTTCGGATAAGGCAAAGCAGACATCAAAGCAAGCGTTTTGGATAGAAGGATGTTCATCTTCCAAAAGCGCCCAAAAGCAAACGAACCTTCAAAATTTATCTTGACAAACCGTATCAAACGTTATAAAATATCATCGTACTTAAG
>DBDP01000175.1:137-14806 GCA_002293625.1 Clostridiales bacterium UBA929 | reverse complement strand
ACGCAACCGTTTTACCGGCGCCGCATGAGCTTAGATTAGTTTATCATACTTCGCTAATCTTTGCAAGAGCGGTTTCGGGACAGCGGCGAAACGCTAGATTTCTGGCGCATGTCGTAAGGTTATAGGCAGAGATGCCGATGCCTTCGGCGTGTGTTTTTTTGTGAGCCCGCAGCGCGGCCGGCCCTTAGGTCACCCCTCGCGGGGCGGAACAAGATAGAAGGAGGACGCTATGAGCAATAACAAGAGAGAAACCATCCCGGACGGCGTTTACTTCAGGGTCGCTCCTGAAAAATTGCCCAAGCAAGACATGATCAGCGTGATAGGTAACCGTATATTAAACTGCTTATGGAATACCGACGGAGAGATTTGCCGCCAAGCCTACATATATGAATGTAAAGATGGGCGTATAAGGGTGAGAACTCCCGGGCAATGGGGGCAGTTGCCGTACAGGCTTGATAATAAATCCCTTTGGATTGGGATTGTCGAATACCGCTTATACGGAGATTAACCCCGCGCCCTGCTGGGACATGCGTATTTTGCTGAACGATGTTATCTGTTCACGATTTACCGCATAGACTCCCCATAGAGGGGGGTCATGCCATGAGCAGGTTCCGCCAGCGCGTTTCATTATGGTGGCGCTCTGTCCGCGCAAAACACCCGAAAGCCGTCAGCCATCGCAAGCCCGCGAGAAGGCGCGCCATCGCCCGGAAGGGCGGCCGGACGGCCAAGTTCCCGGTACGTTTCGCCGTGATCAGCGTCATTGTTGTGGTCGTGATTATCCTCGGCAACCGGTATGTCGTCAACCATGTGCGCCCCATCATGACGCAGATGGCGCGGGTGGAGGTCGACCAGCTCGCGTCGCGGTTGATCAAAGAGGCGATCAACGACAAGATTTCCGAAAACGGCGTGACATACGGCGACCTCGTGTATTTCGAGAAGGATATTTACGGGCAAATCACGGCGCTGAAAACCGACATTATTTCGGTCAACCGCCTGAAGGCCGACATCACCGAGGAGGTTCTGCGCTCGATCGAACACGCCGACACCTCCGGCATCGCGATCCCGGTCGGCAACCTGATCAACAGCGACCTGTTCGGCGGGCGGGGGCCGAGAATTCCGCTCAAAATCGTGCCGCTCGGAACTGTAAGCGCGAATTTCACCAATCAATTCAGCGAGGCCGGGATCAACCAGACGCGGCACCAAATTATGATGGACGTTTCGGTGGATATCTCCGTCCTGCTGCCCGGAAGCGACATCGGCACCCAAGTGGCGACGCAGGTCAGCATCGCCGAAACTGTCATTGTCGGCTCGGTTCCCGAAAGCTATTTCAGGATGGAGGACGGGATACTGGGAGCGACGATCCCCACTTGACAAGACAGGGGACGGGAGGGTATACTTTCTTTGGAAAGTTGAACAAAAGGCGGAGCTGTTTTGGAAGAAGAAATCAAGCGTCTACGCGAGCTTTTAACCAAGGCGAACGAGGCATACCATATTCACGACGACCCGATCATGCCCGACGACGAGTACGACGCGCTGATGCGCCGTCTGCGGGAGTTGGAGGAAACCTCGGGCCTGCAAGACGACGAAGCGTCGCCAACGCGGCGGGTAGGAGCGCCGGCGGCGTTCTCTCCCGTGCGTCACGACGTCCCGCTTTTGAGCTTGCAGGATGTTTTTTCGGAAGAGAAACTGCTGGCGTTTTGCGCGCGGGCAGAGGAAGCGGTTGGGGAGACGGTCTATTGCGTGGAGCCGAAGATGGACGGGCTGTCGGTCGCGCTGCGGTATGAGGGCGGAAAGCTTGCCCTCGCGGCGACCCGCGGCGACGGCGTAACCGGCGAGGACGTGACGCATAACGCGCTGGCGGTCGCCGACATTCCGAGGGAATTACAAAACGCGCCCGAAACGCTGACGGTACGCGGCGAAGTTTATCTGCCGCGCACGACGTTTGAGACGCTGAACCGGCAGCGCGATTTGGACGGTTTGCCGCCATTCGCGAATCCGCGTAACGCCGCCGCCGGTTCGTTACGGCAGCTTAACGCGTCGGTGACCGCCGGGCGTGGGCTTTCTTTCCTCGCGTTCAACATACAGCGTATGGACGGTTTTGCCTGGCCGGAAACGCACGGCGAAACGCTGGACTTGCTGAAAAGCTGGGGTTTTCAGGCGAACAGCTACCGTCTCGCGTCAAACGGCAACGAGGTGGTGCAAGAGATCCGCCGAATCGGCGAAGAGAGAAGGTCATTTTCATTCGATACCGACGGCGCGGTTGTAAAGGTAAATTCCCTCCGCCTAAGGGAAACCCTCGGCGCGACGGTTCGCGCTCCGCGCTGGGCGGCGGCGTATAAGTACCCTCCCGAACGGCGGGAGACGGTGGTGCGCGATATCCAGATCCAAGTGGGGCGCACCGGGGTGCTGACGCCGCGGGCGGTGCTGGACGCGGTGTTGCTCTCCGGCTCGACGGTGCGCTACGCGACACTGCACAACCGTGACCTTATTGCACAAAAAGACATTCGGATCGGCGATACGGTCAACGTGCAGAAAGCGGGGGAGATCATCCCGGAAATCGTATCGGTCATTAAGGAAAAGCGTCCGCCGGACACCGAACCGTATCAATTCCCCGTAAACTGCCCGGAATGCGGCGCGCCCGTCTTTGTGGCGGAAGGGGAGGTCGCGGTGCGGTGCGTCGCGGAGGATTGTCCGGCGCAGCTTACGCGGCGGCTGATTCACTATGCCTCGCGGGACGCGATGGATATTGAAGGGATGGGCAGCGCAACCTGTGAGCAGCTCAGGATTTCCACGCTCGACGAAATATACCGTCTTACGGAAGCTGACTTGCTTACGCTGGAAGGTTTCGCGCAAAAATCGGCGCAAAAACTGCTCGTGGCAATCGGAGCGTCCAAACAGCGCGGACTTGCCCGGTTGCTGTTTGGTTTGGGGATACGGCATGTCGGGCAAAAAGCGGCGGTTTCGCTGGCGCAGACGTTCGGTTCAATGGACGCGCTTATGAAGGCTTCGGAAGCGGAACTGACGGCGGTGCCGGACATCGGGTCGGTGATTGCCCTCAGTCTGCGGCGCTATTTGGACACGGAACGCGCAAAAACACTGATTGCGGCGCTCTCGGACGCCGGGGTGGACATGACGGCTGAAATCAAGCGGGAACAGGGACCGTGGGCGGGCTTGACGTTTGTTGTAACCGGCACGCTTGCCTCCATGACGCGGGACGAAGCCGAAGCGCGTATCGCCGAAAAGGGCGGAAAAGCGGCGGGCAGCGTTTCCAAAAAGACTACGTATGTGGTGGCGGGGGAGAAAGCCGGGTCAAAACTGGATAAAGCGCAGAGTTTGGGTGTAAAGGTTTTGGATGAACAGGCATTTATAGAAATGCTGAACTCATAATCTCCCGTTCGTACCATTGCGCCTGCGCCGCCCACATCTCGGAGTATTTGCCCGGGCGTGAAAGCAATTCCTCATGCGTTCCGGTATCGATAATCTCCCCGGCGTCCATAACGATGATTTTGTGCGCGAGTTTCGCGGAACCGAGGCGGTGCGTAACGATGACAGCGCATTTGCCCTCCGCGAGACGACGGAACTGCTCATAGATACGCGTCTCCTCGATGGGGTCGATCGCCGATGTTGGTTCGTCCAGCACGATAAA
The DNA here is from genome assembly GCA_002293625.1 of Clostridiales bacterium UBA929. GTDB lineage: Bacteria > Bacillota > Clostridia > Oscillospirales > UBA929 > UBA929. The sequence continues at coordinate 11,160 of DBDP01000175.1, read as the reverse complement.
CCCATTTTCACGATACAATCCCCGCGCGATGGCGACACGATGCCACTGACCGCCCGAAAGGTCGGTGCCGTCATACTCCGGCGACAGCATGGTGTCGAGGGGGATGTCTAAATCCGCGTCCGCGTCGCGAAGGGCGGCTTGGACGCGCTCTTCGGATTCCGAGCCAGAGGCTGCGGACGCGCGGGGGGTGTCGCTGATGGCGACGTTCTCCGACAGGGTCATTTTATAGCAATGGTAGTTTTGAAAGACGGCGGAGGTGCGCTGATACAGCGACGCCGGATCGGTTTCCGCCGTGTCCAGACCGCTTACGGTTACCCTGCCATCCGAAGGGCGGTAAAGCCCGGTCAGCAGACGCACCAGCGTGCTTTTCCCCGCGCCGTTTTCGCCCACAATGGCGACCGTTTCGCCGTCCGAAAGGGTAAGCGATACGTTTTTCACGGAGGGTTCGTCTCGTCCGGGGTAGGTAAACGATACGCCTTCGGCTGTGACACCCTTTCGAAGGTCGGGTACGCCGGGTGCGCCTTCGCGCTCCGGCATATCCAGCACCCGGAAAAAGTTCGCCACCTTGCCGAGGTTTTGGTTCATCTGACCGATGTGCATATTGACGATTTCCTGCATGATTCCAAACACCATCCCCAGCGCGTTAAAGACCGCGGCGAACGCACCGACCGTTATCTCTCCCGCCATCGTGGCGTCGAACAGCAGATAGGCGGAAACCGCCATCCCGGCAAACGTGACGGTGTTCAGCGCCAGCGACAGCAGCCCGGTTTTGCGCTCGGCTTTCCATGTTTTTCGGTTCAGAAGGGACAGCGTTTCGGAAAAGAGCTTGTTAAAAAAGCGGAACGCGCCCAAAATCCGGGTTTCTTTAATATAAGCACGGTCGCACAATGCGTTTTGGTAATGCTCATTCTCCCGGCGCAGCGGCGCGTTCTCCTCCTCCAGTTTGGTAAAAACCTTTCCCCGAACCGCCTGCGCGAGCGCGGCGGGAAGGAACGCCGCCAAGATGGTGATCAGCAGAACCGGCTTTAGGCTCCAAAGGTACGCGCCGACCGAGGCGAAGTAGACGCCGTAAAAGAACACGATATTGAGAAATGTCAGGCAATACTGCGACACCATGAACACGCCTTCTTTTGCCTTGTTTACATCGTCGAGGAAGGCGGTGTTCTCGAATGTGGCGGGGTCGATACGCCGCAGCTTCCGAAAGAGGAGCGTTTTGATCCGTACCGCCGCTTTGTTGCCGACTATGTTCCAATAAAAGTTGTTTACGCCATTCAAAATCTGCTGCCCAAACGTCACCGCCGCGAGTATCAGCAGAGAAACGGCGCAGTCCGCGAACCCGGCTTCCCCGGACGCGGCGTGGGCGATCGCGTCGAACAGCTCCTGCGTAGCGATGACGCCGACCGTCCACGTAAGGGCATGGATAACGCTAAGTGACGTGTTGACCAGCGTTGGCCATACCGTTGCCTGAAACTGTACCGGGATAGTGCGCAGCACCGTTTTGATGAAAGAGTTCTTCATGTTGAGCACCTCAAATCGAAGTGGTTAATAGTATTCAATGTTACCATAGGGGCGACCGTCCTCGGTCGCCCGTGAGTTTCGCGGTGTATAGGTTTTGCGGGCGGTCGGGACGACCGCCCCTACAAAGTTCCAAAATGAGAAAAACTGTAGTTTTTCGAGGGATCATACATACCAACCCCTTTGTGCCTCAAACATTTCGGCGTACTGTCCGTTCTCGCGCATCAGTTCCTCGTGCGTGCCGCATTCAGAGACAACCCCGTCGCCGATCACCAAAATCTCGTCGGCGAGTTTGGTGGAGCCGAGACGGTGGCTGATAAAGACCGTTGTCTTCCCGCGCATCAGCTTTTCAAATTCCTGATAAATCCGGCTTTCGCTCACCGGGTCGAGCGCGGCGGTCGGTTCATCCAGCATCTTCACCGGGGCGCGGGAAATAAGCGATCGCGCAATCGCCACGCGCTGCCACTGTCCGCCGGAAATGTCCTGCCCGTTCGGGAGAACCCTGCCCAGCGGTGTGTTGATTCCGTCGCGCAGTTCGGCGATGGTACCGTCCAGCCCCGCTTCCTCCGCGGCACTCTGCACGCGGCTTTCGGTATTCGAGCCGGAGACGTCGCCGAGCGTGACGTTGTCTTTTAGCGCGATAAAGTATTTGGCGAAGTCCTGATAAACAACAGAAAAGAGCGCCTTTACCGTTGCGGGCGGGATGGTTCGCAGCTCCGCGCCGTTGATTAGGATTTCCCCTTCGTATTCCGAATACAAGCCGGTCAGGAGCTTTGTGACGGTGGTCTTGCCCGCGCCGTTTTTCCCGACGAAAGCGTAGTGCTTGCCGCGCTCCAGCGTGAACGAGATGCCCTTCAGCACATAATCGTCCCCGGTCGGATACTTGAAGCGAACGTCGCGGAACTCAAGCGTTTGGAAATCCGGCGTTTCCGCATCGGGCAGACCGGAGGCGTCCGGCGCTTCCGAAAGCGCGGCAAATTCGTTTAAGTCTTTTCGGTATTCCGCGGCGCTGGAGATATTTTCGACAGAGTTTGACAATTGCCAGCCCAATTGTTTAGTCATTCCGAACACCGCGTTGACGATTCCCATAAACAGTCCGGCGGTTAACGCGCCCGAAACAACAGGCTGGATTAGCGTCAGCGCTACCAACAGGGCGATTAGCGCAAGAATAATACTGGACCCCTTGGAAATCAAGAACATTCGCGCCGTAACGCGTAGCTGGAGCTTACGCCCCGCCTCAAACTGTTCCGCCCAGCGGCGGGTGACGTCCTCGCCATACCCGAACAACGTACGCTCATCCACGTTTTCGCGCCCGGTAAGCACCCAATCAAGGTACCATGTGCGGCGGTTGAATTTCTCCGCGTCGCGCCCCGCCTGATAGTTTTTCTTGCCAGCCCGCATAGAGAGCCACAACATCGGCGCGGAGAAAGCGAGGATAATCGGTACCGCCCACCACACCTGCGTCAAAATCAAGATCAGAACCGAAGAAACGCTGATGAGTATTTGCAAAAACTGAACATACGCAGTAAACCCGTCCATTATTGAAGTGGCGGGATCCTTCGATACGCGCGAGATCAGTTCCCAATTATCGGCGTTCTCAACATGCTTGAAATCCAGCGACGCGTGTTTTCTAACGACCGCCGGCTTGAATGTGTCTTGCAAGCGAAACTTGATACGCGCATAGATCAAACCAATCACCGAACCGACGGTGGTATGTATCCCCATCACTGCAAGCAGAAGAATAATCGGTAAGGTGATTTCGCTCCGCGCCCGTGTCCCTTGCAGAATCGCGGTCGCAGTGTCAACAAAGTTCGCCGTCGCGAGAGCCGTTGCCGCCGTAGGCATAACGGCGTGCGCTGCGGACAGCGCGACATGCAGTGCGGCGTAACCGGGCGAAGCCCGAAACGCCAGCCGCAGCGCGCCGGGAATCGGTCTAACCGCTAGCATGGCAATCTTTAATGTACTCCATCGTGAACGCGGGGATTAACGTCAACCCCTCGCCCGCGAGGATTTCCGAGGCTTTCTCGTTCCGCAGGATGACGCACATCACATGCTCGACGACCGCGCCGCGCTGCCGCAGCTCTTTGACACTTTCGATAATCTGTCCGCCCGTCGTGACGACGTCTTCAATCACGCAGACTTTCTTACCGCTGACGTCCGCGCCTTCGGCGAGCTTGCATGTGCCGTACTCCTTCGCTTTTTTGCGCACAAATGCCGCCGGCATCCCGCTCTCCATCGACAGCGCGGTGACGACGGGGATACCGCCCATCTCCAACCCCGCGAGGAGTTCCGCCCCTTTCGGGATCAACGGCTTCATCACCTTCGCGATGTTCGAAAGCAGAACGGGGTCGGACTCAAAGAGGTATTTGTCAAAATACTCGTTGGACACTTGCCCCGAACGCAGGGTAAAAGTACCGGTCAGATGTGCCGCCGTGTAGATTCTCTTGGCGATTGCTGATTTGTCCATGAATAAAACCCTCCATAATTTGTTTATTATACCGCTTTGCATTCGTCATGTCTTGACTATTTCAGATAAAATATATCATATTCGCGTATTCTCGCAAGGCGATGCTTACTCTGACCCTTTGTAGTCTCTCAAAGTAAATTATCAAAAGGTTTCCCGTCGCCGTCCAACAGAGCGACGCGGCGGAACGCGAACGCCGCTTCGGGGTCGAGGTGCGTCCGCCATGCTTCTGCGACGTATTCGGGATTCAGGATCGGCTCGCGCGCGCTTAGCGTCGCCGTGAGGAGCAGCTTGTCCCCAGACCGTTCACACGCGATGTCCCGAATAAACGGCACGATGTCGGTAGGGATTAGCTCTTTTTTTTTATTGCGCTTATCAACGACCGCCGAAGTAGTGAACAGTTCAACAATTCGCTCCGGCGAAACGGGGGATTCGGCGGTGATCTCAACCCTTGCGAACGCGATCTGCGAGGCGGGACGCCCTCCGATTACCGCTTGGGTCGCTTGAAAACCTTCCGGCAGGACGGTGTTTAACGAGGAAGGGAGCGTCCCCAGCCCGATATTCTCCGTCACGCCGAAATCGAGCCGTTCGGTGACGCTTTCCATCCCGACGCCGAGCGGCAGAGCGATTGAAAGAACGATATGCGGATTAAAACCCTCGGTATAGCGCAGCGGCAGTCCGGCGCGTGTCAAGGCGCGTTGAAAGACACGCATTGTATCAAGATGAGAGAGAAATCGCGCCCGCCCGGTTTTACGGTAGGCAAGACGTATATTCAGCTGCATTTCGCGCCCTCCGTCCCGCAGGCGATACCGCAATTCTCGCAGCCACTCCGGCAGTCGAGCGACGGCTCGGCGTTGTAAGCCTTTTCGCGCTCTCGCTTGAGATGCTCCGGCGAAACCCCGCAGGAGATATGTGACCACGGCAGCACCTCGTCTGTTTCCCGGCGGCGCAGAGCGTAGAAATCCGGGTCAAGTCCTTCTGACGCGAAGGCTCCGCGCCATCTTTCCAAAGAGAAACACTCGCTCCAGCCGTCCATTCGGCATCCCATGCGGTAGGCGCGTTCCAACACCGCGCCTACGCGCCGGTCACCTCGGCTCAGGGCGCACTCCAAATAACTGGCGTTCGGTTCGTGCCAGTGGAAGGTGACCTGCTTGCGTATTGCGTCCCGTACAACGCCCGCGCGGCGCAGCAGCTCGTCCGGCGGCGCCATCGGCTCCCATTGAAACGGCGTGTGCGGCTTGGGTACGAAACAGGAGGCGCTCGCGGTCAGACGCACGCCGCGCCCTCGGTCGGGGACGACCTGCCGCCACAATTGATACACGCGGCTGCACAATCCGGCTATCTCGCGAAGATCGTCGTCCGTTTCGGTCGGAAGCCCCAGCATGAAGTAGAGCTTTACGCCGCTCCAGCCCCCGGCGAACGCTGTGGCGCAAGCTGATAACAAATCGTTTTCTTTTAGGTTTTTATTAATTACATCTCGTAATCGCGCGGACCCGGCCTCCGGCGCAAAAGTTAAGCCGGACTTTCGCACCTGCCCCGCTTTTTCCAAAAGCTGTGGGGAAAAACTGTCGGCGCGGAGCGAGGGAAGCGACAAGCTCACGCGGCGCGGCGCGCACCATGGCACAAGAGCTTCGCATAGCGCCTCAAGCCCTGTATAGTCGCTGGTTGAAAGCGAAACAAGCCCAATCTCGCCGCTGCCGGTCGCATTGACGGCGTCAACGGCTTGCCGGTACAGCGTCTTTGGGTCTTTTTCCCGCACAGGGCGGGCGATATGACCCGCCTGACAAAAACGGCAGCCCCGCGCGCAGCCGCGGAATAGCTCCAGCATCACGCGGTCATGCACAACCTCCGTGCTTGGTGAAATAGGGCGTTCGGGATACGGCGCGCTGTCTAAATCCCGCACAATACGTTTCTTGACAACGGCGGGCGCGCCGTCCGTCGGGGTGATAGACGCCAGCGTCCCGTCGTGATTATACGTAATCTGATACAGAGACGGCACATAGACGCCCGCAATACGGGACGCTTGAATCAACGTCTCTCTGCGGGAGAGCTTGTCCTCTTTCGCCCGAATGAATAACTCCATCAGCTCGGCGGTCACTTCCTCGCCCTCGCCGACGGTAAAAAGGTCGATAAAATCCGCCAAAGGCTCTGGGTGGAAAGCGCAAGGACCGCCCGCGATCACCAGCGGGTGGCTTTCCTCCCGTTCGGCGGAACGCAGCGGCAGCCCCGCTAGGTCGAGCATCGAAAGTACGTTTGTGTACGAAAGCTCGTATTGCAGGGTAAACGCCAGAACGTCAAAGTCAGACAACGCGTCGCCGCTCTCCAGCGCGTAAAGCGGGATCTTTTTACGCATCATCAGCGCGCGCATATCCTCCCACGGCGCGAAAGCTCTCTCACACCATACGTCCGGTATTCGGTTCATCACATCATAGAGGATTTGCAAGCCGAGGTGCGACATCCCGATCTCGTAGGTATCGGGGAAACAAAAAGCTGCCCGCAGCTTCACCGAGCGCGGGTCTTTGATAACGGAATTGACTTCGCCGCCGGTGTACCGCGCCGGTTTCTTCACGGCGGTCAGGTACGGCTCGATTCTTTTGTATGGGGTCATAGTTTGCTCCTAATATAGATTTTCCGCTCTTTTTGCTGGTTTTGCAGGCTTTTGCAATATCAGCAGGTACAAAAGCGCGAGCAGCAGGGAAGGGTTGCGGTAGAGCGCCGCCAGCACAACACAGCAAAACCCGAGCGCCGCGAAGCAAACGATCGTCGTTACGCGCATCACCGTGTGAGCGGACGTTACGCCGCGCGACTCCAAAACAATCTCCAGCGCCCGACCGCCATCCAGCCCGCGCATCGGCAGCAGATTGAACACGCCGTGCGCCAGACATGCTCCGGCAGCCCGCTCCATTATCATACCATCCTGAACCGAAAAAAGCAACGCAAAACCAATCGAAACGACCGGCCCCATCAAAACGGAGACCAATTCTTTCCCGTAACCGAGCGAAACCCTTGCGTCATGTTCTATACTCATGCCGCCGCCGCTTAAATCCACACGCAGAATCTTCCCCCCGAACAGTTTGAGGGGGATATAATGCCCCAGTTCATGCAGAAGCGCCGCGCCGGAGACCATCAGGAAAAAGTATCCTTCATCCAAATAGACCAGCACGGCAATCAGCAGAACAAATCCGGCGCGGATGCGAACTTTCCCGACTGTCACTCTATTTCGACATACAGAGACGGGTTCAAAAAGGACTCCCCGCGCCTCAGTTCGAAGTGCAAATGCGGCCCCGTTGAGACGCCGGTGGAACCCATCGTCGCGATCATGTCGCCCGCGCTCACGGACTGTTTTGCTTTCCCCGTCACCGTTTCGCAGTGCGCGTAGAGCGTCACATACCCGTCGGAGTGTTCAAGGATGATGTAGTTTCCATAGCTGTCGCTGACGCCGGTCGCGGCGACGGTTCCGGGCGCAAACGCGCGGATTTCGGAGCCGGTACCGTTCGCGATGTCGATGCCGTAATGAAAACGCCAGTCGTTGTAAATCGGATGGATCCGGTACCCGAAGCCGGAGGTGAATCTCCCGTCCGCAGGATGAGCGGTCTCGAACGGCAGCTCATAGAAGGAAAAATCCACTTTGTCGGGCTTCACCGTTCCGAAAGGGATCGGCATCGTGTTGTCTTCTCCGTCGGAAAAATTGGGGAAATACGCTGCGTTCGCCCAAGTGACAGGCGCGTCAAATCCGCCCAACCCGCTCAAGACGACGCCCCTTCCATCTGTTATTAATGATTCGTCCGGTTCTGTCTCTTGCGGGTCGCCGGGATCGGTTATCGCATCTCTATCCGGAACGCCGAAGTCGTCGTCCCCTACGGATGACCCGTCAGACAGGGGGGCGTCTGGGTCGGGTGTTACGATTACCTGTGGGAAGCCGGAGTCGCCGTCCCCTACGTCTTGATTGTCCATTGTCAATTGTCCATTGTCAATTGAATCGACTGCCTCGTCCGGGTGCGGGACGCCGAGAACAAACGCGCGCAAACTGCCGCCCACGTCACTGAGGACGGCGGTATAATCAAGCCCGCCGGAGATATACCGGCGGATAAACGCGCGTGTCTCTTCGGGGTAAAACCAGCGCGTCAACAAAGCGCCGCCCAGGATCACCAGCGACACCGACAACTGTATAATCGCCTTCCGAGGCAGCTTTCTTTTCTCTTCCACCGTGTCTCACCCCTTGCCCTCATGTATATTCGGGCGGAGGGGGACAAAGACCATTATTAAGCCGTTTACTCCTGTAGGGCGCGTCGCCCTCGACGCGCCGTTACAAAATTATTGTATAGATTTACTGCGGTGCGCCGGGGATTTTTTAGGGGCGGGAATGACCCCGCCCCTAAAAAATTATGATGCCGTATCCAACGTTATCGGTCGCTTATCGCCGGTCGCGCGTATGACGCGCTCGCCGTCTTGAATGGGTTTTGTTTCGGAGAGGACGATTCTGTCGCCGTTCCACGCGCGGGGTGAGTTGTCGCGGGGATGCGGATTAGGAGGCAGGTACGCCGTTCCTTGTTCTTCGTTGATTTCCAAAACCGTGACAGGCACATATAAGACGGTGATAATCTCGTTTAGGTACGCCTGCTCTGTCCGCAGGACATATACATAATCCCCTCCGCCGTCGTTTCGGAGCGCCTCAAGGGGAATGGTGACGCCGTACATGTCGCTGTTCACCCGCGCAGTCGTTACGATCGATTTACCGTAGGGATAAATCGACGCACCGTATAACGTGAAAAAGAGCAGCGCCGCGACCAGTAAAAAGAGCAAAGACATATACACTTTTTTCATTCCGTCACCTGTCCCAATGAAAGCGTTCCATCGAGGCTACAAGAGAATCCTTAAACAGCAGATAGAGCAAGAGAATCGGGGTGATATACACCGCCGCCGCGCTGAATGATACACTGGAGGGCAGTTCGTCCAGCACGACCGAAAGCGGACGGATATCCAACTGCCGGAAGTTGATGAAGTAGCGCACCGGTTCGACCATGTTCCACGCTTCGCAGAAAGTCATGATCGCGACGGCTGCAATGGCGGGTTTCGTCTGCGGAAGCACGGCGTGCCAAAGCACTTTGAACGCCGATGTAGTCTCCAGCGTGGTGTAATCCAACAGTTCGGTCGGCACGCTCTTGATAAACTGGCGGAAGAGAAACACGGCGAACGGGGAGAACACCAGCGGCATAATCAGTGACCAGCGAGAGTTGAGCATATGCAGGTCGCGGAGTTGTATGTACATCGACAGCGAGATGGTTTGGAACGGCAGCATCATGGCAATGATGAAGATAAAGAACAGGATGTTCCGCCCCGGAAATTTTACTTTGGCGAAGACAAATCCCAGCGGGAACGCGAGTATTACGCCGGCGACCGTAATCACCAGCGAATAAAACACCGAATTCCAAAAGTAGGGCAGAACGGCGTTGTTGGTAATCATCAGCTCGCCATATTGCTGCACGGTAGGGAAGTTGTCACCGTACCGTAGGGATTCCAGCAGCGTGATGACCACCGGGCTGATGAACGCCAACCCCACCAGCAGTAAAAGCAGCTTCGAAACCCAATGGTTCCTAATAAATTTTCTCATTATATCGATTCTCCCAGCGGTACAGTACCAGCAGCACCAGCACGATGATAAACGTAAAAACAACGGAGCTTGTCGTTAATCTTGAAAACAGAAATCTGTCAAAATACTCGTCCATGTAGAACGGCAGGGTATATAAAGCGTCCGGCGGGGGATACGGCGAGAAGTACAGCAAGCTCTCGCGGAATCCCTTGAGCGAATTGGAGAACGACAGCATGACGACGAACGCCAGCACCGGCGAAATCAACGGCAGTGTTACCGAGCGAAACAGCCGGAACCCTTTTGCGCCGTCCAACACGGCAGCCTCCCGCGCTTCGATGGGTATCCCGGCGATTGCCGCGCCGAGGATGATGATATTAAGACCGGTGTGCTTCCATATGTAGAGCAGATAGATCGGCAAGACATCCCAAAAGCCGCTCGCGGCTCTGTTACCGAGAAGATACTCGAAAACCACATTCCTGCCGTCGCCTTGGAAGAGCATCTGCCACACGAACACCACGGCAGCAGTGGGTAAGATAATCGGAGCGACCAGCAAGGTCTTTACGAACGCCAGTCTCTTCCCGATCTTCCGCAGCCCCATCGCTAGCAAAAGCGAAAACGTGATAAGGCAAACAACCCCCACCACGGAGAATATAGCGGTACTTTTCATCGCGCGAAAAAAATATTCGTCCTGTAAGAGCGTTCTGTAGTTCTCCAAACCTATAAAGCGCTCCCAACGCGTGTCGTCCACCACGGTGTAACGGAGCGTCCGCACAAACGGGATGATGTACATCAGCGTAAAACCGGCCATCGCGGGCAGTCCCAAAAGAAGAAATTTCAACTTTAGTATTCTGTTGCTCAAATCGAATGTCCCTCCCCCTAAAGCACATGATACCATATTTCCGCCGATTTGGCAACCGTGCTTGCAATTGGCGTCCGTTTCCTGTATACTGACGGGCAGAGGAGTGTGGGATATGACGCGTATCGCGGCGCGGGAGACCGCCGTTCATATGGTCTACGCGCTGGACTTTTCGCCCGAAATGTCCGCGCTTGTTGAGGAACGCACGTCGCCGGAGTTCTATTTACGTCTCGCCGGAGAGGACGAGCTGTTTGCCTCGCCGCCGGGCGGGGACGAAAAGAGTTATATTACAGAGCTTGTCGAAGGGGTAAACGAACACCTTGCCGAGCTGGACAGTTATATCGAAAAATACGCTGTCGGCTGGCAGTTCGCGCGGATTCCGCGTGTCGCCGTCGCCATCATGCGCGTGTGCATGTACGAGACGCTGTACCGACCCGATATACCCAACGCCGCCGCCATCAACGCTGCGGTGGAGTTGTGCAAGAAGTATGAGGAACTGGAAGTCGTGGCTTTTGTAAACGGGATACTGGGGAGTTTCGCGAGACAGGAGCTGTGATAAACGATCAAACTCCTTGTTCGCCGTAGGCGAACGAGCGGG
>DBDP01000175.1:0-120 GCA_002293625.1 Clostridiales bacterium UBA929 | reverse complement strand
TCCGCACTGACCGAGTACATCCGGCGCATGTTCGAGACGGACGAGGCGCTGGAGCGCGTGCTGGTGCGCGGCGAGGTGTCGAACTATAAGCGATACCCGTCGGGACACCATTACTTCACG
>DBDP01000148.1 GCA_002293625.1 Clostridiales bacterium UBA929 | reverse complement strand
AACCGAGGCGTTGAGGGCGAGGATATTTGTTTGGAACGCGATATCTTCGATGGATTTGATGACTTTGCTGATGTTTTGGCTCGCGGTGTTGATTTCGCGTACCGCGTTGGTCATTTCATCCATTTGGGCGCTGCCCTTCTCGGCATTTGCTTTGATGGTGTTGGCGAGTGTCGCGGCTTTATCGGCCATCGCTGCGTTCTCTTTTGTTTTCTCCGCAATCTCGGTAATAGAGGAGGAGAGTTCTTCCACCGAAGCAGCCTGCTCGGTCGAACCTTGCGCCAGCGCCTGCGAACCGTCCGCGATCTGCTTCGCGCCGGTGGAGACTTGCGCAGTGGAGTTGTGGATATCTCCAAACATATTGTTCAGGTTATCCAGCACTTGTTTGAGCGAGACGCCCATCGTGTCGGATTCGGAAAGCGGCTTGATATCCTGTGACAAGTCGCCGTTTGCGATAACGCTTAAGGCGTCGGCTACGCCGTTTATATGCCGGATCAAAGATGCCGCGTTTCCGATGATCTCGCCGGTTTCGTCCTTCCGCTGCCCGTAACCCTCGATAATGACCGCGTCCCGCTGGGTAATTGTTATATCACCGGTCGTACCGGCTTTTTTCATAAAGTCGGAAAGCACACCGAGTGGCTTGCTGATCAAGCGGGAGATATAAAACACCAAAAAAACCATCATGACCAACGCCGCAACCAATACGGCGATATTCAAGAGGATGCTTGTCCGCTGATCAGCCGTCGCGTGCTCGGCGCTTGCCGCGCCCCTCTCAGAGTTAAAAGTGGTTAAAAAATCAACATTTTCCCGGATAACGGTTCCCGGAGGACCTAACTCCTTTGAAATGATAGCGTACACGGTTTCCGCGTCATTTTCCATCCCCGCAGGAATCAGCCGGTTCAGACAAATGTCCGTATAAGTAACCAGCACATCGCATACGGCCTTTACGGCGTCATACTCTTCTTTGCTTACGTTTGGATTCCCTTGAACGATCTTGTAATATTCGTTCATATAGTGATTGATGGTCTCAAGGTTTGTTGAAAGGGCTGTTTTTTGTTTTTCGTTATCCTCCGCGCTCGTATACCGCCCTATATCGCGCATGGCCGTTCGGACATTGCTATAGGGAACCGCGAACTTCACCATATTTTCAAGCGCCGAGGTTATGTACTTTTGGTTATCGATGGCCGCGTTGGCCAAACGGGTAATCTGCGTGATACTGATTGCCGAGAGGAGTATCGCGAATAGGGAAATAATCAGGAAGCTAACGATGAGTTTACCGGTAATTCTTAAGTTCTTCATAGCAGGAAAGATCCCCTTTACCTTATATATAGATGTAATAATTTCGCGCCGCGACTTAATAAAAGATGAATTTTGGGAATCAAGGTATATTACGGTAAAATGTTTGCAAGCAACGACCGCCTGTAATTTAATAATCACAGGCGGTCGGCAATTGCTTAGTATTTCCCGAAGTCTCCGCCGCTCGGTGCATAAGCGGTTTTCTCCGGCATGGTGATCTGTCTCTTCGTTTCGTAGCCGCCGGAGGACAGACGCGCGTTTCCGGCGTCGCGGAGCTTGAACTGCGCGATCAGCTCTTCCAGCATGACCGATTGTCCGCTCATCTCTTCCGAGGCCGCTGCGCTCTCTTCGGCGGTCGCGCTGTTCTGCTGCACCACCTGCGCCACTTGGTCGATACCCTTGTTGATTTGCATAATGCCGAGGCTCTGCTCTTCCGAGGATTTCGCGATCTCGGTAACAATCAGGCTGCTCTCGTTGATACCCGCGACGATTTCTGTTAAACTGGACGCAGTCTCGTCGGCGATGCGCGCGCCCAGTTCCGCTTTCTCCACCGAGTTCGCAATCAGAATACCTGTATCTTTTGCCGCTTCCGAGCTCTTGGTCGCGAGGTTGCGTACTTCCTCCGCGACGACAGCGAAGCCTTTGCCGTGCTGCCCGGCACGCGCCGCCTCAACCGAGGCGTTGAGGGCGAGGATGTTGGTTTGGAAAGCTATGTCTTCAATGGATTTGATGACTTTGCTGATGTTTTGGCTCGCGGTGTTGATTTCACGTACCGCGTTGGTCATTTCATCCATTTGGGCGCTGCCCTTCTCGGCATTTGCTTTGATGGTGTTGGCGAGTGTCGCGGCCTTATCGGCCATCGCTGCGTTTGTTTTGGTTTGCTCCGCAATTTCGGTGATGGAGGCGGAGAGTTCTTCCACCGAAGCCGCCTGCTCGGTCGAGCCTTGCGCGAGCGCCTGCGAACCGTCCGCGATTTGCTTCGCCCCGCTTGAGACCTGCGCGGTGGAATTGTTGATCTCACTGAACATGTTGTTCAGATTATCTACCATTTTCTTCAGAGAAACGCCCATGACGTCCCTATCCGTAAGCACGCTTGGATTGATGGTCAGGTCGCCGTCGGCGATCGACTCCAAAACCTTGCTTACGTTGGTCATGTTTTGGATAAAGGCGGAGCTTGCGGCAATGGTCTGCCCAATTTCGTCTTTAACCTTGCTCATCGTGCCGATCATGGCTTGATCGTCCGCGTTGAGGGTAATGTCTCCGGTTTCGCTCGCTTTTTTCATAAAGCCGGTCAGCGAAGCCAGCGGTTTGCTGATCAGGCGCGAGATGTAAAGCGCGAGGGCTACGGAAATAATCACGGCGACGAAGGCTATGATAATCATCAGCGTTACCGCGAAGGTCGAGGCGCTGTTGGAAGCGGCGACGTATTCGTTGCTCGTCGTATCGGCCGTCGTAAGCATTTGCGCGGTGCTTTGCCCAAGCGTCTCGATAACTTCGGTAGCAGCGGTGACAACGGCCAAAGCCTGTGACTGCTCGTTTGAACGCATCGCCGCCAGCATCGGGTCGATAACAGTGGTTCGGTATTGGGTCAGCAAGTTTCTGATTTCGCCTACTTTGCCGACGCGCGGCGCTTTTTCCTCATCCGTCATTTTCGGGTTGGACGTAATGGCATCCTCGGCCTTATCAAGCGCAACCTTCGCAGCGTCATAGAACGTGATCCCGCTTTGGTGCAGTTCCTCGCAACGCGCCGAATCTACACCCGTAAACATTACAGTGGACAACATCGCAATACGGGACTCACGGAAGTTAACTTGAAATTCCCTGATCGATGCCCTAACCGTCAGCGGGTTATCAATCGCAATAGTGAAGTTGTCCTGGATGGTGTACATCTGAATAATCGCGAACACGGCCAATACCAGCATCAGCGCGACCACCATCATGAAACTGACGATCAGCTTCGAAGATACCTTGAGGTTTTTCATTTTCAGTCTCCTTTTTTTGATGTTATTTATGTAATTAGGGTTCGTCGAACAACTTTTGCGCGTGAATCAAGACCGCGGTGCGGTCATCCGGCAAACGGGCTATGCCCTTGACATAAGAGATGCCTTCCGACGCGCTTGTTTTGGGTTGGGGAGAGATATTTTCCGGCTCAATCGTGATGGTTTCCTGAATGGTGTCCACGATAAGACCTATCTCGCGGTCACCCACCGTCACCACGACGATGCAGGTGCGGTCAGTATATTCCTCTTCCGCTTTCCCGAAGCGAAGGCGCATGCTAACCACCGGTATGACGCTGCCGCGAAGATTGATATACCCCTTCATCCCCGGCGGCATATCCGGCATTTCGTTGATCTCCTGCATTCCGATGATTTGGAGAACATACCGAATCTCAACGCCATATGTCTCGTTTCCGACATCGAAGTTGAGGTACATGTTTTCCATTTCATCGGTTTCCGCCGCGACAGACAGAGTTCTTTCTTCTACCATATATTTCTCCTTTCCGTTCCTTACAGTCGCCACAGCAGTAGGCGGCCGCCGCTTTCGTCCTGACCGGCAAGCTCTCAGCATGCATAAAATTCCATCATCATTTGAATAATAGAAATAAAATTCAACAAGAGGCTTTCCGGCGTTTTGACAAAAAAGTGCTTAAATCATTCTAGCATCTGAATTTGAGCTTGTCAAGCCCGATTTTGAAAATGGAATTATTTTAATATTGACGTTGATATGCAAAATTTTTTTTTGGATATGTCGTAATTGCGATTATTCGTATTTTCCATTATACTAAAAGAGCAAACAAGGGGGCGGCGCAATTGAAAAAAAAAGCTAGGCCGGCGGGAGTTTTAAAGAAAGATGCACTTATTGTGGCAGGCCGGCTGTTTCGGCAGCACGGCTATGACAAAACCACATTTCGAATGATAGCGGACGAGTTGGACGTTACACCATCGGCGATTGCGTATCATTTCAAGAGCAAGTCTTGGATTGTCCATGGTCTTTTTATCGACAGAATGAATATCCTTCGAGAGCATGTCAGGAGAAATTTATCGGATGGTTTCAACTACTATCTATATAACGGGATCGTGGAGATCTATTTCTACCGCGATGTAATGATGAACGAGCATGTTTGGACGATGTTCAATCGTAAAGCCCATGCGGAGATGTGGACAGGGGATTGGATTTCAATATTTGAGGCGGCCATTCGGGAAGTCACGGATAACTTTAAAAAAGACTTTACCGAGGAAGATATTCACGCGGCGGCGGTTATGAATATCGGCGCAAGGATTGCGATTTTTAGTGAGCTATCCAAAAATAACAACATGACGGTCGATAAATGCTGCTATTATTTTATGTATTTACTCGGAGTGCTTTCGCGGCTTGACGAAGCAACGATTCAACGGAATGTTGAGAGAGCGTTTGAGTTTATCGACAAACACGAATATCCCAAAAATCCGTTCGTTTAAGTTGTAAGCGTAAAACAGCGCGAGGGTATAACTCGCCTGTCATCATGTCGCAGTTAAGCGTTACCAAAGGTTCTCCACGTAAAACAAACAATTGCGCAAAGATGCGTCCCTTCTCCTGTGATGGCGCTTTGACCTTGATTACTGTGCCCTCCGGTCCGAAAGGTCAGTCCGGATACGCGCCGGACTTCATCAGGCAGTACGCCTCTATTTCAAGATGTGTCATTTCTTCAAGCTCCTGATGTGTTGCAGATGAAACCCAAAATGCCCAAGCATTGTTGTCACCTCCGCATCTCAAAACAGCTTCTTTCCATTCAAAACGCTGATATTCAGTTCTTTTGCCAGATTTCCCTGCTGATACGGATTCACCTTCTGCACCACACCATCTCGCTGAAACCGCGAACCGGTCGCCTTGAACCAGAATGTGACGCCAGCCCCGACGCACTGCTCCCGGATATCCAGAACCCAATCGTAGTCGCACACGCGCCCCTCCCGTCCCGCTTCGCCCGCGACGGTGACATGCTCCAGCCCGTCGAGATACGGTCGCAGGTTTATTGGTTCGAGCAGCGGCGAACAAGCGGCAAATCGACGTTTGATGGTGTAACAGCCCGTCCAAGGTTCCCAGTTCATGATTGATAACTACATTTTTCTTCTTACAAGGCTTGCCGTCAACGCAAAGTCAAACGGCTTCCACCACTGCGACTTCGCCCAAGCGATTAGGTTCTCATACTCCCTATGCGCCGGATCAGCGATAACCTCGAGAAACTCCGCGAAACCGCTCGTACCGCCCACATCTTCCGGCGGGGCGTCCCCTTTGCCGGACAGAAGGATAGGTAGTTCTTCCTCACAATCATCAATGATCTTCTCAACCTCAATATAATGGTGCCAGTCGTCTCCGTAATCATATGTATAAAGGATTTTTCGGTATTCCGGCACGTAATCGGATAAACTCACTCCCGCCATAAGCTTCGCGTCGGGGTTCCTATCAAAATCCTCCTCGCTCGCAACCAATTCAATATCGGGTGTCGCGTAATAATTATCGCTCCATTCCTTGAACAGACCGAAGCTGTAGAGATGATAATTATTCCAACCAAACGCGGTTTGTAAAAGCCTATGAAGCTGCTCAAAGGTGATGAGCGCCGGGACGCGCAGTTTGCGAACGGCGTCTTTGCCGTTAAGGTCAAGCCGCACGTTTATATCAAGCGCCCGAAACTTGCGGACGGGCAGCCCGTATCTGCCGAGCAACTCAAGCATTTTCCTTCGCGGCACAAGCGTTTCGCCGACGCCGGACGTATTGTATACCATATTGTTCGCGCAAATAGACAGTTCAATATCGCTCGTATAGTCGCGCAGCGCCCACCACGCCGTGTCGGTATTCTTGTTTAACTGTGCGGTCTTCTTCTTGTCTGTGTTTTTCGCGTATGTTATCGCGCCCAATTCCGCGATATAGCAATCCGCCACTTCAGGATTGACGCCGATGGCAAGGAGAGCATCCCGTAAAACCGTGATGAATAATTCCGGCAGCTTTTTCAGTTTTGCTGCCTTCGCTTCGTTCAGCACAACGGTAAAACGGCTCGCGTCATTCATAAAAACCACGAACCGAAAGCCGTGTTCTTGAACGTAATTCGCCCGCCATGACAGGAACTCATCCGTTACGGGTTCGGCGGTCGGCGTAATTTTCAATTTATCCGCGAGTTTCTTCGTGAGATGCAGCACCATAGCATTTTGCCATCCCTTTCCTCTGTCGTGATAGCTTTATGAACCTTACTATAGCACAAACGGCGGCAAATGACAATGTTGCCAACTCAGCGCACGGGAGTAATCCGCAGTCTAAGCAGCACGCGGCGAAACGGCACGCCCCGCATCGCTCCGTATTCGCCGAAAGCGAATACAAAACTTCTTCTTATTTACAATTCCTTAAAAAACGCGTCATAGCGGCGTCATAATTTCCGCGTATAGTGGAAACATGAAGACGCCGGGATGTCTCCGGCATCGAAAGGATGGTTTGACCAATGGATCAACGTTATGAATTCCACATCGAACGCCCTAACGCGCCGGAACCAAAAAAACGCCGCGCCATGCCGCTGCTGATTGCCTTATTTTTAGCGTTCACCTTACTGGTGGGCGGAGCGGGCGGCCTCGTCGGTTATTACATGAGCGAAAACGGAGAATCCGAGCAAGCGCCTCCTGCCGTCTCGTTGTCTTCACCGCGGGATATATCAATCCCGGCCGCGGCCAATCCGGGAAACGAGATGACGGTGAAGGAAATCTTTAACAAAGGCGACCGCTCCACTGTGGCTATTTCAACCAAAACGAACAGTGTCAACGTGTTTGGGCAGCCGGTGACTCAGGCTTCAGCCGGTTCCGGTTTCATTCTGACGGCGGACGGGTATATTCTGACAAACCAGCATGTCATTGCAGACGCTTCCGACGTCACGGTGCTCATGCATGACGGTACCGAATATCCGGCGGAGATTATCGGGAGCGACGCGATGACCGATATCGCCGTGTTGAAAATCACAGCGAACAATTTGATTCCCGTTCAAATCGGCAATTCCGACACAGTGGAAGTCGGAGACCAAGTCGTTGCCATCGGGAATCCTTTGGGCGAACTCGCCAACTCCCTGACGGTCGGCTATCTCAGCGCGAAAAAGCGTATCATTATGATAGACGACACACCGCGCCTGATGCTTCAAACCGACGCGTCGGTATCACCCGGAAATTCCGGCGGTCCTCTTTTCGATACTCACGGAGAGGCAATCGGCGTCATTTCCGCAAAGACCGTTGCGGATGGGGTGGAGGGAATCGGTTTCGCGATCCCGATCAATCTGGCAGCCGATATCGCGAACGAACTGATTGAAAACGGCGAGATCAAAGGCCGTCCGCAATTGGGGATTAAATATCAAGCCATAGCTTCTCTGCCGAACGCGGCCGATTACCCGAAGGGTGTATATGTAGCGGAAGTCACCGACGGAACCGCCGCCGAGACAGCCGGTATTGAAGTCGGTGATGTAATAATCGCGATGAACGATGAAGCCATCACATCCGATTCCGAGCTTTTAATCTTGAAAAACATGTGCCGTGTGGGTGATACCGTATCGCTGACCGTTTGGCGGCGCGGTGCCGAAGTAAAACTGTCGGTTACCTTTACCGACGAAATGGAATCTGTTACGACGCAGCAAGAAGAATATCCGCAGTTCCCCTTCCAAAACCCTTGGGGACGTTAATACGATAGATTGTGCGGCTACTTCTATGGTTCGCGGGCGGTCGTTCCCGACCGCCCCGGTTCCCGCTCCCATAGCAAAATTTAGCGGGAGCGGGAATTTTTTCATGTTGTTTTATGCATTTTGCTAAATTGTTCTTGACAACGAAGCGCAAACATGGTAATATTAACTCATCGCGGCATGGGTATGATGCTGTGTACGTTGGTGACATGCATTTATTCACCACGAAAAAACTACATACCGTATTTAAGAAAGGGGAGTTTTCTTTTGAGGAAAACAAAACGCGTCTTAAGCCTGTTTGCACTGCTTTTGACACTCGTCATGCTGCTGGCTGCCTGCCAGTCACCGTCCGATTCCGGCGACGCTCCGGATCCCGGCACCACCACCGATCCCGGAACTGACACCGATCCCGGAACCGATACAGATCCCAACGGCGGCGAAGGTCCTCAGCTCGATGATGTCACCCTCGTTTGGCAGACCATCGGCGCTCCGCAATCCGACACAGCTCGTATCGTCACCGCTATCAACAACTACCTCGCGAGCATCGGCAAACCCTATAAAATCGACCTCCAATTCGAGGATTATGGCACGTATGAACAAGTCGTCAACCTCCGCCTGAACACCGGCGACGAGTTTGACCTCGTCTTCACAGCTAACTGGGCGGCAAGTTACTTCACCAACGCCTACGGTGGTTCTTTCGCTCCTCTCAATGACTTCATCGCCCAGTACCCCGAAGTCACGGAAGTTCTCACGGCTGATTTCATGAACGCTTCTCAGGTAGACGGCATCAACTACGCCCTGCCCGTCAACAAGGAAAAATCCCGCCAGATCGGCTGGATTGTCCGCCAAGACATCGCCGACGCTATGGGCATGGACGTTTCCTCCATCAAAACCGTCGACGACCTCGAACCGTGGCTCTATCAGGCGTATGAAGATCACGGTCTGTGGGTATTCCCCATCTTCATACCGAGTGACATGCAGTTCGGTCGCGTCAAGGATCCGATCGTCGGCTTCAAAGAAGGCAGCGATGAAGTTCTTGCTTTAGACCTTACACCTGAATTCAAAGCGGCCGTCACACGCTACAACAAATGGTACCAAGACGGTTTAATTAACCCCGATCTCACCCGTGAATCCAGCGGCGACACCGAATTTGCGACCGGCAAATACTTCGCTATCCCCTATCAGCTGAAACCGGGCAAAGACGCCGAAGTGGAAGGCGCAGTAAAAGGTGCGTTTGATCTCACTCAGATTCCTATGAACGAGCCGGAAATCGACACTTCCGAAACCAACGGCGCGATGATCGCCATTCCCCAAGCCTCCCAGAACAAAGAGGAAGCTTTTGACTTCATCTCCCTGCTCTACACCGACAAAAATCTGATTAATCTGTTTGTTTGGGGCGAAGAAGGCGTTGACTACGAAAAAGTCGACGAAAACATCGTCAAGAAACTTGATTCCGGTTACGCCAACAACGGTGCTGGTTGGACCGTTGGCAACCAGTTCAACAACTTCCTCGGTGACAACGAAGACCCCCAGAAATGGGAAAAATTCATTGAGTTCAACGAAGCCGGCAAACCTCTAAAGAACTTAGGCTTCAACCCCAATGAGTCCAGCGTCGATATGCAGACATGGATTTCCGCTGTCAACGCTGTTCGTGAAAACTACGACGACCTCTTCAAGGGTTATGACAACGATATCGAAGGGCGTTTTGCGCAGCTTGAGGCCGACTACAACGCCGCCGGTATGCAAGAGCTTCTTGCCGAATACCAGACACAATACGACGCATTCCTCGCAAGCAAATAAACCTTTCACCAAACGTTTAAGCAAAAGGGCTGTATCATTCACCATGATACAGCCCTTTCCTTAGGGGGATTACATAACCCCCGGTGTCCCTGCGGACGCGCGATTCGCGCCCCTACAACATGCCACCATGCGCCCCATACTACAAAAAACGAGATATTTATAACGGAGGAATCATGATGCACTACAAAAGCTTCCGCAACGCCACCTATGCTCCGGCGGCGTATGTGAAAGAGAGTTCTCTCGAAAAAATTAAAGCGGACATCGAGAAGGTCGGCAAATATGTCAAACTGGATAAGATTTATTTGGAAACATACCGCTCCAGTGTTACAGTGGAGCGCGAAAAAATGGAAGCCGTGAAGAAGCTCTTCACCGACAGCGGTTATCAGGTTTCCGGCGGCATCACCACCACCGTTGCCGGTCCTCTGATGGGCAGTATGTGCTTCACCGATCCCGAAAACCGCAAAAAGCTCGGCGAAGTCGTGGCATTGACGGCGGAACTGTTTGATGAGGTCATACTCGACGACTTCTACTTTACCAACTGCCGCTGCGAAGCCTGTATCAAAGCCAAAGGCGAGCGCGACTGGGCTACGTTCCGCCTCGCGCTGATGCAGGATATATCCGAGAATGTTATTTTGAAGAACGCGAAAGCGGCCAACCCCAACGTGCATATGATCATCAAATTCCCCAACTGGTATGAGAGCTTCCAAGCCTGCGGTTACAACACCGAAGAAGAGCCGCCCGTCTTCGACAGCATCTATACCGGCACCGAAACGCGCGACCCGCATTATACCCATCAGAACCTGCCCCGCTATCTGAGCTACTTCCTGCCCCGCTGGATGGAACACATCAAGCCCGGCAAGAACGGCGGCGGTTGGTATGATTTGTTTGAATGCGACCTGGAAGACTATGTGCAGCAGGCGTATTTAACCGTCTTCGCGAAGTGCCGCGAGAATATGCTTTTCTGCTTCCCGCTGCTTGCGCGTTTTCCGCTCTACACAGCCGCCGCCGGCGCGTTCTACGATGAGATTGACCCCGTCGCGGCGCAGCTCGGCGAGCCGGTCGGTGTCGCGTGCTATAAACCCTTCCATTCGCCCGGCGAACGTCACTTATATGACTTCGTCGGAATGCTCGGCATCCCGCTGGAACCGTACCCCGCCTACCCCGCCGACGCGCCGGTGGTGTTCCTCACGGCCGACGCCGCGTGGGACGGAGACCTTGTCGGTAAGATCAAAAAGAGTCTGCTTGCCGGAAAAAAGGTCATCATCACCAGCGGTCTTTACAGCGCGCTGGCGGAGAAGGGCATTCGGGAGATTCTGCCGCTAGATGTCACGAACCGCAAAGTCACATCTGATATCTTTACCAATAACGGCTTTGGGCAGAACAGCCACGCAATCTCAAAAGCAGCCGCGCCCATCACCATGCCGCGCGTCACATACAACACAAACGATTTTTGGGTGATGTCCGCCGTTCTGACGCCGCACGACAGCCACCCGCTTCTGCTGCGCGGTTCCTACGGAGAAGGCTGGCTGTATGTGCTGACCGTTCCCGAAACCTTTGCCGACCTTTATAACCTGCCCGCGGAAACGCTGACGTTGCTGCGCGGCGAGTTGGAGCTGCCCGTCACGATTGAGTGCGGCGGCAAGATCGGTCTGTTCCTCTATGACAATGATACGTTCATCGTGCAGTCTTTTGCCAAACTGCCCGAAGAAGTCACTGTTCGTATCAATCGTTCGGGCGCGACGCTTACGCCGTTGAACGACACCCTGCGTCTCCCGCAGAAAGCGCGTTCCGGTGACGAGGAGAGCGTATTTACCGTTTCACTCCTGCCGGGTCACTACGCGGCGTTCAAGGTCAATTAGGGGCGTGAACGCACAAAACCCCCAAACACCTCGAAAAATCGGGGTGTTTGGGGGTTATTAACGTTTGTTAAACGGCGGTGGCGTTGGCACCCCAAGCGTCGAAGCGTTGCATTGTGGCTTCGTAAGTACGCTGCGTCAGCTCCGGTGTTACGCCGTCGAACATTGCCGTAACGCTGTCGAACGCTGCCGATACGGCACGGCGGAACGAAGAAACCATCTCTTTTGACGGATTCGCGGCCTCCGGACCCGCAATGTCCATTGCGGCGTTGATGATGCGTCCGCTGGTTTCCTTCGGACCAAAATACTCGCTGGCGCTCTCTACGACTTCACGGTGTACCTGATGGGCTTCTAACTCCAGCTCTATGTGGTGGTAGTCTGGACGGAGCGACGGGTCTAAGGAAACCGCCGCGCCGCCGTAAAAGAGCATAAAGAGGTGATTGCCCTTGGTGTATTGCTCTTTGATCATCCGCTCGGCCATCCGGCGCAGCACCGATGACTTCATGCTGATCGTCCGTTCGCTTTCTTGGTACATCGCGGATTGATGGGAACGCCGGGGGCTGATTTCCACTGTATCAGCCAATTGACCGTGTTCCGGCGCGTTTACAATTTGCAGGGCGGACGGTTCCTTCGTCTGCGATACCTGCGTGGCTTGCGTTACGTGAACTCCCGATACATTCATTCTGGATCCCTCCAACTTCAATAAATATATCGAATTTCTTCAGGCGCGGCTTTAGTCTTTTTTGACAGTGTTCTTACGAATTTCCGCCCTTTTTATTTTCCCGCTCACTGTTTTGGGCAGCTCCTCCGTAAATTCAACGATACGGGGATACTTATACGGCGCGGTAACGCGTTTCACATGCTCCTGCAAGTTTTTGGCGAGTTCATCCGATGCGGTAAAGCCTCGCTTGAGAACGATAGTGGCTTTTACCACCTGTCCGCGCACCGGATCGGGCGCAGCGGTGACGGCACACTCCAGCACCGCCTCATGTTGAATCAGCGCGCTCTCCACCTCAAAGGGACCGATACGGTAACCGGAGCATTTGATAACATCGTCGTTCCGCCCGACAAACCAATAGTAACCGTCGTCGTCGCGCCACGCCACGTCGCCGGTGTAGTAACAGCCGTTTCGGAAAACGCGGGCGTTGGTTTCCGGGTCGTTGTGGTATTCCGTGAACAAACCGGTGGGGTTTTTTAGACCGCGGATTACGATTTCTCCCTCTTCGCCCGTCTCGCAGCTTTCGCCTTCTTCGTTGACGAGATCGATTTCATACAGCGGCGCGGGCTTACCCATACTGCCCGGCTTCGCGTCCAGCCACGGGAATGTCGCGATCAATACGCTGGATTCGCTTTGCCCGAACCCTTCGGCGAGTTTCCTGCCCGTCAACGCGAGCATCCGCTCAAACACCTCGGGGTTCAGCGGTTCGCCCGCGTTGCAGTACCGCTCAATCGAGGAAAGATCATACGACGCCATGTCCTCTTGCAGCATGAAGCGGTACATCGTCGGCGGCGCGCAGAAGGTGGTCAGCTTGTAATCCTGCATCTTTTGGAGCAGGTTTTTCGGCACAAACTTGTCCATATCATAGGCAAAAATACACGCGCCGCAGATCCATTGACCGTAAATCTTCCCCCAGCCGAACTTTGCCCAGCCGCTGTCGGACACCGACATGTGCAGCTTGTTTTCCCGCACCTGCTGCCAGTATTTCGCCGTGACGATCTGCCCCAACGGATGGGTAAAGGTGTGCCGCACCATCTTGGGCATTCCGGTGGTGCCGGAGGAGAAGTACATCAGCATTACGTCGTCGTTTTTGATGTTCTCCGGCCGCGCGAACGTGTCCGGATGGGTTTCGAAATCGAACTCCAGCCAGCCCTCGCGGGAACCGGCGACGACGGCGCGTTTCACCGTTGCTTCTTCCGCTTGCTTCAAAAGCCCCTCGTCGGCGACGCACAGCAGCAGTTTGATATTCGCCGCTTCCAAACGGTACGCGATGTCCTTCGACGTTAGCTGGAGTGACGCGGGAACGACAACCGCGCCCAGTTTATGCAGCGCGACGGCGCAAACCCAATACTCCCAGCGGCGGCGCAGCAGCAGCAGCACGGCGTCACCCTTGCCGATTCCCTGCGCGGCGAACCAATTGGCCGCGCGGTTGCTGAGCTTGGAGATGTCGGTAAAGGTAAAGGTTTTCTCGCCGCCGTGGTCGTCGCACCACAGAAGCGCCTTTTTGTCCGGCTCGGCTTCCGCCCAAGCGTCCACCACGTCAAAGCCGAAGTTGAAGCGTTCGGGGACATTCAGTTTATAATTTTCTATAAAATCCTCGTAAGACTCGAATTCAACGCGCGGTAAAAAACGTTCCAGCAATCCCATAACGCCTCTCCTTATAACGTAATAACAGTCAGAAACCGTGCCCGGCCGCCGACCGCCCGCTGTCCGTGCGGACGCGCGGCATTGAAATACACGCTGTCGCCTTCGTCGAGACGGACGGTTTTGCCGTCGAAAAGCAGTTCCATCGAACCCTCTAGACAGAGGTTAAACTCTTGACCGCCGTGCGTGACCGGCTCGACTTCTTTTCCGTCCGGTTCCACCGTCACCAAAAGCGGCTCCATCACGCGGTTTTTATACGTATACGCGAGCGATTGAAACGCATAACCCGGGAATCGATCAACCGCCTTCCCCTTCCCGCGCTTGACAAGACAGTAGGAATCCAAGTGCGGGGCGCGTCCGGTCAGTAGTTCGTTGAGGTCTACGCCCAACTCCGCCGCAAGCCGGAACAACACGTTGATCGGGATATCCTCTCCATTGGATTCATATCGAACATAGCTGTCTTCGGCGATATTCAGTTTTTGCGCGATTTCAGCTGTTGAGACCCCCCGGATCTCCCGCGCTTCCCGGATTCGCGCCGCCATTTGTCTAAACTCTTCCATAATATACATTTCTCCTTGTCAATGAGTGGCTTCTATGGTATCATATACTTAGGCTATTTGTAAAGGTTGTGTTTTTTCAAATGAGCATTATCCGTTCCGAGAACCTTGCCGGGTCCGGTCTTCGTAAGATCGGCTGGGCGCGCGCCTATATGCCCGTGCTGAACGCGATTGGTAAGGATTTTTCCGCGCGAAAGCCATTTCGCGGCGTTAAAATCACCACCAGCGTCCATCTGGAAGCTAAGACGGCCTGCCTCGCGCTGACGCTTGCCGAAGGCGGAGCGGAGGTACACGCCACCGGCTGCAACCCGCTCTCGTCGCAAGACGACGTGGCGGCGGGGCTGCATTCGCTCGGCGTCAACGCCTATGCTATCCACGGCTGCTCGACGGAGGAGTATACCGAACACCTCATGGCGGCGCTCGCGTGTAAACCGCACCTCGTCCTCGACGACGGCGGCGACCTGACCGAGATTTTGCACGGCACGGCGGAGGACTGCGGCAAAGAATTGATCGGGATGACCGAAGAGACCACTACCGGCGTACATCGTCTTCACGCGCGGCACGCCGCCGGAGGACTGCGTTTCCCCGTCATGGCCGTCAACGACGCCGACATGAAGCACCTCTTCGACAACCGTTACGGTACCGGGCAATCCAC
>DBDP01000083.1 GCA_002293625.1 Clostridiales bacterium UBA929 | reverse complement strand
TAAAAGCTCCGCCGTTCGGTCTTCCTTCTGTTTTTGCAAGGCGGCGGCACGTTCGTCGTGACGCTCGGCGGCGTCCAGCAGTTCCTGACGCGAACGCTCCAAGTGGTCTATATCGTTCCGCGCCACCTTTAAGCCGCTCTCGGCTTCGGCGCGCGTGTTTTCCAGTTCCGTCAGTTTCTCCCGCAGCGTTTCGGAAGATTGAGCCAAATCCAAAGACTCCTGCTCCATCCGCTCCATGTCGGCGTACAGCGCGTCCAACTCCGCGCGGCTCTGCTCGAACCGCTCCTTCGCCTCGAGGAACTCATCGTTCTGCCGGTCTTTCCCGGCGCGTATGCTTTCAATCTGATGCAACCAAAGGTTGATCTCATGCCCGCGCAGCTCGTCGCGCAACAATAAGAACCGCTTCGCCGTCTCGGCCTGCTCACGCAGCGTCTCCACCTGCGGCTCCAGCTCCCCGATCTTATCCGAAACCCGCAGCAGGTTCTGCTCGGCGGCGTTCAGCTTACGCTGCGCCTCCTCTTTACGGCTTCGGTACTTCGCGATACCGGCGGCCTCCTCGAAAACGCCGCGCCGGTCGGCGGGCTTTTCGGTCATGATGCGGTCGATCATCCCCTGCGCGATGATCGAATATCCGCCGGATCCCAGCCCCGTATCCATCAGCAGGGTAGTGATGTCTTTGAGGCGTACAGCGTTCTTGTTGATGAAGTATTCGCTCTCGCCGGAACGGTAGAGGCGGCGGGTCAGCGTCACCTCGTCGGCGTCCCACGCGAGTGAGCGGTCGGCGTTGTCAATCGTCAGCGCGGTTTCGGCAAAGCCCATCGCCCCGCGCCGCTCGGTGCCATGGAAGATAACCTCCTCCATTTTGCGCTCACAGCGCATCACGCGGGCGTTCTGTTCGCCGAGCGCCCATCGGAGCGCCTCGGCAATGTTGCTCTTACCGCTGCCGTTCGGCCCCACAACCGCCGTCACCCCGGACGGCACCGCAAGCTCGACGCGGTCGGGGAATGTCTTAAAGCCTTGTATCGATACCGATTTTAATGTACCCAGCCGCGCCGCCCCCTTATGTTTATATTCTTTCTAAAGCAGCTTCCGCCGCTTTTTGCTCAGCTTGTTTTTTCGTGCGGCCCGTGCCGGTGGCGGCGGAACGACCCTCGATCAGAACCTCGGAGACAAACGTCTTATGATGCTCCGGCCCGCTCTCGCTTACGATGCGATATTCCGGCGCGAGTGCGCCGCGGCCCTGTAAAACCTCCTGCAAGCGCGACTTCGCGTCGCGTACCGGAACAGCCGGCGCGCGGTTCAACAACTCCTCCCGCACCAGCTTGCGGCAAGGTTCCAACCCGCCGTCTAAGTACATCGCGGCAAGTACTGCCTCAAACGCGTCGGCGAGGATAGAATCGCGGTCATGTCCGCCGTCCCCGCGCTCCCCATGCCCCAAGCGCAGGCGTTCTCCTAGCCCCAAACGCCGCGCGGCTGCGGCAAGGCTCTGTTCGCAAACATACCCGGCGCGGATCTTTGTCAGTTCCCCCTCCGGCTTGTCCGGGTACTCGTTGAACAAAACCTCCGCCGTGATGAAGCCCAGCACGGAATCGCCCAAAAACTCCAGCCGCTCGTTATACGCCGCGCCCGCGCGCTCGTTGGCATACGAGCTGTGGGTCAGCGCCGTCTCTATCAGCGCGGGGTTTTTGAAGGTGTAGCCCGTCATTCGCGCTCTCCCTCTTTTTGCGGGAGCGCGGCTTGAATCGNNCCCGATTACGTCCCCCGCGGCAAAGTCCCGCGCCTGCCGGATTGCGTTCTTGATGGCTTTGGCGTTGGAACTGCCGTGGGCTTTGATCACGGGCTTTTGCAGCCCCAGCAGCGGCGAACCGCCAGTCTCGGCATAGTCCAGTGTTTTTTTGAATGTCCGCAGGCCGTTTTTCACCATCAGCGCGGAGATTTTTGTCAGCGCGTTCTTATAAAATAAGCTCTTTTAACATGTCGGCGAAATACAGCCCCACACCCTCCATCGTCTTGAGGAAGACGTTGCCCGAATAGCCGTCTGCATACCACCACGTCCGCCACTCCGAACGCGACGTCGCGCCCCTCGATGTTGCCGACAAAGTTCATTTTTCCCGCGTCCCCGGCTTCTTTCAGCAAACGGTATGCCTCCCGTTGCAATTCGGGGCCTTTGCTCTCTTCGGTACCGATATTCAAAAGCCCCACCCGCGGTTTTTGCCTCCCCAGAACCTTCTGTGCGTACAGGGAACCCATATGTCCAAATTGCAGCAGATATTCCGGCTTGCACTCTAAGTTCGCGCCGCAGTCAATCAAAATCGCGCCGCCCTCCTTGGTCGGAATCACCGGCGCGAGCGCGGCGCGGCGTATCCCTCTGATCCTTTTCGCCGTCAGGATCGCGCCGGACAGCAGCGCCCCAGTGTTGCCCGCCGACACAAACGCGTCGCCTTCGCCGCCGGACAGCATCCGAAGACCCACCGCGAGCGAGGAATCGGGTTTTTCTTTCCCCGACGACGCCGGACTGTCGGTCATCAGCACCACCTGTTCGGCGTGGGACACGGACAGCCCCTTCGGGAGGTCGGTCATCCCCTGTTCGCGCAGGGCGGCCAAAATATCCTCGCCCCGCCCGACCAGCGTAACGTCAACGCCCAAATCGATGACGGCCTCCGCCGCACCCTTGACGATTTCCAGCGGGGCGTTATCCCCGCCCATCGCGTCTACCAAAATGTTCATCGTTTCACCTCCGTGGGGTATTCCACCAGCGCCGCGAGAGCCCTCGCGGAAAGCCGCCAGTATTTCTCCTGCTTGTCCCGCAGATGCTCCGGCAGCGGGGGCAGAAGCCCGAAATGGATCTTTGTCGGGCGGAACGGGTCATTCGCGGGGTTCGATATATACGCCGCCAACGCGCCGACTGCCGTCTCGCGGGAGAACGGCGTCACGGCTTGTCCCGTTGCTTCCATCGCGGTAAACAACCCCGCGCAATATCCCGAAGCCGTGGACTCTATATACCCTTCCACGCCCGTGATCTGTCCCGCCAAACGCGGTCGTAGACCGTTTTCCGGCTCGACTTTTACTTTATACGTACAATCTAAACACATCGGCGCGTTGACGTAACTGTTGCGGTGCATCACGCCGTACTGCAAAAACTCGGCGTCCCGCAGCGCGGGGATCATCGAGAACACGCGCTTTTGCTCCGGGAAGGCGAGGTGCGTCTGGAAACCGACCATATTATACACCGATCCGGCGGCGTTGTCACGCCGAAGCTGCAAAACGGCAAACGCGCCCTTCCCGGTGGCGGGGTCGCGCAGCCCTATCGGGCGCATCGCGGAAAACCGCAGCGTGTCCGCGCCGCGCCGCGCCAGCACCTCCACCGGCATACACCCCTCAAACACATGCTTGTCCATAAAGCCGTGCACCGGCGCTTCCCTCGCCTCCGCAAGCTCTTGGCGGAAACTAAGAAACGTCTCTTTATCCATCGGACAGTTGACATAGTCCGCGCCGCCGCGCCCGTAACGGGCGCTCTCGTAAGCGTAACGCATATCCACGCTGTCGGCCGCGATCAGCGGCGCGGACGCATCGTAAAACGAGAGCATGTCCCCCCCTAAGAGCCGGGAAAGATCCTCCGCCAGCGCGCCGTCTGTCAGGGGACCGGTCGCGACGATCACAAACTCCTCGCGCGGTATGCTCTCCGCTTCGCGCGTTTCAAGCGTAATCAGCGGATGATTCTTTACGGCGGCGGTCACGGCGGCGGAAAAGGCGTCACGGTCAACCGCCAGCGCGCCTCCGGCC
>DBDP01000063.1 GCA_002293625.1 Clostridiales bacterium UBA929 | reverse complement strand
CGTAGCCCCCTTCCGCCGGAAGGGGGTGGCGGCGAAGCCGCCGGGGGATGTCCCGCGGGCGATTGCGAATCGCCCTTACGAGAACGGGTTCGGGCGGATTGCCATCCGCCCCTACAAATAAAATACATTCAGCGCACAAGGAGGAAACGATCATGAACCATACCGCGGGCGAAGTATTGGAGTTTGTCAGGGAGAACGAGGTTAAGTTTATTCGGCTCAGTTTCTGCGACATCTTCGGGCATCAAAAAAACATTTCCGTTATGGCGGAAGAGCTGGCAGCGGCGTTTGAAAACGGCGTATCTTTTGACGCCCACGCGATACGGGGTTTCCGGGACGTTACGGAATCGGATTTGTTCCTGTTCCCCGATCCGGCGACGCTTGCGGTGCTTCCGTGGCGGCCGGGACCGGGGCGGGTCGCGCGGTTTTACTGCGATATACGAAACCCCGACGGCTCGGAATTTTTGCACGACGGCAGGGGTCTTTTAAAACGCGTCGCGTCCCGTGCGGAAAAGATGGGCTATGTCTGCAAAATCGGCGCGGAATGCGAATTTTACTTGTTTAAGACCGACGAGGACGGGAACCCCTCCAAAATGCCGTTTGACTGGGGCGGATACCTTGATATCGCGCCGCTGGATCGCGGGGAAGACATCCGCCGCGAGATATGCCTGACACTTGAGGAAATGGGCATCAAGCCCGAAACGTCCCATCATGAGCAGGGACCGGGGCAAAATGAGATCGACTTCAAGTTCGGGGACGCCCTTTCCTGCGCCGACAACCTCCAAGCGTTCAAGTCCACCGTAAAGGCCATCGCGGGGCGAAACGGATTGTTTGCGTCCTTTATGCCCAAACCCATATCGGACGCGCCGGGCAGCGGGATGCACGTCAACTTGTCGCTTTCAAAGAACGGGCGGAATATTTTCAGGCAGCAAGGCGAGGGACACTCACAGATCGCGGAGAGCTTTATCGCGGGAATTCTCTCGAAAACCGCCGAGATTACCGTATTCTTAAACCCCATCGCGAACTCATATGAACGCTTCGGTAAGTACGAGGCTCCCAAATACGTGTCATGGTCGCACCAAAACCGCTCGCAGCTGATACGGATCCCCGCCGCGGTCGGCGAAAAGGTCAGGATGGAGCTGCGTTCTCCCGACCCTTCCCTGAACCCGTACCTCTCGTTCGCGTTGATTATCTCCGCCGGATTGGACGGCATTGACGGTGCGGCGGAACTGCCGCCCCCCGTAGACACCGACCTGTTCAACGCCGGTACCGGTATTACACAGGCGCTCACGGCGCTTCCGGCAACCCTCGGCGAGGCGATAACCCTCGCCGAAAACAGCGCCTTTGTGAAGAGTGTCGTCGGCGATGAGCTATTTTCCCGGTATATCACCGCGAAAAAAACCGAAGAGTCAGAGTTTTCCTCCGCAAAAGACAAAGATAAATTTTATTCAGAAAGGTATTTTGCGCGAATCTAAAGTAAAGAAGTTGCGGAGAGAGGGGGCGGTATGGTGGAGAGCGCGTTGATCGTTTCGGCGTCGGAGAAGGGCACGTCCTTTGTTACGGAAATGCTCAAAGAGGCGTCCGTCCGGGATATCGCCGTCTTAAAGTCCTGCGGCGAAGCGCGGAGACTCCTCTCCGAGCGGGATTTTGACTTGGTCGTCGTCAACGCGCCGCTGAGGGACGAATCCGGCGAAAGCCTGTCGCGGCATATCGCTTCCAAAGGAACGGCGCAGGTCATCCTGCTCGTGAAGGTGGAATATTACGGCGCGGTGTCCGCCGTTTGTGAGGAAGACGGCGTTCTGACAGTTTCAAAGCCGGTGAACAGGGAAATCTTTTGGTCGTCATTGCGTCTCGCGAACTCCGCGCAGAACCGCATCAAGCGAATGCGGGCGGAAAACAGCAAACTGAAGCAAAAAATCGAGGATATTCGCATCATCGACCGGGCTAAATGTTTGCTGATTTCCTACTTAGCGATGAGCGAGCAGGAAGCTCACCGCTATATTGAGAAGCAGGCGATGGATTTGCGCTCCACGAGACGTGCCGTTGCGGAAGGGATACTGAAAACATATGAAAACTAGCGATAAACCGCGGGAGGAATGCGCCGTTTTCGGCGCGGGGCTGACCGTGGACGAGGCTGCCGGAGTTGTGTATAACGGGTTGTTGGCGTTGCAGCACCGAGGGCAGGAAGGCGCGGGCATTGCCGTCGCCCACACCAACCGAATTTCTTGCCATAAGGATGTCGGGCTTGTTAGCGAGGTGTTTTCCGGCGACGCGCCGGAGCGTCTGCCGAAGGGGAAAACTGCCGTGGGACACACGCGGTACTCCACCACCGGCGGCAACTCGAAGGAAAATGTCGGCCCGTTCGTAACGGATTATCTGACCGGCAGAATCGCGGTGTCTCATAACGGCAATATTACGAACGCGAAGGAGATACGCGAGAAACTGGGGCAAAACGGGCTTCAGTTCAGCGCGACGAGCGACAGCGAGATCGTATCCTCCCTGATCGCTTACTGCATAACCAAAGAGCAATGGACGCTGCCGGGCGTAATCAAAGCCGCCGGTTTGCTGAAGGGCGCGTTTTCCCTTGCTGTCGCGAGCGGCAGGGACAAACTGATCGCGGTGCGCGATCCCAACGGGTTTCGCCCTCTTTGCCTGGGAAGGAACGCCGAGGGCTATGCCGTGGCGTCGGAAAGCTGCGCTTTGGATGTCTGCGGATTTGAGTTTGTGCGGGACGTGCGCCCCGGCGAGATTATTTTAATTGAAAACGGCAGGCTTACCTATCAAGAGGTTAAGCTGACGGAAAAAGAATACGGGCGGGGGCTTTGCATATTTGAGTACGTGTATTTTGCGCGTCCCGACTCCGTGATAGACGGGCTTTCGGTGTACGACGCGAGGTACAACATGGGCGTCGCCTTGGCAGAAGAGTACCCCGTGGACGCCGACGTCGTCTGCGGAGTGCCGGACAGCGGGCTGGAGGCGGCGAGCGGTTACAGCGCGAAGAGCGGGATTCCGCTGATGTCGGGATTCGTGAAAAACCGGTACATAGGCCGCAGCTTCATTTATCCCACGCAGACGCAGCGGGACAGCGCCGTCCGGCAAAAGCTCAATCCCCTTGCCGCCAATATCCGCGGGAAACGGGTCGTGCTGGTGGACGACTCCATCGTGCGCGGCACCACGAGCGAAAAGATTGTAAGAAGCCTGAAAAGCGCGGGGGCGAAAGAGGTACATATGCGCGTCTCCTCCCCTCCCTTCCGGCACGCCTGCCACTACGGAACCGACATCGACAGCGAGGAAAACCTAATCGCGAATAAAATGAGCCTTGATGAGATATGCCATGCGATAGGCGCGGACAGTCTCGGCTACATCAGCATAGACGGTTTGAAGAAATCGTGCGGAAAATGCGCCCTGCCCTTCTGCTCGGCGTGCTTTACGAGCGGGTGCGGGACGGCGCGCGCCAAAAAGAACGTTTTGGAGGCGGTTTCATCGTGACGGCTTATCTGGTTTTGGAAAACGGGATGGTCTTTCCGGGTGAGGGTTTCGGCGCTTTGGGAGAGGTCACGGGCGAGGTCGTTTTCGCGACGGGAATGACCGGCTACATGGAAACGCTGACCGATCCGAGTTATTTCGGGCAGATCGTCTTGCAAACGTTCCCCCTGATCGGCAACTGCGGTGTCATACCGCCCGACTTTGAAAACGCCGGGGCGGGGCTAGGCGGTTATATCGTAAAGCATCCGTGCCGGACTCCTTCCAATTTCAGAAGCGAGGGGACACTCGGCGCTTTCTTAGTAGAGCGCGGTGTGGTGGGGTTATGCGGGATAGACACCCGCGCGCTCGCGAAGGTAATCCGGCAAAACGGAGCGATGAACGGGAGAATCACCGCGTCTCCGCCTGTTGAAGAAAACATAGATGAAATCAAGAACTATCGTATTCGCGGCGCGGTATCCGCCGTATCGGCGCGCGCCGTAACAAAGCTCGGCAGCGCCTCGCGCCGCGTTGCGCTGATGGACTTCGGCGCGAAGCGCGCCATCGCGAACGCACTGGTATCCCGAGGCTGCGAGGTATGGTCGTTCCCGCACGACACGCCGGCTGATGAGGTTGCTCGCCTCCGTCCGCACGGTGTTGTACTCTCAAACGGTCCCGGCGATCCGGCGGATCCCGCGAACGAGGGAATCCTCGAAACGATTCGCTCTCTGCTGCACAGCGGCGTCCCGATCTTCGGCATATGCCTCGGACACCAGCTTCTGGCGCTGGCGAACGGGTACCGCACCAAAAAGCTGAAATTCGGGCATCGGGGCGCGAACCAACCGGTGAGGGAGGTTTCCGGCGGGAAGGTATTCATCACCAGCCAAAACCACGGTTACGCGGTGGACACGGACGGCGGTTCGTTCGTCAACGTCAGCGACGGCACCTGCGAGGGCTTGGACTACGGCGTCTCGTTCTCCGTGCAGTTTCATCCCGAAGGGCGCGGCGGACCGCTCGACATGTCGTTTCTTTTTGACCGTTTTACAGAGAGGATGGACGCGTATGCCTGCGGATAAAACCATAAAAAAAGTGCTTGTGATCGGCTCCGGCCCGATCGTCATCGGGCAAGCGGCTGAATTCGATTACGCCGGAACGCAGGCGTGCCGCGTACTTCGCGGGGAGGGCATTGAGATTGTCCTTGTAAACTCGAACCCCGCCACGATCATGACCGACAAGCAAATCGCGGACAGGATCTACATCGAACCGCTGACGCTTACGACGCTCAAGCGCATACTCGAAAAAGAGCGGCCGGACGGCATATTGCCGGGACTCGGCGGCCAGACGGGTTTGACGCTCTGTATGCGGCTTGCCCGCGACGGGTTCCTTGCGAAAATGAAGGTGCGTCTGTTGGGTTCGTCCCTTTCGGCGATTGAAAAGGCGGAGGACAGGCAGCGCTTTAAGGAAACCATGCAGAGCATCGGTCAGCCCGTGGTTCCCTCAGTGATTGCGAGCGACGCGCAGGAGGCGGTTGATTTCGCGGCGGAAACAGGTTATCCCGTCGTCGTGCGCCCCGCGTACACGCTGGGGGGAAGCGGCGGCGGTTTCGCCGAAGACGAAGCCGCGCTTCGGGAGATTGCCTCCGGCGGTTTGGCGCTTTCGCCGATTCGCCAGATACTCGTTGAGAAATCCGTCGCCGGTTGGAAGGAAATCGAGTTTGAAGTCATGCGCGACCACGCGGGAAACACCGTCGCCGTCTGCTCAATGGAGAATTTTGACCCTGTGGGTATCCACACCGGCGACAGTATTGTCGTCGCGCCGTGCGTCACGCTGGCCGATAGAGAATACCAAATGCTGCGCTCGGCCGCGTTGGACATTATCGGCGCGCTCGGCGTGGAGGGCGGCTGCAACTGCCAGTTCGCCCTGCATCCGCACAGCTTTGAGTACGCCGTGATAGAGGTTAACCCGCGCGTGTCGCGTTCGTCGGCGCTGGCGAGTAAGGCGACGGGTTACCCCATCGCGAAGGTGGCGGCGAAAATCGCCGTCGGCTATACGCTCGACGAGATCCGAAACGACGTGACGGGAACGACGTTCGCCGCCTTTGAGCCGGCGCTTGACTATGTGGCGGTCAAGTTCCCGAAATGGCCCTTTGATAAGTTTGTATACGCGAGCAAGGCGTTGGGTACGCAGATGAAAGCCACCGGCGAGGTTATGGCTCTTTCGGACACGTTCGCGAACGCTCTGCTGAAAGCCGTTCGCGGCGCCGAGCTTGGGCTGAACGGGTTAGATCTTCCGCTTTTAGCGGACAAAACCGATGGGGAAATCCGATCGCTTTTACGCACTGTGACGGACGAGCGCCTGTTTGTGCTTTACGAAGCCTTGAAGCGCGGAATGAGCGTTGACGAGCTTAATATGATAACAAAGGTTGACCGCTGGTTTTTGCACGAGATTGCGGGCATTGCGGAAGAAAACGCGAAACCGCTGCTCTATAAGATGGTGGATACCTGCGGCGGGGAGTTTGAGGCGCGTACGCCGTATTTCTATTCCGTGCAAAGCGGCACGGAAAACGAGGCGCTGCCGTTCGCCGAACGAAGCGGCAAGCCGAAGATCGTCGTGCTGGGCAGCGGTCCGATCCGCATCGGTCAGGGCATAGAGTTCGATTATGCCTGCGTCCATTGCGTATGGACACTGAAAAGCATGGGGTATGAAGCAATCGTTATCAACAACAACCCGGAAACCGTCTCCACCGACTTTGACACCGCCGACAGGTTGTACTTCGAACCGCTCACCATCGGCGATGTCATGAGCGTCATCGAAACGGAGAAGCCGCTCGGCGTCATCGCGGCGTTCGGCGGCGGCACCGCCGTCAAACTCGCGAAGCAACTGCACGAACGCGGCGTAACCATCATCGGCACGTCTGCGGACAGCATTGACATTTGCGAAGACAGGGAGCGTTTCGACGCGCTTTTGGAGAAGCTTTCGATTAAGCGCCCGAAGGGCTGCGGAGTGATGACCCGCGAACAGGCGCTGGACGCGGCGGAGAAGCTGGGCTACCCGGTTCTTCTGCGCCCCTCCTATGTGCTGGGCGGTCAAAACATGATTATTGCTTTCGAACCGGACGACGTCCGCGAATATATGGATATCATCCTGCGCAGGAAGCAGGAAAACCCGGTACTGATCGATCAGTACCTGGAAGGTCTTGAGATCGAGGCTGACGCCATATGCGACGGAAAAGACGTGTTGATTCCCGGCATTATGGAGCATATTGAGCGCGCCGGGATTCACTCCGGCGACAGCATTGCCGTGTACCCGCCCGTTCACATTGACGACGCGATGGTAAAAAAGATCGCCGACGTGACAAAAAAGCTCTGCGTCGCGCTAGATGTCCGGGGGCTTGTCAACATTCAGTATGTCATATACGGGGACGAAATCTATGTCATTGAGGTGAACCCACGCGCGTCGCGCACCGTTCCCTACATCAGCAAGGTCACCGACATCCCGATGTGCGAGCTTGCCGCGAAGGTTGCGTTGGGGCGGGATCTCGCAAGTCTCAGTCACCCCTCCGGCATTGCTAAAACGCCGCCGTATACGGCGGTGAAGGTTCCTGTCTTTTCCTTTGAGAAGCTGACGGACGTTGATACGCAGCTTGGACCGGAGATGAAGTCCACCGGAGAAGTTTTGGGGCTTGGAAAAAACTTTCGCGAAGCGTTGTACAAAGGGCTTGTCGCCGCCGGATACAAGATGCGCCGGGGGGGCGGCGTTTTGATCACGGTGCGCGACAGCGACAAGCGGGAGATCGCGGCCGTGGCGGATAAGTTCCTGCAATGCGGTTTTGCGCTGTACGCTACGAGAGGAACCGCCGCGTTCCTATCGGAGAAAAGCGTGCAAACCGTTCATAAGATCCGCGACTGCGCGGAAAACAACACCAT
This sequence comes from Clostridiales bacterium UBA929, assembly GCA_002293625.1. GTDB lineage: Bacteria > Bacillota > Clostridia > Oscillospirales > UBA929 > UBA929. The sequence goes on along the minus strand of DBDP01000063.1, from coordinate 876 downwards.
GACGCTTTTGGAAAGCGGGGCGATAAGCTACATTGTCTCCACCTCCGAAAAGGGCAGGGATCCGGCTGCCGACGATGTCAAGCTGCGCCGGAAAGCCTGCGCCCTCGGAATCCCCTGCCTCACATCGGTCGATACGGCGCTCGCGCTTGCCGGCAGTCTCCTGTCGGGGTATAGTGAGAGCAATACCGAACTAATCGACATAACCCGGCTGCGGAGAGAGCGCAGAAAACTCAGTTTCACCAAAATGCACGGCTGCGGAAACGACTACATCTATTTCAACTGCTTCGAAACAGAGATAGAGTCCCCCGAATCCCTCGCGGTTCTCCTCTCGGACAGGCACACCGGGGTGGGCGGCGACGGCGTCGTGCTGATTCTGCCCTCCGACCGCGCCGACGCGAGAATGCGGATGTTCAACCTTGACGGCAGTGAGGGGATTATGTGCGGAAACGCCATACGGTGTGTGGCGAAATACCTCTACGACAACGGCATCGTGCGAAAACGGGAGATGACCGTGGAGACGCTCGGCGGGATAAAGAGACTCTTTTTATCCACAAAGAACGGAGAGGTATCCTCCGTAAAAGTCGATATGGGACGTGCGGAACTGCGCCCCGGCGCGATTCCCGTCAGGCTCGGCGGCGAAAGCGTTATCGCGCGTCCGGCGGAAATTGGCGGAAAGACGGTTGAGATTACCTGCGTTTCAATGGGGAACCCTCATGCGGTGGTATTTACCCGAGAGGGTGTGGATTCGATTGATTTAGGCGAGACGGGACCGCTGTTTGAGCATAGCGCGCTGTTCCCCGACAGGGTGAATACCGAGTTTGTGGAGATTATCGGCAAAAACCGGCTGAAGATGCGTGTATGGGAGCGCGGCAGCGG
>DBDP01000067.1:140-12385 GCA_002293625.1 Clostridiales bacterium UBA929 | reverse complement strand
GCGGCGGGGAACGGGCGCGCTTCCGGCGGTACGGAAGCCGGCGTCGCTCCCGAGGCGTCCGTCATCGCGGTCAAGCTGGGAGAGCGCGATAACGTGCGTTTTGCCCGAAGCACGGAGATCATGCGCGCGATTAAGTACGTATACGACAAAGCCAAAGCCGCCGACATGCCGCTCGCGGTGAACATCAGCTACGGCATGAACGACGGTTCCCATGACGGCAAGTCTCTGTTTGAGACGTACATAGACGATATGGCGGCTCACTGGAAGAGCGTGATCGTCGTTTCGAGCGGGAACGAGGGCGACGCGAAGCATCACTATCAGCATACCCTCCGGCAAGGTGAGCTTGTGGACGTTTCGTTCACCGTCGGGATGAACCTGAACGAGCTGACGCTCGGTTTATGGAAAAGTTTTGCCGATACGTTCACCCATGAAATTATAGCGCCCAACGGCACCACCACGGGAACGACGCGGCATATCGGCATCCCGTCGCTGGTTCATCTCGGCGGCGCGCGCCTTCGCGTTGAATACAAGCAGCCGAGCCACTACAATCAAGACAACGCCGTTTTGCTGCATCTGGAACCCGACAGAGGACGCTCCGAAATCCCTCAGGGCGTATGGACACTCAGGTTAGGGGGAGAAACGATCATTGACGGCAGGCTGAACGTATGGCTCCCCACCGTGGAAGAGGTATCCGCGGGAACCGCGTTTTTGGTTCCGTCTCCGGAACATACCCTTACGCTGCCGTCTTGCGCGGATAAGGTGATTTCCGTAGGCGGTTACAACGCCGCCACGGGAGCGTTCGCGCCGTTTTCGGGACAGGGATACACCAGACTGGCGCACATTAAGCCCGACTTGGCGGCACCCGCCGTGAACGTCCGCAGCTGCAATACGGGCGGCGGATACGGCTCGTTTACGGGAACCAGCATGGCGGCACCGTTTGTGACGGGCAGCGCGGCGCTTATGATGCAGTGGGGTATCGTGATGGGTAACGATCCGTTTCTGTACGGTCAGCGCGTCAAGGCGTTTTTGAAAAAAGGCGCGGCGAGAGAGGCGGGGGTCGTGTATCCGAACGGGAAATGGGGGTACGGTACGCTGTGCCTGAAAGCCGCTATGGATCTTTTGGCGGAGTATACATCTAAATATGAGGGGGCGGAATCGTGGTATCGCTGGTCGTAAGGAACGACGCGACGATTGAGCACCTTATCCATGAAAACCCCGCTATTCGGGAGGGGAAGCTGCTTTCGGGCAGCTATCAAATCCTGAACGTTCCGGAGGCTGACGTGCCGGAGGTTATGCAGGCGCTCGGCAACACAAAGATCGACGCGTACTCGCTCGTTGTGGGGCTGCTGGGGAAGGAAGCGCTGGACGCTTCGGGAATCACGCCGATCCTGCAGCAGCCGTATCTCGACCTGAAGGGGCGCGGCGTTCTGCTGGGGTTTGTGGATACCGGGATCGACTATACAAAAGACGACTTTCGGTATGAGAATAACACAAGCAAAATTCAGTTTATTTGGGACCAAACGCTGGAAGGGGACAGCCCTGACGGGTACGGATTCGGAGCGGAATTCGGCAACAGCCGGATCAATCAGGCGCTTCAATCATCCAATCCGTATGAAATCGTGCCTCACAGGGACACCGCCGGACACGGAACCTTCCTGGCCTCCGTCGCCGGAAGCCGGAAGCCGGGGGAAGGAGCCGCCCCCGCGGCGGAGATTATCGCGGTGAAGCTGCGCAAGACAAGCGGGTTTTATACGGACGTCTTTCTGATCCCGAAGGATCAGGAAAACGCGTTCGATTCGGCGGACGTGATGCAGGGGATAGAGTATATTCTTGACAAGGCGTTTGCGCTGAACCGCCCCGTCGCTATTTGTATCTCGGTCGGAACGAATCTGGGCGGTCACGACGGGTTTTCCGTTTTCGAGGAATATCTTTCCCGCATATCGCACCGAACCGGCGTGACTTTGTGCGCCGCGGCCGGGAACGAGGGCAACGCCGCGCATCATACCTCCGGCGTGATCGCCCAAGCCGGGGATATCCGCAAAATCGAAGTCAATGTCGGGCAAAATGCGGGCGGCGTTTACCTCCATATATTGAGCGACGCGGAGGACAGGATCTCGGTAGCCGTCACCTCTCCGACCGGCGAAATGGTCGGCCGGATCCCCGCGAAAAACGGGTCGGTTACCACCGAGCATCTCGTGCTGGAGAAAGCGACGGTCGAAGTCTATTACTTTTTCCCGATCGAAGGCAGCGGCGCGCAGCTTACGACGGTGAAGATCCTCGACGCCACGCCGGGACTTTGGACAATTTTGGCGCACGGAGACATTGTTGTGAGCGGCAAATATAACGCGTGGCTGCCACTGACCGGCTTTATCAGTCCGGGCGTCAGTTTTCTGTCGCCGACGCCCGAATGCACCGTTGTGGTACCCGCAAGCGCGGTCGGCGTCATAACCTGCGGCGCGTTCCGCAGCTTGGAAAAAAGCCTGTACGCCGCGTCAAGCTGGGGTCCGACACGCCTCCCGTTTTCGTCGCCCGACCTTTCCGCTCCGGGCGTACAGGTGACCGGAACCTTCCCCATAGGCTCCGGCGAGATGTCGGGAACAAGCGTGGCCGCCGCCGTCACGACGGGTGCGTGCGCGCTGCTGCTGCAATGGGGGATCGTAGATAAAAACGAAATCTATGTGGATACATATCTCGCCCGCGCCTATCTAATCCGCGGTTGCGACAGAGACACCGGTCTTGAATACCCCAACGACCAATGGGGTTACGGACGGCTGAACCTGCAAAACACGTTCAATCTGCTCCGGCGGACATAAAGTTCGGTTTTACTTGACATTTTTCTAAAACCGGGGTATACTGAACAAAGAGAAAGAGAGGTTTTTGATTTGAAAAACAAAAAGATCCTTGCGCTGGCGCTCGGCGGGTTACTGTTGCTCACCGCCGCCTGCTCCCAAAACGGCGGCACGGCAAATGAGGACGAAAAATCCGAAGCGTTTGCCACATATACGAGCACATTTGGCAGACTCAATGCCGAACCCGGCAGCGAGGACGCTCAATTTGACATGGACATTGAAATGATCATGAACATGAAGATTATGGGGCAAGACATGCCCATCAATATGTCCGGCAACATCAAAAGCGTCGTTGAAGACGGAAAGGTACTCTATTCAGCGCTTATGGAGACCGGCATAATGGGGATGACGAACACGACCGAAATGCTCTACGACGGTGAAAAGTTTTTATACTTGATCGACGGTGTGGAGAATGAAATCGACATGACGATGTTCGAGGAGCAAATGCAAAATCCTTTTAATATGCCCGAGTTCAGCCTAGACGCGGTTAAGTCCTGTGAGACAACCGATGTACCCGACGGCAAGAAAACAACCTTCATTATCGACGGCGGCAAAATGACGGATTATATGATGGATACCCTCGCTGAGTCAGCGGATATGCTCGGAGGACTCGTAGCGGATATGTCGATGGAGGATATGGCAATTGAGTTCGTCGTTGACGGAGACGGCAACCCAAAATCCATGAACATGCAAATGAACATGTCGATGGATGCGGAAGGTCAAGCGATGGAGACAGACATGTCCATGAAGATCACCGTAAACAAATTCGGTTCCGGTGTCGAAGTGGACACCTCAAAACTGCAAGCGGCGTAACGAAATCAGCGGACGCGCAATGCGCGCCCCTACGGAAAGATGCAATAAAATTTAATCTTCGGGGCGGGGTGTAATTCCCCACCGGCGGTAATGAGACTTGTCTCTAGCCCGCGAGCGGGAACTCCCGCAGAATCGGTGTGATTCCGATGCCGACGGTATAGTCCGGATGAGAGAAGACGTTTTCTGCGTACACGCCCCCAAACTGTCTGTTTGGGGGTTTTTGCATGTTGCGGGGGACGAGGGTTTCGCGGACGCGCAATGCGCGCCTACGAGATTAACGTCGAGCGAGTCGTGAATCGCCCCTAACATAGAGAAACCAAATATTATATAGAAAGGTGTTTTCCATCATGTCAACAAACGTAAAAAAACTCACCGTACTCGCCATGTTCGCGGCGCTCGCGTATGCTCTGGTATTCTTCATCCGAATCCCGGTGGTGCCGATGCCGCCGCTCAGTTACGAACCGAAGGACGTGGTAATCGTCATCGCGGGGTTCCTGTTCGGTCCGCTGTCCTCGCTTGCCGTATCGGTTCTCGTTTCGGTGCTGGAGATGGTGACGTTCAGCGGCACGGGCTACTGGGGCTGCCTGATGAACATCGTCGCGACCTGTTCGTTTGCCTGCACAGCCTCGCTTATTTATAAAAAGAGGCGCACCCTGCGCGGTGCGGCGGTCGGGCTGGTCGTCGCTGCGGTGTTCGCCACCGGCGTTATGCTGCTGTGGAATTATTTCATCACGCCGATCTATACCGGATATCCACGCGCCGCCGTCGCCGATATGTTGGTTCCGGTTTTCCTGCCGTTTAACCTGTTGAAAACCGGATTAAACGCGGGTTTTGCCATGCTGCTGTACCGCCCTCTTCGTCTCGCGCTCGCGCAGGCACGGCTGCTGCCTCCGTCGTCCGGCGGCGTTAGCAGTAAAAAAGTGACCCTCGGCGTCGCGCTTGCCTCGGTTTTCGTGATCGCCACCGGTATTTTATTGGTTTTGGCGTGGAAAAACATAATTTAACTTGCTCCAAACCGGCTCTTTGTGGTATACTGTATTTTGTTGACATAATACCTCAGAGGGGAGCATTCGAAGCTTGACCGAGTTTTTAGACGGCCTGACGGAGTATCTGCGGAGCCTAAACGATTGGTATAAGGCCATGATGACCTTTTTAATCTCGATCGTCCCCGTAATCGAGCTGCGCGGCGCGATCCCGGTGGCGGCGCATTCGGGGCTGCCGTGGTTTGCCGCCTTGCCGTCGGCGATTTTGGGAAACATGCTGCCGGTTCCGTTTATCATGATCTTCGGGCGGCGCTTCTTTTCTTGGCTGCGGAAACACACGCCATTCGGCAAATTCGCCGACCGGCTGGAGACGCGCGCCGAAAAACGCATCGACACGGTGCGGAAGTACCAATTTTTCGGGCTGATGGTCTTCGTCGCCATCCCCCTGCCCGGAACCGGCGCGTGGACGGGCGCGCTGATTGCCGCGATGATGAATCTGCGCCTGCGCACCGCCGTACCGTCCATCCTGCTGGGCGTCATTACCGCGGGACTCCTCATCTCCGCCCTGTCCTACGGTCTGTTCGGGCTGGGCGGGTAACCACCTCGCCCCCGACTGCATAAGATACGGTATCGGGGGTGTTTCGCGTGTTAATGACGTGTATTTTCGCTGTTTTATGCGCGTATGGCTTGGTTATGGCAATTTGGGCGATGTTGGGACGCCGGCTGTGGTTCCCGCTGGTGGCGGAGAAACCCGAATGGGTGAGATCGGTTTACAAAGGAGCATGTCCTGATGGACGAGAATCTGGAGGGTTTGATACAGGCGGTCGTATACAGTAACGACGAGACCGGCTGGGCGGTGCTGCGCGTCGCCTGTGAGGACGGGTCGATGCACACCGCCGTCGGGCATATCCCCGCGCCCGCTCCGGGCGAGACGATTTCCGCGACCGGGCAGTGGTCGCAGCACCCCGCCCACGGAACACAATTTTCCGTCCGCTCCGCCGATCGTCTGCTTCCGGCGGAGGCGGGCGCGATACTGGAGTATTTGTCTTCGGGGATCGTGCAGGGGGTGGGTCGCGCCACGGCGCGTCTGCTGGTGGAAGCCTTCGGCGACCAAACGCTGGACGTTTTGGAGCACGAGCCGCAGCGGCTGAGTACAGTGCGGGGCATTACGCCCAAACGCGCGCAGTCAATCGGCGCGCTGTTCGCACGTCAAACCAGCCTGCGCCGCCTGATGGAAACCTTGGTGCGCCACGAACTGACGCCCTCCTACGCGCTGGAGCTTTCCAAACGCTACGGCGTCGGCGCGGCCGATCAATTAGTCGAGGATCCGTACCAGCTGCTCTACGAGCCGTATGACGCGCCTTTCGAGCAGGTGGACAAGCTCGCGGCGTCGCTCGGGGTGGAGGACGGCGACGAGCGCCGCCTGAAAGCCGGACTGCTTTATGAACTGATATTCAACTTGGATCAGGGACACGTATACCTCCCCCGTGAAAAACTGATCCCCGCCGCCGCCGCGCTGCTGGGGCAGGAGGAAGACGCGCTGGAGGGCGCGCTTCAGGAGCTGTTTTGCGATAATAAAGTCGTCGCGTGCGACGACGGACCGATATACCTAACCCGCCTGTATGACGCCGAGAAGCACGTCGCGGCGTTTATTCGCGAACGTTCGGGCAGGACGCACCCCTTGCCGCGCGATATGGACGATTTAATCGGGCGGATTGAGGCGGAGCTTGGAATCGAGTACGCCGAATCGCAGCGCGAGGCGATTATCAGCGCGGCGGGGCGCAGCCTGATGGTGTTGACGGGCGGTCCCGGCACGGGAAAGACGACGACGCTGCGCGGACTGCTGCGCCTCTTTGACTGGATGGGTTTGAAGGCGTTGCTCGCGGCTCCGACCGGACGCGCCGCGAAGCGGATGAGCGAACTTTGCGACCGCGAAGCCTCCACGATCCACAGATTGTTGGAATTCGGTTACGACCCCGCCCTCGGTGTGCTGCGCTTCCTGCGGGACGAAGACAACCCGCTGGCGGCGGACGTGGTGGTGCTTGACGAAGTTTCGATGGTGGACATCTTGCTGATGGACAGCATCTCCCGCGCCGTTTCGGAAGGCGCCCGCCTGATCTTGGTCGGCGACCCCGACCAGCTTCCGGCGGTGGGTCCGGGTACGGTGCTGGAAGATATTTTGGAGGCGGCACCGTCCGTCCGCCTGACCGAAATCTTCCGTCAAGCCGCCGAGAGCCGCATCGTTACGGGGGCGCACAGCGTCAACCGGGGCGAGACGCCCCCGCTGAAAAACGATCAGCAAAAAGACCTATTCTTTTTGCGCCGCCGCGACATGCTCTCCGCTGTCGGGACGATTCAAGAACTGTGCGCCGAGCGCTTGCCGGGCAACCTCGGCATCGAAGCGTCGCAGATACAGGTTCTCACCCCCACGCGGCGCGGCCCATGCGGGACGGTCAGCTTGAATAAAGCCCTTCAGGAGGCGCTGAACCCCGAAGCGCCGCACAAGCTGGAAAAGCGGTTCGGCGAGTTCCTCTACCGCGAAGGCGACCGCGTGATGCAGATCCGCAACAACTATGACCTCACATGGCGGCAGGGGGAGAGCGCCGGAATGGGGGTTTTCAACGGCGAGATCGGCACCGTCACCGAGATTGACCTCAAGGCGTCGCTGCTCAGCGTCAGCTTTGACGACCGGCTGGTTGAATACCCGTTCGACAGTCTAGGTGAGCTGGAACCGGCTTACGCGATGACGGTACATAAGGCGCAGGGGAGCGAATACCGCGCCGTCGTGCTGGCCGTGATGCCGGGTCCGCAAAAGCTGATGACGCGCCGGGTGCTGTATACCGCGATCACCCGCGCCCGTGACTATCTCATTATCGTGGGGCAGGACGAGATCATTGAGGCGATGGTACGTAACGACAAGCGTCTGCGCCGTTACACAGGACTGAAGGGGATGCTCGCGGATGCTTAGTCTGATCGTTCCCAAGCGGTGCGCGTTTTGCCGCCGCCCGCACCCGGACGGTCTGTGCGCGGATTGCCGGGACGAACTGCCGTGGCGGAGAAACCCCTATGACGGCGTTGTTGTCGCGCCGCTGCTGTACCGCGGCACCGTGCGGCAGGCGCTGCACCGCTATAAATTCCGGGGCGTATCGGGAAACGCGAAGGTGTTTGGGGAACTGATGGCTGCCGCCACGCGGAGCGCGGGCGTGGAAGCCGATGCCGTCACGTGGGTTCCGTGCAGTTTCGCACGCCGCTGGACACGCGGATACGATCAGGCGAAGAAGCTCGCGCAAAGTCTCGGCAGACACCTTTCGCTGCCGGCGGAGGCAATGCTGCGAAAAACCCGCCACACCCGCTCCCAGACAAAAATGCCGGACAGCGAAGCGCGGCGGGCAAACGTACAAGGCTCGTTCAGCGTCCGGGCAAAAACGACCCTCACGGGCAGGCGCGTTCTGCTGGTCGACGATATCCGCACCACCGGCGCGACGCTGGATGTGTGTAAAACGATTCTGCTAAACGCGGGCGCGGAAAATGTTGTTTGCTGCGTGGTGGCATCTAAATCGTAATTATTCCCCAACCATTGTAAGCCCGACTTTGCCCCGGTCACGGTCGACATTGCATACCCAGACCTTCACCGTGTCGCCGACGGCGACGACCTCGCTCGGATGGCGCACATATCGCCGCGCCAGTTTGGAGACATGGACAAGCCCGTCGTTCTTCACGCCGATATCGACGAAAGCGCCGAAGTCCACCACGTTGCGCACCGTTCCCGTCAATTCCATACCGACCGCCAAATCGTCAAGAGATTTGGCGCTTTTGCTGAATACGACCGGCGGCGCGTCGTCGCGCGGGTCGCGTCCCGGCTTCCCAATTTCGGTGATGATGTCGCGGAGGGTCGGCAATCCTACGTCCAGCTCTTTCGCGAGCGCGGGAATGTCGCTTACCGTGCCGCGCTTTATTACTTCGCGGGCAATCGCGTAGCTCTCGGGGTGGACGCCCGTGTTGTCGAGCAGCTCCTTGCCGCCGCGAATCCGCAAAAAGCCCGCGCACTGCCCGAACGCTTTCTCGCCGAGTTTCGGAACCTTTTTGAGCTGTCTGCGTTCGGTGAACGCGCCGTTTGCCTCGCGGTAGGCAACGATGTTCTTCGCCACAGCGCCTCCGATTCCCGCGACATAGGATAAAAGAGACGGCGAAGCCGTGTTCAGATCAACGCCGACGCGGTTCACGACGTTCTCGACGCTCGCGCTCAGCGCGGTTTCAAGCGCGGTTTGGTTCAAGTCGTGCTGATACTGCCCCACGCCGATGGACTTCGGCGGGATCTTCACCAGTTCCGCGAGCGGATCCTGCAAACGCCGCCCAAGCGACATCGCGCCGCGCGTAGTTACGTCCAAATCAGGGTACTCCTCGCTCGCGAGTTTGGACGCGCTGTAAACCGACGCACCCGCTTCGTTGACGATGGTGTATTGAATCGCGAAGCCGGACTGCGCAATGAAGTCCGCGACGCACTCCTCCGTCTCACGGCTCCCCGTGCCGTTGCCGATCACGACGGTATTGATGTTGTGCTTCTTCACATACCCCTCCAAGACGCGGCGCGTCCCGGCGGTGTCGGACTTCGGCGGCGTGGGGTAGACGGTCGTATAATCCAGCAGTTTGCCGTATTCGTCCAGTACCGCGACCTTGCAGCCCGTGCGGTAGCCGGGGTCGATCGCGATTATCCTCGCGTCTTTCACGGGGCGGGCGGAGAGCAGATTCTCGGTGTTTTTCGCAAAAACCTTGATCGCCTCGGTCTGCGCGCGTTCGGTGAGGTCGCGGCGCATTTCGCGCTCCAAGCCCGGCGCGACCAGCCGTTTGTAGCTGTCGGCAAGCGTGGTTTTCAGCAAATCCGTAAAGATGCCCGGTTTCTTGATGTACCGCCGTTCGAGCATGGTGGGTTCAAACGGAACGTCTACCTTGACTTTCAGCTTCCCCTCGCTCTCGCCGCGATTGATCGCGAGAATGCGGTGATTCGGAATCCTCGCGAGCGGCTCCCGGAAATCGTAGTACATCTCGTAAACGGTCGCTTCCCCGGCGTCCGCCGCCTCCGTAACCACCGCACCGCTTTTACGCGTGAAATCACGCAGTTCCGCCGTCATGTCCGCGTCGTCCGCCACCTGCTCCGCGATGATGTCGCACGCGCCCGAAAGCGCCGCCGCCGCGTCGGGGAAGCCACCGTCTGTGTTGATATACGCTTCGGCAAGCGCGAGCGGATCGCCGCTTGTCAGTTCCTGCGCCCAGAGTATCTGCGCGAGCGGCTCAAGCCCCGCGTCCTTCGCTTTGCTCGCCCGTGTCGCACGCTTCTTTTTATATGGCTTATACAAGTCCTCAACGCGCTGCAAGACGGCGGCTTTCTCAATCTCCGCTTGAAGCTCCGGCGTGAGCTTGCCCTGCTCGTCGATCAGGCGCAGCACCTCGGCTTTGCGGTCTTCGAGGTTTTTTAGGTATGTCAGGCGCTCGTCGAAATCGCGGAGTGTGCTGTCGTCGATCCCGCCGGTCGCCTCTTTGCGGTAACGGGCGATGAAGGGGATCGTGTTGCCGTCGTTGATAAGGGACACCGTCGCCGCCACCTGCGCCGCCGAGAGCTTAAACTCCGAGGCGAGCAGGGTGTTGATCGCGTTCTGTGCTTCGTTCATCATGTTTATTCTGTCTCCTGTGCGAATTTTGAGAGTAGGCGAATATACGCCACTTGGTATCCGCAGCTTGGCTCCGTGATAGCCCAAGAGTTGATAGGCCAAGAATTGTTGATATCCATATACATTTTCGCGGGCGGGGAACCCAGAAGGGAGTCGCGAATGTAGCTACCCAGCTCCATTTCATCGGCGGTGGGCGTGTAGCCGCCTAAACTGTCGGGGAACCCGCCCTCAATGTCATAATACTGGTTCGCGCCGCCCGCCAAATAGCCGGGCGCGGGTCCGTGCGCCGAAACGCCTACTTTATCCCAGTCCGTGCCGGGGGCGAACCATGTATGGTAGATAGCCGTCAGGCTTTTGGAAGCGCCGGATTCGTTCATATTGGTGAGGTAGACCGTATTGAAGGGGTTCACGCCATGGATGTAGTGCAGGTAATCCTCGGCGGCGTTTTGGAAGGGTTCGTCCGGCTTGTCCTCCATGCCATACTGCGCCCAAGCATAAAATGTGTTTCCGTAATCCGCTTTGTATTGGTTGGAACCCCAGTTATACGCTTCCATGAAGGAGCGGTAGCCGTCCGCGCCCACTTTACCCGCGAAGTTGCCGGGCTTATTAAACGCCGTTACCATCGCTCGTTTGATGTCCTCGGCAACGGCGGGGGTCGCGTCGGGCAGGTTTATATAATTGAAGAACAGAAAATGCTGACCCGTGCGGTACATGTCCATAACGTTTCCCCACTGGAAGAGCGGGAACTTTCTGTAATTCTCGTCAAACGCTTGCAAATACGTTTTGTCGCCGGTCATTTCATACATGTACATCCCGGCGTACAGGAGGTTTTCCGTCCGCGCGCCGGTGTCGTCGCTTTCGAGTTCTTGCCCGCCCGCGGCCAAGCCGCCGGATTCGTAAGCAGAATTGTTGTTTTGATACATCACGTCGGGGTTTGCTTCCGTCCATGCCCACGCTTTCGCCGCCGCTTCTTTCAGCGTGTCTGCATAATCATCGTCCCATTGCCGGAACACAATGGATCCCAGCGCGAACGCCCGCGCGGCACCGAGCGCGGAGGTCGTGTTGGGCTTCCCGTAATATGATCTGCCCGTCGCGGCGGAAGGAGGGGAAGCGCTCGCAAGCCCCACCACGCTGATCATCGAGCCGTCGCCGTTCTGAAGCTTCAAGAGGTAATCCATGCCCCATCGCGCTTCGTCGATGATGTCGGGAACGCCGTTGCCCGATTCGGGGATGTTGTAATCGTCGCGAAACACTTCCGGGCGTTCGCGGTATGTATTCAACATGGATTCTATGTACCGCGCCGTCCACGGGGTGTACTTGTTATAGTCCCCCGCGTCGTACCAACCGCCGCTGAGGTCGCGCTCGGTGGCGGCGTTGTCTTTATCGTGGAAATCACGTGCCTGCGTGTCCTGACCCTCTCCGATATGGCTGGCGGCATCCGCCCACGCTTCCCCGGCGTATTGCGCTTCTTTTTCGAACCCGGCGCGTTGATAGTAAAACATCCGCACGGCGTGCTTCAAAACATCGTTGTAGACATCCTCCGCCACGCGGAACGAAAACGAGCGGGCGTTGGTTTCGGGGTCGAAAACGTAGTATGTTCCTGGTGTATTCACAGAGGAAAAGTCAAACCACCAAATCTCGTCGCCGGAATGGGGGTCTTCGTCAAACGTATGCACAGGCGCGTCCGCGTAAACCGACTCGCCGTCGGCTTCGCTAACGATGTGGTACACGCTGCCGGGGTTAAAACTCTGATCCGCGTCCAAACCGGTTATGGGGTTACGGATGACGGCTGTTTTCTCCGCGCCGGGACGGTAGCCGAATTGGTCGATTACGATAAAGTCCGACAGCTCGGCGTTCGACGCGTCGATATCCTGATTGGGCGGACTTGAAAGACTGTCCTGCGTCACCGAGTCGCCTCCCGTCACATCGGGCAT
>DBDP01000067.1:0-132 GCA_002293625.1 Clostridiales bacterium UBA929 | reverse complement strand
CGAGGATTAGTATCAGCGATACACACACTTTTTTCATTGGGTCATCCTCCGTACTGTAGATTCGAGAGACAGTATATCACACAGCCGCGAGAAAGAAAACCCCTCGTGTCCTTGAGTTCCCCCAAAAAGCCA
>DBDP01000023.1:2266-3235 GCA_002293625.1 Clostridiales bacterium UBA929 | reverse complement strand
AAACCCCGCCTGCGCCCGCGCCGCCGCTTCGCGCATCTCACCGTCCGAGGCGTCCGCGTACCCCCAGCGGAGGTTTTCGGCGACGCTGCCGGAAAAGAGCGCCGCCTTTTGCGGCGCGATGGCAATCTGTCCCCGCACCGTCTCCACCGGCAGTTCGCGGATATCTTTGCCGCCGAGCAGAATCCGTCCGCGCAAAACATCATAAAAACGCAGGGAGAGCCAGCAGACGGTGGATTTTCCGCTGCCGGTCGGTCCGATGATCGCGAGGCTTTCCCCCGGCGCGACGGAGAAGCTGAGGTTTTTTACCGCGGGTATCGCCGAACCCGGATAGGCAAACGTCACGTTTTCAAAGCAAAGACTGCCCGTTGTTTCAACGTCTGTCTCCGTAGATTGAAAAGCGTTTTGAGCGTCAATCAGTGAAAAATCGTCGTCGCAGGCAAAAACCTCGTTTATGCGAGCGGCGGAGGCTTTGGTACGGACGAAAGTATTAAAGATGTTGGTAATCATCAGCAACGACGAGAGAATCTGTGCCATATAGATGATAAACGCTGAGATATCCCCCGGGCGGGCAAGTTCTGCCTCAAAAAGGCGGCTGCCCCAAAAGATCGCGAGCGCCGAGCCAAACCCCACCGCCAGCGTCATCACCGGCGAAGTCAGCGTGATGATCTTCTGCGACGCGATACCCCGCTGCCGCAGCGTATCGTTTTTCTCCCCGAAGCGTTCCGTTTCCTGCTCCTCTGTGCCGAACGCCTTGACCAGCCGCACACCGATGAGGTGTTCCTGCACCGCCGTGTTCAGTTTGTCGGTCGCTTTTTGGAGCGCCGCGAAGCGCGGGTAAGATAACTTCATGCTGACAAAAATCAGCGTCCCCACAATCGCGGTCACGCCGTAAATAATCAGGCTCAAACGCAGGTTCAGCGCCGATGCCAGCACGATGCTGCCGATACAGTTGATCGGCGCTTTGAGGAA
>DBDP01000023.1:0-2229 GCA_002293625.1 Clostridiales bacterium UBA929 | reverse complement strand
ATTTTGTCCGCGCCGGCTTCGGAAAAGTTCATGATTTTTGCGAAGAGGTCGACGCGCAGTTCCGCCCCGATACGCTGCGAAACGCGGGACGCCAGTATGTTCCGCGAAATGGCGAATCCGGCCCCGCAGAGGGTGGCGAGCATCATCCATCCGCCCCAAACCAGCACCCCGTTCAGGCTTCCCGCTTCCACGCCGTTGTTGATAACACGCGACATCAGAGTTGGCCCGAGCAGATCGCAAAACGCCTCGCAGGCGACGCATAGCACCGCCGCGATGAACGGTTTTTTATATTTTGGGAGGTATCTTCCGTATAACCCCATGCGCAGCCTCCGTCACGGGACGATCAGCTCGACCTGTCCCGTTTTAATCGCCTCTATAATGTCAAAAATACTTCCCGCCTTTTCCCGTAAGCCGATTCCGCTTGTATACGGAAAGTCCGCCGAATGGGAATCGGTTCCGGCTTGCATCGGCAAATTGTGCAAAAACGCGAACTCGTAAGCCTGATCGTTGGACAAATCGTCGCAGCTTCCGGCGTTGTACACCTCGACGCCGTCTAGGAGAGCCGGGTTAACGGGGTAGGGGTTCCGAATCCACGGCGCGGCTCTGTACGGGTGCGCCTGGGCGAGGTATCCGCCGTTCTCGCGCACAAGCGCGCTGTACTCCTCCGCCGTCAACTTATCTATACCGGGATTCGTAAATAAAAACTCCGGCGTCAGACCGTAGGTTAAAAATTCCGTGCCAAACATCGCGTATTCAATGCCGAAAAAGACATCCAGCCCGATTTTTTCGCCCTCCGCTTTGGCTTTTTCGTACCCCGAAACAAAAAACGCCATTGCCTCGTTCCACGGCAGGCCGCGAGGGCAGCCGGAGTTGCCGTTGATGAAATGATCGGTAACGATGACGCCTGTATAACCTCTGTCTTTATATGCGCGCACCTGCTCCTCCGGCGTCGATTCGGCGCAGAAACTGACCGGCGACGTGTGCATGTGGGTTTCATACAGATACATTCAATCAACTCATTATCCCGTTATTTGTAACTATAAGTATAGCACAAAAGAGCACAATTGGCAACCGGGGCGAGACTTGCCGTAACACGGCGGCTATGCTATACTGAATGTCAGTTAGCAAGCATTAGAGGTGATGCTCTTGATTCTGTTACCCGCGAAAACGATTGTAACGCGCACAAAAGCGCCCGCCGCGTGGTTTGGGGCGGATTACAACATGAATATTTACCGCGGGTGTTCCCACGGCTGTATTTACTGCGACAGCAGAAGCGACTGCTACAGGGATCCCGATTTCGATACGATTAAGGTTAAAGAGGACGCGCTGCGGATCATCCGGGACGATCTGCGCCGCAAAGCCAAACCCGGCGTCATCGCGACCGGCGCAATGAGTGACCCGTATAACCCCTTGGAGCGCGAAACGCGGCTCACGAGAAACGCGCTGGAACTGATCAACGCGTTCGGTTTCGGGGTCGCGATCGACACAAAAGGGACGCTTGTCACGCGCGATATAGATATTTTGAGCGACATTAAGTCGCATTCCCCCGTATTGGTCAAGATGACCGTTACCGTCTGCGACGACGCTTTAGCGCAAAAAACCGAACCGAACGCGCCAAGCTCGTCCGAACGTTTTGCCGCTCTAAAACAGTTATCCGAAGCCGGGATCTTCTGCGGGGTGCTGATGATGCCGGTGCTGCCCTTTATCAACGACACGGAAGACAATATCGCGGGAATTTTACGTCTGGCAAGAGACGCCGGAGCGAGATTCGTTTATCCGTCCTTTGGGATGACACTCCGGCAGGGAAACCGCGAGTATTATTATCTAAAGCTGGACGAACACTTTCCGCACTTGAAGCAAAAATATATCGACGCTTACGGGGATAGATACGTCTGCACCAGCCGGAACGCGAAAAAGCTGTGGGAGCTGTTCGTAAACTTATGCGCCGAATACGGGCTGCTTCATGAAATGAAAAGTATAGCGCGGGCTTATAAGCGCGGGTATGCCGACCCGCAGCTGAGTTTTTTCTAAATTAGAGGACTGCCGCGACGAATGCGGCAGTCCTGCGTTTCTGTTGGGGTGGATGACCGGACTCGAACCGGCGACCCCCAGGGCCACAACCTGGTGCTCTAACCACCTGAGCCACACCCACCGCGAGAAAACAGACATATTGTAGCACACCGCCCGGAGAATTGCAAGAGCAAATCTCTTGAGTTCCCCCAAAAATCA
>DBDP01000147.1:542-5206 GCA_002293625.1 Clostridiales bacterium UBA929 | reverse complement strand
TTAGGTTCCCTACATCACCCAATATAAAGCGTATATTGCGCAAATTATCGCGCATCGCCCGCTCCATCCCGATCACGATCGCGTCGGGGACGCGCTCCAGCGCGACAACCATCGCGCCGGGATTCGCCGCCGCCGTGTCGCAGGCGAACCGCCCCATGCCGCAGCCCAACTCGACCAGCAAACGGTCGCAATCTGGCACGACTTCGAGCCAGCAGCCGGCATGTTGTTCGGCGTCTTTTATAAGCCATGCCGCCGCCCGTTCCATTCGGGCGGCTAAATTTTTGCGCTTCCGCATTCGCATGTGTGTACCTCCGTATATCCGGCAGTTCCCCCGCCGAGGCGGGGGAACTGACAAGGCGTAACCGATAAGCCGGGTTCTGTCGTGAGCAGCCATCTATCTGGGCCGTTTGTTGCCAAACGGCTCGGCGCCACCCGTTCGGGGACCGCCGGGCAGGCTTATGCCCCGTGTCGGTGTTGCTCCGGATAGAGTTTACAGACCCCTCCGCTCTCACGGAGGCGCGGTGAGCTCTTACCTCGCCTTTCCACCCTTACCGATGATGAACCGCCCCATCGCGTTACAGGAAGTTGTAACGCTCCATGCGCGCCTTGCTGACAGTCAGATAACTGCGTTATCCTCCCTGCAAGGCGATGGAGCAGCTCGTCGCTCGGCGGTTTATTTCTGTTGCACTCGTCCTCATGTCGCCATGGGCGGGCGTTACCCGCTATCCTTGCCCTATGGAGCCCGGACTTTCCTCCCGTGCGTTTCCGCACCGGCGGCTGCTTGGTTTCCTTGCCCGAACAGTATAGCAAACAACGGGTTGGCTTGTCAATCGCTTTCTATATTACGAAATAAATTTATTGTAATTCGATATATTTCTGTTGACATTCTTTTGCCCGCGTGATATAATGCCCGCATCATCCTAAAAAGGGAGCGTGGGTAAAATGTCCTCAAAAACCCTGTGTAACCTCATACGCGCGGCGGTGATCGCCGTGGCCGCCTGCGGGCTGGCCGGCTGCGGCTACATCCTGCCTACCATCGGCGCGGACTTGATCCTGTCTTACCCGGAGTTCGCGCATTGCTACACCCCTTGGGTTATTTTTCTCTGGGTGTCCGCAGCGCCCTGCTTCGCCCTTCTCGCGCTGGTGTGGCAAGTATCCTCCGCCATCCGCTCGGAGCAGGTCTTCACGCACAAAGGAGCGCGTATTGTGAAAAACGGCGCGCTGCTCTTGTTTTGTGCGGTCGGAATCTTCTTTCTCGGAAACGCGGTTTTCCTTGCGTTAAATATGAGCCATCCGGCAATCTTCTTGGTGTCTTTATTTGTGGATGTGCTGGGTTTGGCGCTCGCGACGGCCGCGGCGGCGGTGTCGCGCTACCTCACCAAAGCCACCGCTTTGCAAGAGGAGGCGGACAGTACGATATGATAATCATCAATGTTGACGTCATGCTGGCGAAGCGCAAGATGAGTGTAACCGAGCTGACCGAGCGCGTCGGTTTGACAATGGCGAATGTCTCGCTCTTAAAAAACGGCAAAGTGAAGGCGGTCAAGCTCGCGACGCTGGATAAAATCTGCAAGGCGCTGGACTGCCAACCCGGGGACGTTTTGGAGTACCGCGAGGGTGACGCGCCGTGAACGACGAACATCTCATCATTACTGTTCCAAAAAAAGACTGGTCGCTTACCGAACGGCTGCTGCTTCCGGCTTCCCTTTTGATCGGTATCCTGTTCGACCGGCTGATTGCCGCGCGGTTTGCCTCCGGCCTTTGGGAGCTTGCGCCTTACGCCGCCGCGTTTTGGCTGTGCTACCTTGCGGTGTTCACTCTTTTTTACGCAAAGCGGAAGAGATGGGTTCAATGGGCTGTGGCGCACTGCGCCGTCGCGATTTGTGTGTGGTGCTTTATTTATGAGGGAAACGCGGAGTATAAACTTCTCTCCCTTCTTGTGGTACCCGCCGTCCTAATGATGCACGCACAGTTCACGTCGGGCGAGTACAAACTAAAAGACACGGGAAAGATTACCGCGGCGTGGTTTTCCGGGTGGTTCGTCCAGCCGTTTTCGGGAATGCCCGCGATTATCGGCGTTTCCGGCTCGCTGGTATCGGGCGGGCGGCGGCCTGTTCTAAAGAAAGTCTTTATCGGCGCGGGGATCGCGCTGCCGCTGTTATGTGTTCTGATTCCCCTGCTCTCCGGCGCCGACCGCGTTTTCGGATACTGGACAGCCAATCTATTTTCCAACTGGGACTTCTCTTCCGTTGCTCGGCACTTCATCGTCATTCTGATTGCCGCCGCTCTCTTTTTCTCCTTCTTATGGAACGCGGGGTTTTCTAAACGCGCCGCCGCCGAAAAGTCCGCCGCCGCGCCGATCGACACGGTGATTTGCTGCATTGTGCTGGGCGCTGTTTCCCTGCTCTACCTGCTCTTTTGCGGCGTTCAGTTTACCTATCTGTTCGCCCGCGCGGGGCTGCCCGGCGGAATGACTTACGCAACCTACGCGCGCGAAGGCTTCGCGCAAACGGTCGCCGTATGCGCGATTAACCTGTTGATTTTCGGTGTGTTTCTGCGTTACGGAACGGACAAAAATCCCGTAAAAGCCCTGCTTGCGGGACTTTTGGGGCTTACCGGCGTGATGCTTGTCTCCGGCTTTGTCCGGCTCGGACTGTATATCGACGCGTTCGGGTTGACATGGCTGCGGCTGATCTCGGCGTGGTTTATCGTTTACCTCGCCGCCGTTTTGATCATCTGCGGCGTACGGATGCTCAAGGAAAAGCTGCCCGCCATCGCCCTCTGCGCGTTGTTGTTGCTCGGATGGTATGTCGCGCTGGGCTACGCGAACCCCGACGCGCTGGTGGATCGGTATAACCAAACAAACGGGTATGATATGGTGAAGCGGGTGTGAGCTGTTACACAATCCCCAACTCCTCTACGGCGGTGCGGACGCGGTGCCAGCCTTCGATGCTCTTTCGCAGCGTTTCCAAACCCGCGTCGGTGATTCGGTAATACTTTCTTGTCGGACCGTTGGATTCCTCACTCAGTGTTATAGACGCGCTTCCGTCGGCGTGCAGGCGGCGCAGGATGGCGTAAAAAGTGCTTTCGTTGACCTCCGGGAAGAAGCGGCGCATCGACTTCATCACGTCGTAGCCGTACATCTCCTTCTCGCGGATGGTGAACAGCACGCACATCTCCAAGACACCCTTCTTGATTTGCGCCTCCATTACCGCACCCTCCTTCTCATATAGCGTATCAGCACTGCACACAACCCGATCAGCACAATGGTGAAGATATATACATCCAACGCGTCCCACATACTACGTTGAAATATCATTACATTGCTCAGTGAACTAAACAACGCGTATATCACATTGAGATACGCAACCGTCCCCAAAGCGTGAACCGTCAACGTAAACGCCTGCGGGGTCAACCGATAAAATCCGATGATAGCAAGCAGCGCGATAATCAACGCGGCTGCGATAAATAAAACCCAAACTACTCTGAGCATCTGTGCCGTTCTCTGCGCGTCATAATCTATTGGCATGGACAACATAAGATTTTCGAACGACCAATACCAATTATTTGCGCCAACCGTCATTCCCCCCAGCAGCAAATGCCCGCCAAGAACGAGCCACTTTCCGGCACGGCTCTTTCGTCTTGCGACAGGCGGCAACCCACCCAGCACAAACCACAGAACTACGGTCACCGCAAGCAGCACCGTGCTGCTCATCGCCGCACCCTCCCGCGCTAGCTGCAGCCAATAGTACAGCAGACCGATGCAAAAAAGCGCCGCAGCGGCGATCATACGTTGGATGATTTTCGCCGAAAACCATCGTTTCTTCTCCAGCGTCTCCGCCAAATCCAGCGCAATGGTCGATGTCTCGCCCAGCTCCGCACAGATTTCCGCCTCGGTTTTTCCATCCGCCGCGCCGGAGGTGAAAAAGCCCTCGTAATCACCGAGAATGTCGGCGGTTTCCTTTTTCCCGAATGTCCAGAGCAGGGCTTTCCGCAGCTCCTTGAGGAAGGTTTGTTTGTCCATGCCGGTTCCTCCTTATAATGTTTTATAATCAGTAGTATAGCACGGTACTGTGTATAAGTCAATAGGGGTGCGCAAAATCTTTTGCATTCGACGGCGGGGTATGGTAGAATAACATGACTTATCCGTATGGGAGGCTGTCTATGAACCCCACTTTTGAGGCATACACAAAATCCTTTCGGGGCAAAGAGATCACCGTAATTGGGCTGGGTGTGAGCAACCGCCCGCTCGTTCGTTTGCTGCTGGATTCCGGTGCGCGCGTCACCGTCTGTGACCAAAACGAATCCATCGACCGCTCGGAATGGGAAGGCGCGGAGTTTCGCCTCGGCGCAGGATACTTAGACGATCTGCCGGGAGAAATCATCTTCCGAACGCCGGGGCTGCGCCCCGACCACCCCTCGCTTGTGAGGGCGAGGAACGAAGGGCGGCGTGTTACCAGCGAGATGGGGGAGTTTTTCGCACTTTGCCCCTGCCCTATCATCGGCGTGACCGGCAGCGACGGCAAAACCACCACCACCACCTTGATTGCCGAGATGCTCCGCGAGGCGGGGTTTTCCGTGTATTTAGGCGGAAACATCGGCACGCCGCTTTTGGCGAGGGCGGGAGAACTTACGGCGGACGGGCGCGCCGTGGTGGAGCTTTC
>DBDP01000147.1:162-435 GCA_002293625.1 Clostridiales bacterium UBA929 | reverse complement strand
CTCAACGCCGACAATCCGCTCACCGAGCGCTTACCCGCGAACGGGAAGACCGCGTATTTCGGCGGCGCGTGGATCCGCGACGGGCTGATCGACGGATTTTTGCCCATTAACGCGATTCGCCTGCGCGGCTACTACCAAATTGAGAACTTCATGGCCGCGATGACTGCCGTGCGGGAACTTGTGCCGCCCGACAGCATCCGCGCCGTCGCGGAAGCGTTTGGCGGCGTCCCGCACCGCAACGAATTCGTCGCCGCTGTGGACGGCGTCTCGTAT
>DBDP01000147.1:0-153 GCA_002293625.1 Clostridiales bacterium UBA929 | reverse complement strand
CTCACGAGGGCAAAGTTCTGCTGATCGCGGGCGGGCGCGACAAAAAAGTACCCTTCGACGAACTCTGCGCCCTGTTCCCGCGCCATGTCAAGCGGTTGTACCTGATCGGCGAGGCGGCGGACGCAATCGAAGCCGCAACCCGCGCCGTTCGGC
>DBDP01000174.1 GCA_002293625.1 Clostridiales bacterium UBA929 | reverse complement strand
CAACGCCCGTCTTAATACCGCCGATGTCAATGCTCGTGCTGATTCTTACTTCACCGTCGTATGCCATGTTTTCTTGCTCCTTTATTTGAAATGGTTAATCTGTGATTTAATCAGGGAAGCGTATAAAGAACCATTGTTTTTCCGATGAAGAGCTTATGTTTTTTCTATATCCTCTTGACAGCAGTAATTTAGCAATGATATAATTAATGCATCTTCAAAAGGAGGCTCAACATGAAAGAGTATACGTGTGGTCTTGTCAGTGTTTTAGTTAATGGGGAAAATTTATGCGTTAAATGTACGTTCAAAAAACACAATTTTAAGTTTTCGGATATTACCTCTATTAGATGGAATTATATCCCTGATTCATTGGTTGGATTCCTTTCGATTAGTGAGAGTTCGTCAAAAAAACCTCATCTAATTTCATTTAATAAAAATGCCATGTTGGATTTTTTGGAACTTCATGACCTAATTGCTATAAATATTGGTTCTCCTTGCATAATGAAAGGGAGAAAAAAACGGAACGCATCAGACAAATGGACGAAGAGAATGTCGCCTATTGCCCGAAATGCATGTCCACAAGCCTGTCTCTCATTCAAGAATCGATATCGCTTAGAAAAATTATGTGTATGAAATGCGGACATCGATTTAACCCGAGTGCACCCCGTTAGAAGTCCCACTCCCGAAATCCGCCTTTGGTGCTGATGATGCAGCTTGCTTTCCAATTCCGGCGATTGCGTCTGTAAGATCATCAAGCACTGGGGTAAGTTTTTCAAATTCGCTTTTAATCTCATCAACGCCCGTCTTAATACCGCCGACATCAACTATAGTGCTGATTCTCACTTCTCCATCGTATTCCATCTTCTTTTTCTCCTTTTTTGTAATTTCTGCTTTGCTAATAATATAGGGCTTAATATATTAAGCTCGATTCTCTTCGCTGTTCTAATTATTCCCTTGACAATCCATATCAATAATACTATAATTAATATTACTTAGAATAAGGGGTGTTCATCATGAAAGAATACAAGAGCAAAGGCATCAGCGTTATTATCGACGGAGATGAATTACACATCAAAGTCATGTGGATCAAAACAAATTGCACCTTTTCCGATATTACAAATGTCGATTTTGACCCACATGCATACAAGCAAGGGGGAACGTTGACTATACATACGACCAAGTTAAATGTTCCATGTATTATCTCGTTCAAAGATCATCAAAAAGATGACTTTTCCGAGCTATATTATATTATTAAAGAGAAAACTGCTTCGTTTTTTGCTGAAAGAGAGCGACAAGCGGAACGGCAAGCAGAACGTGCACGACAATTGGACGAAGAAGGTATTGCTTATTGCCCGAAATGCATGTCCACAAGTCTGTCTCTCGTTCAAGAATCGATATCGCTTAGAGATGTTATGTGTATGAAATGCGGACATCGTTTTAATCCAAGAGGTTAAACACAGCACAAAGCCGCCCCTTCTGTTTGGGGGCGGCTTCGTTGATGCCTTGCGCCTTAGTTATCGGGGTTCTTCGCTATTCCCATGTACATTATCGTTCCCGGTTCCCCGGAAAGTATTGTCTCACTGCCATATACGGCAATCAAGGCACCGTAGGCTGCCAAATCCTCAGTATCAACCACTTTCCCCGTGCTGTCGTAGAACTTTCCATACCGAATCGTAAGTTCTTCATCGGAATCATCAGATCGGGTAAATCTCCCGGCTATATCCTCGTTTTTCATATCGAAACTCATATCTTTGAACTCAAAGCGGTTCGTTTCCGCCTCCACGGTTATGTACATCATTTGATCCGCGGAATCGTAGGTAACGGTTACCAACCCGTCAAGGTAATTATACTCCCCGAATGTCTCGTCATACACCCCCGTGCCAAGTACTTTCTCTACGCTTTCCTTCGTGTCCCCCAGCGAGATGATTTCGCCCGTCTCCGTGTCGCGCACGGACTTAAAATCCAGCCCTCCCGAGCCGCACCCCGCGAGAATCCCTGCAAGAATTGCGAATGCCGTTGCGAAGAACAGAACCTTTTTCATGACGCCACCCTTTCAAAATATGATGCTCATATCATACAGCAACGCGCGTTTGTTGTCAATAGGTATAATGAAACTTTATTTCACATATGGGAATTATTGTACGATACGTTGCGCATAATCCATCGCAACCCCGTCTCNNCCCCGGCGCGCCGTCCAACGTTTCCCGTCTCCGTAGGGACGACCGCCCTCGGTCGTCCGCAGGCGATTTGGGATATTGGCGGGCGATTTCGAATCACCCCTACAGCCTCTCCCGTAGCCCCCTTCGGTCCGAAGGGGGTGGTGTCCGTGTGGACGCCGGGGGATGTCCTGTTAACTGCCCGTCAGCAGCGGCAGCCCTCTTGCCGCTCTAAGCTCATCCCGTTTCGCCTTAAAGTAGTCCTCGGTATCGCTGTCATCCCGTCCGCGTCCGCGGATACGGATCACGTCCATCCCCACCCGCTGGATTTCCTCTTTAAGCTCTTTCGTCAGCTTCCCCTTTTGGATCATCTGCCGGAGATACACAATCCGGCAGATGGTGGCGTCCTTCGGCAGTTCGCGAAAGACCGCCATAAACTTAGAAAACGGCATATAGTCTTTATCCAAGTCATGCCCCGCAAGCAGAAACGCGTCATATAGGAGCTGCCCGTCTTGGTTGAAATCAATCACCGGTTTGGTGTCTTTCTGACCGCCCGTGCGCGTGTGGCGTTCCAAGTACCTTTGTATGGCATTCATCGTTTCGGGGCATACCGGCGGCCTCGGTTCCAAAAATATGTTCTCTATAGCGACGACGGCGGCCTCCCGCGCCGTGACTTCCCCGCAATGTGCAGCCTCGAAGAC
The DNA here is from genome assembly GCA_002293625.1 of Clostridiales bacterium UBA929. Classification (GTDB taxonomy): domain Bacteria; phylum Bacillota; class Clostridia; order Oscillospirales; family UBA929; genus UBA929. The sequence continues at coordinate 5,700 of DBDP01000174.1, read as the reverse complement.
GTCCCATGTCAGCAAGGCGTTGCGGTATCCCGTGTTTATCGGGTACCGTTCGCCCAAAATCTCTGCGGCATCTTCGGGAACGCTGGTTATACGCGACATATCATCACCTCGTAACACGCCAATCGTTGTATGGGCGGGGTCATCCCGCCCTAACCGCCAATAATAAAAATCCCCTTGCCAAACCCTTCCTGACATGGTATAATCCTGTCGAAATTTGGGGGGATTCTATGAAACGTCTATTTTCTGTCATATTGTGTGTTCTTCTCTTAGCCTCGTGTTCTACAGAACCTTCTGTGAGAATAACAACGCTAACCCCAGCGGGGTCGTCGCCTACGCCCGAACCGTCCGTCAGTCCCTCTATACCACCATCGCCGACGCCCGTTCCCACGCCGTCACCGACCGTAATCCCCAGTCCCACACCGGAAGTGACCTCGTCGCCGCCGGAGCCGTCACCATCTCCCAGCCCGTCGCCGGAGCCGTCACCGTCAATCGCGCCCAGTCCCACACCGGAACCCAGTCCCACACCGGAGCTGACCCCGTCGCCGGAATCCACTCCTCCGTCAAGCGGCACCTATGCCGAGGAGGGAAGCGTCGCGCCGCCCCCTGCGGGGACGATCGTATGGCGCGCGAGCAAAACCACAAAGGTTTACCATTCGGTATCCACCTGCTCCAACATGAAAAGCCCTTACGAGCTTTCCATCGAAGACGCAGAGGATTTAGACTTAAGACCCTGCACAAAATGTTGGGCTAAATAATGGCGCTCACCCCGCCGTCACCGCAATGCAGTTCTCAGCATACTCTTCCAAAGGTTTGGAAGAGTTAAAAACGCTGTTCCGAAGCGTTACGTTTTGCATCGTTTGCGGATTCACGGTCACCCCAAACAGCAGGTTATTTTCGGGGAACCCCATCATTGAGTCGGCGTTTGGGAAGCCCAAAAACGATCCGCAATCCACCAAAATATCAGAGCAAACCGCCACTTCTCCCGCTTCTTGGCACAGCGCGACGCTGTTCAGCGTATACATCGCGCAGCGGTAGATTTCCACATCTTCAAAAGACGCGCCGCCCCGGATCACCGTCGCGAGCAACCCGGCACTGCCCGCCGTATAACCGGAGCCGCCGCCGTCGGGGATCAGCAAAACGTCCGTATTCACAATCCCCATGCGCCGGAAGGAAGCGTCTCCCGCAACCCAGTCAAACAGGCCGCCGCCCTCCCAGCTAAGTTCAATATCGCACCGCGAAACCAACATGTTTTCCGCGCTAAGGCGTCCCGCGTTGCACGCCAGCAGCGCGTTCGTCCGCCGGACGGCGCAGTCCGCTACCGCGACATTCCGAAGCGTCAGGCTGTCCGCAGAATACGTAAACAGCACCGCGAGCTCTTCGGCGCGTATGCCGGAGAAAACAAGGTTTTCTAGCGTCAAATCGCCGCAGCGAATCCCGAACATCGCCCGCACCGTATCGCTTTCGCCGGTACCCCGGTACTCTCCCAACGACCCGTCCCATTTATCCTGCGACGAATACGTTTGCACCGGCTCGGTCTTTCTCTCCTCAAACATGGTGATATTGTAAAACCCGTCCCCGCTGACAGCGACAGTACAAAAATTCTTTTCCGTCTCCATAACCTCTTCGGTATAAGGGTTTATCTCTTTCGAGCCGCGAATCGTCCCGTTAAACGGGCGCGTCAGCGGGGTAAACAACTGCCCCGTAAAATTGAGCTGTCCGTCTACAATAACGGTCAGCGTATCGGCGTAATGCCCCGTCCCTTCATTAAAGCTCTCCGCGAAATCGTTCCACTCCCGCGCGGTTTTAATAGTAACCGTCTCTTTCACCGCAATCGGTTCGGGGGACTGTATTTCCGGCGACGGGGACACCGCGCTCGGTGAGCTTAGGATTTCTGCCGGAGAAACCGATGTACATCCGGCGCAAAGGAAGATGGCGGACAGGATCACCGTAGTGACCCTGCCGCCATTGTGCATTTTTGATAATTTCGTCATAACATTATCCTCCGATTCCGCGCATCACGGCTGTCTTTCGGATAATATATACAACATTTTGTCGTTTTAGTCAAGCAGGGACGACCGCCCTCGGTCGTCCGTCGTTCCCATTTTATCTCCCGTAGCCCTCTTCCTTCGGAAGGGGGTGCCGCCCATCGGGCGGCGGGGGATGTCTGCGGGCGATTACGAATCGCCCCTACGCTCCCCCGTTGGATTTTCAACGGCGCACCGGGGGCGTCGCGCCCTACTGTCTCGTTACCCCGCCCTGTACTTATCCAGCACCTTATCGCGCTCCGAGGTGGTGATCCGAGCGATCTCGCCCAAAACGTCCTGAAGCAGACCGTAATCGCCCCCGGTATCGTTGCGGGAGATCAGCGCGTAGGTTCCTGCATCGGTCATGGCGTCAAAATTCTGCTCAATCTCTTGAATCAGAGACGCCATGTCGGTAAGCTCCGCGGCATTCTTCAGCGCGGCATACGCGCCGTTGATTTTTTCGATATACACAACGTTCTTTATATCGCTCGGCGTAAACCGCACGATAAACGCCGGGCTTTCGTCGTCGTTGAGATAAACGGCGATTTCGGAACGCTTAGAGTTCCTGCGGATGCTGTTCATCTTTCTTCTCCTCCCGTTTTGGAACTTTTCCCGTCGGCTTGCTCGGTGTTTTCTTTTCAATATCTTTCTGCCGGCTTTGACGCTTTACATATTCTTTTACCGTTGCCATCGTGCACCCCGCCCCTTACGGTGTGGTCACGGCGACATCGGTAAACGCGCCGGTCGCAAAGTCGAACTCCTGCGGAATCTTCTTCCCGCTGAGCGACAGCTCAAACGGAACGGTGTCGGCATTGGCCGCTTCGCCGCCGAAGCTGGTGGGTTTCACGCTCGCGATCTTCTTGAACGCGTAAATCGTCTCGCCTGTCTCGTCCACCTTCGCCTCATAGTAGTAGCGCTTGATGGCGTCGCCTTCCAGCTCTTCCATGTCAATGTGCTGCAGCAGCAGCGAAACGGGGTCGCCTTTACGGCAGTAGAACGGATCGATCGATAGCGTCTCCTCGCCACGTGTGGTGTACTCGGTCTGCGCCCCGGTGACCACCTTCTCGGAGGTGGTGTTCCAAGCGGTGTCGCGTGTCAGCCCCGTGTTGTCGTGACCGATCTGCGTAATCAGCGCCTCCGCCGTCAGGTAGATACGGGCGTCAAGGGCGTGGTAGCGAAGCTCGCGCCCTTCCTTCTGCGCAAGAGTTTTGTTCGCGCCGGGCATTGTGATAGACATGTGGGTTTCCTCCTGATATTTTAATTTGGTATTGCGCTGTTTGATGGTTCGCACGCGTCTGTAGGGGCGATTCGTAATCGCCCGCGAGCTTATAAGGATCAAAGACGTGCGAAGCGCGTTTTATAACGCCGTTTGGAATTGCGCCGTAATGTTGATAACGTACATTCCCGCGCCGTTTTCTTTGCGGCTGTGGAACGCCCCGTTCTGGGCGGTGATGATTTCCTCCCGCGTGTTCACGTTGCCGAAGGTGGGCGCAAGACCGTTTATGGACTGTTCCTGCGCCCATCGCTGAAAATCCATTATCCATTCGGCGTTCTTCGCGGAAATCTCGTCCACGTCCTGCGGCTTCTCAAACACGGCGTACAGGGCGAAATTATACCGATTCATCACCGTAACGCCGCCGGTGACAAACCGCTCCCTCGACACCTCAACGGTGCCGGCCGGGAATAACCCGGCGTTCTGCGGAATTTCATCGGTAAAGTCCACTTGGAAATTGTCCGGCATCCCGCCGGGGAAGGTTTTGATCCATTCCCGCATTTTTGCGAGGTCGCTCATCAGCCGCCGCCCCCTTCTATATGTACGATCTCACCCGCGAGATCGCGCTTGACGTCCACGGCGGCAATCGTCACGACGCCGGGAACTTTACTCAGCTCCGCCCATTCGGCGGACGAGGCAACGTCGGTGCCAACGCCGGGCATCGCTTTGTCGCCGTTTCGGAGGGTAAAGAACCCCATCTTATCCGCCAGCGCGTCAAACGCGGCGGGGTCGGCGTAAACGCGGTCGCCCGCGCCTTGCGGAATCACCAGCAACGCCGGATTCGCCGCCGTCACGCCGGTGCGGGCTTCCTGCGAAACCTTCTTGCTTTCGAGGTAAGCGCACGAATCAAAAACGGTCTTATAGAACCCGTTCGCGCCCGGCGTTTTGTTATACAGCGTCACGGTCTGGCGGCAAGCCGCCGCGTAATCCGGGCGGGCGCGTTTATGGAAGGCAGCCATGCGGCACCCCCCGGTAAACGCCCAAATACGTCTGCGCAATCCGGGCAACGCCCGTGTCGGTCAGCTCCGCCGCTTTGCGGGACGTGGACACGCTGCCGATCGACACATTGACGTCTCCGTTTTCCGCATCGCCGATCTTCTCGGCAATCGCGCACACGGTTTTCTCGCGCCCGCAGCCGGTTGGATCGGTCACCGTATACGCCCGCTCAAGCTGCGCAAGCCGTTCGTCCGCGCGCGCGGCAAGGCGATCCCAGTCCTCCTCCAAAATCTCAGCACCCAAAAAAACATCCTTATAAAACACATAATCCGGGATCGCCATCACGCATCGCTCCTTCTTTACTGTCTTATAGATTCACCACCGCGAAAGCGGCGTCCTTCACCACCATCATGCCGATCATCATGATGGCTTTCAGCGCGGCCATGTCGCGCTCGGCAAGGGAAATCGGCTCGCCGCCGCTGTCGGTGACGGCGGTCAGGGTCGCCTCGGTCAGAATCTCGTACTCAATACCCTGCAAAATGCCGTAATAGGCGTTATTCCAATCGCCCACGATCTCGGCGATGGTGTTCGTGCCGAACGCGGCATTGCTCATAAACGCGGCGGGCAGTCCGGCAACGCGCGCGGACGCGCCTTCGGTCGGCGGGTTAAAGAGGGGCAAGCCGATGGTATCCACGGTGCCGCGGTATTTCTTCTTCTGGCGGTTAGTGGACGCGATACCGTTCGGATCAAGGTCTTCGTCCTCTACCGCCGCCATCGCTGCGTTGATATCGTCGTATTTGTTGTCCGTCTCGGAAAAGACATGACCCGCCGCCGTCGCGGACGCGACGATATTCTGCGCGTAGGGCGAATCGACCCCGGCGAAGGCAGCCGCGTCGAATTTCTTATAAAACGCCTCCGCGATTTCCGGTCGCAGACGTTCAAAGAAGTCCGTCACGCTGTAGCGAAGGTTCTCTTTGGTCGTCGGGATAATCACACCCAGCTTATAGGCGCGCATTTCCGGGTGGAGCCATGTCGGTTTGCTTGTTTGGATGCGTTCCGCCTCGCTCACCCAATACGCGCCGACGCCGGAAATATGGGCGAACTTTTCAATCGGCTTTGTCATCGGCACGGCTTTCGCGAGCTGCATATACGCCGAACCGCGCATAATGTCGCTCAGGATGCCGTCCGCCTCGGCAAAGGGGATGGAGCCGGATTTGGCGTCCATCATGGTTACATTCGCGGGGTCAAAAGTCGGTGCTGCCATGTTTTTGTCCTCCTGCTTTCAAATTATTTGCTGATTTTTGCGTAGGGCGTGACGCCTCGGCACGCCGAAGGGGCGATGCGCCGGGGGATGTCTACTTCGTAATTCTGCTTTTGTTCAAACTGATTTCGCCGCGCGCGCCGCCGCCCATGAGCGGCGCGGAACCGGTGGCGGCATACGGCGGCGGTATCTGCTTCGGTGTAAGC
>DBDP01000035.1 GCA_002293625.1 Clostridiales bacterium UBA929 | reverse complement strand
ATCGCGACGCGCTGCTGCTGCCCGCCCGAAAGCTGGTGTACGCGACGCCGGTGATAGCCTTTCAACCCCACCAGTTCCAGCGATTCCTGCACCCGCCGCTCTATCTCTGTCTCCTGTAACTTTACCCGTTTCCGCCTGCTTTTATCGCCCTCCTGTACCCGCAGCGTCTGCGGAATACGCAAGCCAAACGCCACATTCTCAAACACGTTGAGATGTGGGAATAGGGCGTATTTTTGAAAAACGGTATTGACGCGCCGCATGTGGGGCGGCACATCGTTAATTCTCACGCCGTCGAACAGTACGTCGCCGGATGTCGGCGTCTCAAACCCGCCGATGATGCGGAGCGTGGTTGTCTTGCCGCACCCGCTGGGTCCCAGAAGCGTGAGGAATTCTTTGTCATGGATGGTCAGATTGATGGCATTGAGCACAATCTCTCCGTCAAACGCCATTGTGCAGTCAACAAGGCGTATGAGCTCTTTTTTCACCTATCTACCCCTCTCTGAAAAGATTGAATCTGTAGGGGACGCCGTCCCCGGCGTCCCGCTTCTCCTCCGGGGGCTTAGCAGCCGCAGAGGACGCACAGAACAGCAGATTAAATAGTAACCGAAAAACCTCAATTTGTCAATTAATTTCGTGAAAATTTTTGTCGATTTCAAAAACCAGCGGTTCTTGATAGCCCCCGGCAATGGCACAGAGAAGCTCAATCCGCACCGCGCAGAGCGCCATCGCCCCGCCGCTTCGCGCTTTGCCGTATTTCCCGTCGCCGACGATCGGGTGGCCGCGCGAGGCGCACTGAACGCGAATCTGATGCGTCCGCCCCGTCACCAGCTCGATTTCCAAAAGGCTTTTTCCGTTTGCGGAGCGCAGAACCTTATAGCGCGACAGCGCGGATTTCGCGCCCGGCGACGGCGTTTTTTGCGCGTAGACGCGTTTCCGCTTTGCGTCCTTCCACAAAAAATCGCGCCATTCCCCTTCCGGCGGGGACGGCGTACCCAAAACGACGCAGCGATAGGTTTTGACCACCTCACGGTTGCGAATCATTTCGGTCAGTGTCCGCAGGGCTTCGGCAGTCTTCGCGAACAGCAAAAGCCCTTCGGTGCCGCGATCGAGACGGTGGCAGAGCGAGGGCAGAAAGCCGTTTTCCCTCTCCGGCGACCATTCGCCGCTTTGCAGCAGATACGCGCGCGCCATGTCCTCGATTCCCGCCTCCCCGCCGCCGCTCTGGCTCGGAACGCCGGACGGTTTGTGCAAAACCAGCAGCCGTGCGTCTTCATACACAATGCGGTCGCGGGACAGCGCGGCGCATTCTCTCGTAGGCGGCGGAATCGTAATAGACGGGATATACAGCCGCACCGTATCCCCCTCGGCAAGGCGTTCGTCTGCGCGGCACGGTTTGCCGTTGCGCTTAACGTCCTTCTTGCGGAACGCTTTCTGTATCGCTGCCGGAGGTACATCGGGCGCGGCTCTGCCTAGGAAACGGTCTGCCCGCTTCCCCACGTCGTTTTTGGTTATGGTAAACTCCCTCATAGGTGCATTATGGAGCGGCGGCGCGGAAATGTCAAGCGTGGAGCGGGAAGCCGCGCGGTTGTTCAGCAGTGACTATTATGAAAGCGGAGCCGTTAAGCAAGCCGTGCGGCGAAACCCTAAAAAAATTTGTAATATATACTTGACATGGTGCAATGTATGGTGTATGCTATGACTGTTAAAGGGGGCTTACAATGAAAAACAAGCGAATGAAAATCGCCCGGATGGAGCTTGACATGAAGCAAGAAGATTTGGCAAAAGCCGTGGGCGTGACGCGTCAAACAATCGGGCTGATTGAATCGGGGGATTACAACCCCACGCTAAACCTCTGCGTGGCAATCTGTTATGCGCTGGACAAAACACTAAATGATTTATTTTGGGAGGAATCGAAATGAAAAAGCAATCAACGCAAGATGAAAGGGTTGTTATCCAACGCCGCAAAATACAAAGCGACGGTTTTGGTTTGGTGTTCTTTCTACTTCTGGCGTCGGTCATGGTTCAGCAGTTTATATTTGACGCACCCTTTGAGCAATATGCCGTTGAACTGTTTTGCTTTTTAGGAATGTCGTGCTACATGATTATCCGAAATTTAGCGGTTGGGAACAATCTTTTTGGCGAAAGCAAAAGAGCGAAATATACTCCCCTGATATACAGTATAGTAGCAGGAATTGCGGCGACGGCGATCAACGGGGTTTTGAACTATTCACGATACGCAGAAAAATATCAAGAAACCGGAATAGGTCTCTTTTTCGCCGTGCTGGGAATTACCTTTATCAGCGCGACCTTGCTCACTTTTGTTGTACTGTCCTGTTTTGGTTTTCTGAACAAGAGGAAACAATCGAAGATTCAAAAATGGCTAGATGAAAACGATTTGGATGAATAGCCTTTCTTTTCCGTTGCTTGACGGTATCCAAGGCTTTTCTTCAGAGGCCGTCGCCGCGAGGAGAGAACAAAGCTGAATTTACTTGAGTTCCCCCAAAAAGC
>DBDP01000017.1 GCA_002293625.1 Clostridiales bacterium UBA929 | reverse complement strand
CGGCGCTGTTCGGCGCGGCGTACGCCGTGGCGGTATGGCTACCGGGGATGGGTTTCCTCGGCGGATTCTTCTGGAAAGCGCTGTCCTGCGCTTTGATGGCGCTGATCGCGTTCGGCGGGGGACGCAAGGCTTCGCGGCTTTTGCGGTTGGGCGTGACGTTTGTGGCGGNNGGCGCGGTACTCGCAATCGGATTGATCGCGGGCGTTCCCGATACGGGTGGGATGCTGTATGTGCCGGTCGATTTTAAAACGCTTTTCCTGACGGCCGGATTGAGCTACGGTGTGCTGACACTGGTCTTCCGGCATATGGGGCGTCACGGGGCGAAAGAGAGCGCGGAGTTGCTCGCGAGTTGGGGCGACCGGCAGGTCCGCGTCAAGGTGCTGCGGGACAGCGGACACACCCTGACGGAACCGCTCAGCGGCGCGGAGGTCATCATCCTCGACTACGCTGCTGTGCTGCCGTTATTGCCTCCCAATATAGCAGGCTTGATTACGCCGGAGCTGCTGAACGATCCGGCGGGACTGCTGCCGATGCTGGGGGAAGCTCGGTTCCGCTTGATTCCGTATCGCGCTGTTGGGACGGATTGTGGCTTCCTGCTGGCGTTCCGCCCCGATAAACTGGAGGTTCAAGATACGGCGCGTAAGAGCAGTCGAAGGGTAAAAAATTGCTACATCGGGCTTTCGCCCACTCCGCTGTCTGCGGGAGCGGGTATTGAAGGGCTTATATCTATTGAGAGCTAGGGAGGGCTTGACCATGAAAAAATTGCGTCTGCGGCTGTATATAGCGATACACAGACTCTTAGCTCGGCTGGGGGTCTCGCGCCCCGGCAGGATTATGTACATCTGCGGCTCGGACACGCTGCCGCCGCCGCTGACGTCGGACGAGGAAAGCGTTTTGCTCCGCAGTTTCAGCGAGGGAAAGCAGAGCGCGAGGAGCGTTTTGATTGAGCGCAATCTGCGTCTCGTCGTGTACATCGCGCGCCGGTTTGAAAACACCGGTATCTATGTGGAGGATTTGATTTCGATCGGAACCATCGGCTTGATTAAGGCGATCAATACCTTTAAGTTTGACCGTAATATCAAGCTCGCGACCTACGCGTCGCGGTGCATCGAGAATGAGATTCTGATGTTTTTACGGAAAACGTCCTCGCAGAGAGCCGAGGTGAGTTTCGACGAACCGCTGAACACCGACTGGGACGGCAACGAATTGCTGCTTTCCGATATATTAGGCACCGAGCCGGACAGCGTGCAGCGGCCGGTGGAGGACGACGCCGACCGCGAAATGCTGCAAAAAGCCATATCCCGCCTCAACGAGCGGGAGAAAGAGATTATCACCATGCGTTTCGGGCTGAACGGTTCGACGGAAAAGACGCAGAAAGAAGTCGCGGACATGATGGGTATCTCGCAGTCTTATATCTCGCGGCTGGAGAAGAAGATTATCTCGCGCCTGCGGCGAGAGATCCTAAAAATGAGTTGAAAAAGCGATCCCCCGCCGTTCCGGCGGGGGTTATTCAGGCTCTGACTGAAGAAGGCGCAGCCAATCCCTGCGTCCGTATAAAACTCTCATTATAGACACTGTGCGTTCCTTCTCACGAATGACGAAGAAGATGAGATGATTTTTCATAACAATCTTGCGAAACCCTTTTGACGCCAAATACGAATCCATCACGCAAGGAAACCGATCCGGCTTGCTTTTCAAAGATCGGATCGCTTCGTCAATTAAGGTAATACGTCGGGAAGCTGCGACGGGATTACGCAAATCCACAGCGATGTATCTGTAGATTTCCCGTAAATCTGTCTGCGCGGGCTTCATGATGCGAAGAGTATAATTCATGCCATGTCCTTCTTCATATCGGCGATGAAATCGTTATAATCCATAAAGTCCCCGCTTTTTTCTGATTCAAGAGCATCGTCCAAAAGGTGATACAGCTCATAGCGCCCACAGTATTTTTCGTAGGCTTCAATACTCATGACAGCCAAATCACCATGCCCGTTCTTAGTTATGAAAACAGGCTCCATGTTAGAATGGCAGTATTCTGACACTTCGTTATAATTGTTGCGCAGATATGCGCTAGGTCTGATGTTCGGCATTACGGCACCCCCTTTTTTGAGAGATATAAACATTATACCTGAATTCGGCTATGTTGTAAAGAGGTTTTTTGAGGAAGGAAAACTCGCGGCGGAAAAGGTCGTTCCTTTTCCGCCGTTCCTTATTACTCCCTACAGCACCTTCCGCGCGAGCATCGGCTTGTTCAAAGCGTATATCGCGGCGGCGAGCAGCAGGCAAAATGCAATCTGTACCCACGCGTAATCGTGGAAAATAATCATGTTGAAGAACCAAACCAGCACGGGGCGAAGCGAAGCGATCGGCGTAAACGTACTGATGATCCCGACGATAACCGCATCGGTCAGCCACCCAAACCATCTGTCCTGCGCGGCGGAGAGTGTGTGTACCGCCGAAGCCAGCAGCAGCAGGAAAGCGAACTGCTGGAAGAAAGCGACAACCGGCCCGTTTTCAATCCACCCGAACCAATACAGAACGTTCAGTGTCCCGCCGGAGTAGTAGTTTTGCATCAGACGTTCGTAAGTGTAGTAGAATACAATGCACATAAATGACACGGCACCGGCTAAGATGATGTAGTTAACGGCGCAGCCGGTGAAGAAATCGCGGCGTTTTGCACCTAGGTTCATCATCTTGCGGAAGTTCAGCAAGGGAAAGAGAACCGCGCTTAAAAGTATCAGCAGATAGAGATAGTTGCCGAACGCTGCTTGTGTATTCCCTTCCCCGGGACGTACGTTGAAGAACGACAGGACGATGTATACGAGATCCTGCGCAAAAATAGCCAGCATGACGATACCCGTTATGATAAGCGGCAGCTTCATATTGCGGAAATTGACCTTCGCGGCGGCAAACGATTTATTATCCATTACTTTTTCCCTCCCACAAGCGCGACAAAGAAATCCTGAAGGCTGATTCGGTCGACCGAAACGCCGGGCGGCGGGGTGATCCTGTGGCCGTAGATATGCGCAGCCATCATGCTGCCAACTTCCGTTTTTCCGATGCAGTTCAACGCTTTCAGTAAGGGCGCCACAGTCTGCGCCGGTCCGGACAGCGTGTAAGCCTTCTCGTCAATCTCATCGATCCCGGTTTCCAAAAGCAGCTTGCCCTTATCGATGATAATCAGGCGCTCGGTCACCCTCGCGATCTCGTCGATTAAATGCGTGGAGACGATCAAAACGCGCGGGTGGGCTTCGTAACTCTCCAGCAGCAGGGTGTTGAACTGGTCGCGCATCACCGCGTCAAAGCCCATCGTCGGTTCGTCCAGCAGGATGGTTTTTGAGTTGTTCGCAAGCGTGATGATCGCCGTTACCATCGTTTTCATCCCGAACGAAAGCTGCTTGTACCGTTTTCTCATGTCCAGTTCAAACCGCTCCGTCATCTTTCTGGCGAAATCAACGTCAAATCCCTCCTGCAGCCCGGCGGCAGCGTCAATCAGCTCGGACACCCGCATGTTAAACTGCGGCGAACCGCTTTCGATGAAGTTTACGCTCTCCGGCATCCGGCTTGGGGATACTTCTCTTCCCTCGGCGGTGATCCGGCCTTCCGTAGCGGCGATATGTCCCGCAAGCAGCTTTAGGAAGGTGGTTTTGCCCGCGCCGTTCCTGCCGAGCAGGCAGTAAATTCCGCACTCCGGGATGTGAAGATTGATACGGTTGATTGCCGTTGTGTCGCCGTATCGCTTTGTTACATTCGCAAATTCAAGCATGGCGGTTTGCTCCTCCTCTGTTTTTGATTACCGTTACCAGTTCATCCAGTGAAATACCCAGCGTATTCGCTTCCTCCAGCAGCGCGTTGATTGTCCTCTCCAAAAATACCTCTCTGCGCCGTGCTGTGATCCTCTCTCGCGCTCCTTCCGCAACGCACATGCCAATCCCTCTTTTCTTATACAGTATCCCCGCATCGGTCAGCTTACTGACGGCCTTGACGGCGGTGGTGGGGTTGACGGCGTATACCTTCGCGATTTGCGTCGTGGAGATAATCAGCTCATCGGTTTGATATACGCCGGTGATGATGTCGCTCTCGATTCTCTCAATGATCTGCAAAAATACCGGCTGGCCGCTGTCCAAATTTTTCACCTCGCTTTGCTATGACGTTATGTGGTTGACGACTATAGTCACTAACCATAGTATAACGCGGGATAATTATTTTGTCAAGAAGAAATTTAACAAAATTTCTCCGGCGTCCGAAACCCCCGTCCCCGCAGAGGTATGCATTGTGCGTCCGTGGTAAAGCGCGTACATCCCCCGGCGTCCATACGGACGCCACCCCCTTCCGACGGAAGGGGGCTACGATGGGGACGAGGTAGGGGAGACCGTCCTCGGTCGCCCGCAATGGTTACAACGCTTATATTTTCGCGGACGATCGGGGGCGATCGTCCCTACAAGACGGGGAAACGTCGCGCCCTACAAATATCTCTTCAGCACAGCAATTACGTCGTCCATAATAATCGGTTTGCCGATGTGCGCGTCCATACCCGCTTCTAAGCACCGTTCAATGTCCTCGCGGAACACATTGGCCGTCATCGCGACGATCGGAACGGTTTTTGCGCGGGGGATATCCAGCGCGCGTATGAGGCGCGTCGCTTCGTATCCGTCGATAATCGGCATTTGGATATCCATAAATATCAGATCGTACCGTTCCGGCTCTTCCTCAAACATCCGTAACGCCTGTGCGCCGTCCGCGGCGCATTCGATGGTGAGATTCAACGGTTCCAGCAGGGCGAACACCACTTCGCGGTTGATTTCCACGTCCTCCGCGAGCAAAATGCAGCTGCCCGCAAAATTGTCGGGGGCGCTGTACCGTAACGTCTGCTTATGATCCAGCCCAAGGCTTTCGTTAATGACGTCTACGATGTCTGTCTGGAACAAAGGCTTTTGAAGGAACTTGTTGATTCCGGCTGCGCGGGCGTCGTTTTCGATGACACTCCAGTCGGTGGAAGAAAACAGCAGCACAAGAGATTCCGGCGGCAGCTTGCAACGAATGCTGTTCGCAAGCTCAATGCCGTTCATGCCGGGCAGTTTCCAGTCAATAAAGTAAATGTCATACCCGCAGTCTTTGTCCAACAGGTCTATTGCTTCCTCACCGCTGGCGGCGACCTCGCAGGATATCTCCAAATTCGCGGAAACCGTCATGAAAAAGTCACGGACTTCCCGGTCGTCGTCCACGGCGAAAATGCGGATATTATCCCAGTTGACATCTTTCGCGAGCAGGCGTTTGTGCGACCCTTCGCCGCGCCGGAACACCGCCGTGAAGGTGAACGTCGCGCCTTGTCCCGCTTCGGACTGCACCCATATTTCACCGTCCATCAATTCTACGATCCGCTTGGAGATGGAAAGCCCCAGCCCCGTGCCGCCGTATTGGCGCGACGTACCGATATCCGCCTGCTCAAACGAACGGAAGATACGCGATTTCTGCTCCTCGGTGAGACCGATCCCAGTATCGGAAACGCTGATTTGCACACGGCAAAGGCCGTTTTCCTCCGAGAGCAGCTTCGCTTCAAGACGGATAGTGCCGCCTTCCGGCGTAAATTTAACGGCATTGGATAAAAGGTTCGTAATGACCTGCGATAGCCGCTGATCGTCACCGATCAGAGAGGCCGGAATGTCGCGGTCTATGTTGACATACAGCGATTGCTTACGCTCCTCCACGCGGAAGTTGACAACATTGACCGCCTTTTGCAGCAGCCTGTCAAATACGAAATCGGCGCTTGATAGTTCCAGCTTGTTCGCCTCTATCTTCGACATATCGAGAACATCGTTAATAACTCCGAGCAGGTGTTTGGAGGCGTCGTCTATTTTGCTGAAGGCATAGTCTTTCTTTTCCGAATCCATCATGGATTTCCCGATCGTCGTCATACCGATAACGGCATTCAGCGGAGTACGCATTTCATGGCTCATGCGTGAGAGGAAGTCACTTTTCGCGCGGTTTGCGGACTGCGCTTCTGTCAATGCGATTTGCAAATCCTCCGCGACATCGCGAAGCTCTTCCTCCATATCGTTACGAATCAGGGCATCGGCAATCAGTTCGCTTGCGGAGCGGATGATGGCTTCTTCGTTTATTGAAAACAGACGTTCACGATAGCAATTGTCAAAACCTAAGTAACCCCAAAACTGTCCCTTGAAGAAAATCGGCACTACTAAAATCGACTCGACACCCTGTGGTATCAGCACTCTTTTCTCATTTTCAGTAAATGTGCTTACATTTCCGGTTACACAAAACCCCGTCGAAAGCGTTTCCAACCATTCCGGCAAATCGTCCCGGTACGAGGACTCCTTCAATAATGGCGCGCTCTGATCGGGTGTGATATTCCACCATTCGTGGATTCGGGAAGCGTATAGGTTGCCGTCTTTAATGAAGTTTTTCCATATAGTCACACGATCGACATCAATGGCTTCCGCCATAATTCCCATAGAGCAAAGCAGATCGCTCTCAAAGTCGTTCGCGTTTGTTTGCAGCAGAATGGTGGACATGCGGTTGACCGCGTGCAGGAGAACGTTTTGCCGTTCAATCTCAGACATCATTCGCTTTTGCTCGCGCAGATCACGCACATAGGCGGCTACAACATATCCTGCTTTTTCCTTGACCCGTATCATTGATACCTCTGCGGGAATCGGTGTGCCGCTTAATGTCTGGTGCATACACTCATGAACCAAGCGTCCCTCTTTAAGTGCCTTGTTGATGTCATAATGCAGCACTTCTTTTGTAGGCCGCCCGTCTGGCTGGATTTCTGGACAGCAGTCAAAAAACTTTTCCGCGAGTTCGCTCCTGTGCGAAAGACCAAACAGCGACACCGTGGCGTCGTTGCAGTCGATCACTTTGTGGTCGCTACTCCACAATGTACAGCTCAACGGAGTCGCGTTCAGCATCAGTTTCGCGTGTTCGTCGGCCTCTCGGATGATTTTTGCCTCTTCGTTGCGGATGACAACGTTCGCCAGCATGAAACTCGCGGAACGCAGCATGTCGGCTTCATCCTCTGTAAAAACCTGTTCGTTCGTCAGATTCTCAAAAAGGACAAACCCCCAAAAAACATCCTCAACAATAATCGGGATTGCGACAAGAGCCAAGCATCCGAAGTGTTTCAGCGCATCGGCCTCCGGCATATCGCGTACCAAACCGTTGACGCATTCGCCGCTCGACAGAATAGTCTCCCAGCGCGGAATATCCCGGGCATATGGATTTACCTGTAGATTCTCTAAAACATCAGTGGCACTTCCCTTATCTTTTGTCCAGCGATAGATTTGCGATGCGTACAAACCGTCCGGCATTTGTATGTTACGGGATATCGACATGCGGTCGATATGCTGCGCTATGCCGGATATCAGACGCGCGCCCTCCGTCATAGCGTCCTCAAACGTTTCATCTTTCCTTGACAGAAGGACAAGCGCCGCGCGGTTCATGATATCGAGCATCTTTTCGCGCTTTTCGAGCGCTTCCTTCGCCCGTTTTCTCTCGGAAATGTCTACCCCGAAGTCAAGTTCGGCTTTCTTTCCGCCCGGCCAGTTAATCAGCAGTGATGTCATGCTGTGTGTTATATCTTTTTCCGGAATATATGCCTCCCAACGGACAACCTCACCGGGTGCTTTCAAAAGCCGGCCGCACGGGCAGTGAGCGCACCGCTCGGTTTTACCGTGTAAAAAGGTATAACACCGCTGTCCGATGCCGTCACCGTCCACGCCGCAAAAAGATTTGTATTTATCGTTGATAAACAGAATCTCGCCGGTATTGGGAATCGTCGCCAAAATGAGCGCGTCTAAACTGTTCAAGATATTTATCAGTATCTCCTGCGAGCGCTTGGCTTCGGTAATGTCCACACCAAACTCAAGGTGCGCTTTCTTCCCGCCGGGCCAGTCGATCAGCATCGCTGTCATACGGAATACGCGCTCTATATGCGGGTCGGAGGGTTCCCATTGAACCACCATATCCGGGGTCTTCTCGATTTCGGTGAACGGGCAGTAATCGCACCGCTTCGACCGTCCGTGCAGAAACTCAAAACACGGGATTCCTGTTCCGTCTTTATCTTCCACGCCGAAAAAGGCTTTGTTTTTGTCGTTGATAAACAAAATCTCGCCGGTTTCGGGAACCGTTGCCAAGATGATGGCATCCAAATTGTTGAGGATGTTGGTTAACAATTCCTCTTGCCGAACCCGCTCGGTAATATCCTCCAGAGCGCCCGCCACCCGCAGCGGCGTGCCATCCTCATCACGCAGTGTCTCGCCAAACGCATGGAAATAACGAATTTCGCCGCTTTTTGTGACCATACCGTACTCTATATTGAACGGAATTTTCCCGGTGCGGTCATGCAAATGTGCCGAAAAAGCGTCTAAAACAACATATTTCTCCTCCGGGAGCAAACGATCCGACCAACTCGACAGGATATTGGGGAAATCTCTTTCGTCCGTAAACCCGAGCATGTGGCGCAGTTCCTGCGACCATGTAAACCGATTGACCGAATTAAGGGGATCGTTGTCATTCACGTCCATATCCCAATGACCGACTTTGAGCGCGTTGCTCGCGAGTTTGTACTTCATCAAGTCGTATTCTGTCGCGGTCTTTAATCGCTTTAGCACCCGGTTAAACAGATGGGCAAGGTCACGGTCTTCGGGCGGCAACCCGTCAGCATTCAATGTATCATTAAAACCGTTTTCAGAAGCAGCCAACCTCTGAAGTTCGGCAAAAAGGTCTTTTGAGTGCGTGCTTCCCGAACCCATAAACAACCATTCCTTCCCATGCCAACAGAACCACCCACTAAGAGCAAGTGTATTATACACCCAAACGCGCGGTCATAGCAATCATTTTTTTTGGGCATGTGCGACAATTGAACGGGAGACTCGCGGATCGCCCGCATGACCCGCGTGGTAAAAAACGACGGGACGATTGCGAATCGTCCCCAGCATGTATGTTAAAAAATGGGGCGGTCGTTGTGACCGCCCCATTGCTGATTATTGTACCATCTTCGCGACTTCCGCCGCCAAATCGTCCACGCGTTTTTCTAGCCCCTCGCCCTTTTCGAAACGGGTAAATCGGGTAACCTTGATTTCGCCGCCGAGGGATTTCGCGACCTCCGCCACATGCTGCCCAACGGAGAGCTTATTTTCTTTGACGTACGGTTGCATCAGCAAACACACGTCGGCGAGGTATTTTCTGATCCGCCCCTCGACGATCTTCTCCACAACCGCGTCGGGTTTTCCGGCGTTTTTCTCATCCTGCTTTACCTGCGCCGTTAGAATCTCGCGCTCTTTCGCGACCGTATCGGCATCGGCGTCACTCTCGTCAAGCCACTGCGGGCGCATCGCTGCGATCTGCATCGCGACGTCGCGTCCCAGTTCGGTGACGGCGGGGTTTCCCTTGAGGTTGTCGGATACGTCCATATGCACCAGTACGGCGATTTTGCCGCCCATGTGGACATACGCGGCGTTGGTCGGCTCTGCGTAACGCTCAAAGCGGCGAATCTGCATGTTCTCGCCGATCTTGAGCACCAAATCGGTCAGCACGGCACCGACGGTCTGCCCGTTTCCGGCATCGCAGTTTTTCAAAGCCTCAACGTCGGCGGGGTTTTCTTTCATAACGACATTGGCGGTGGTTTTGACAAAGTCGATAAACTGTTCGTTCTTCGCGACGAAGTCGGTTTCGCTGTTGCATTCCACAACGACGCCCGCGCCGCTATCGTTTACGGCTGCGTAGCACATGCCGTCGGCGGCGATTCTCGATGCCTTTTTGGCGGCGGCGGCCATACCCTTCTCGCGCAGCACCTCGACCGCTTTGTCGATATTGCCGTCGGTCTCGGTCAGCGCCTTTTTGCAATCCATCATGCCGACGCCGGTCATTTCACGCAGCGTCTGTACGTCCTTAGCGGTAAAAGGCATTATTCCGCGCCTCCTTCTTTTGCTTCTTCTTCTGTATTTTCGGCTTCCGGTTCGTCATCGTTATCGAGCGCGGCCGCGCCCTGCTGACCCTGCCGGCCTTCAAGGACGGCGTTGGCCATTGTCTGCGAGATGAGCTTGATGGCGCGAATCGCGTCGTCGTTGCCGGGGATGGGATAATCGATTTCGTCCGGGTCGCAGTTGGTGTCCACAATCGCGACGATCGGTACGCCCAGCTTACGGGCTTCGGCGATCGCGTTGCGCTCCTTGCGCGGATCGACGATGAACAGCGCGCCGGGCAGACGGTTCATATCCTTCACGCCGCCGAGGTATTTTACGAGCTTTTGGATCTCGCCGCGCAGCTTGATAACTTCCTTCTTGGGGAGCATCTCAAAGGTGCCGTCCTCTTCCATCTTCTTAAGCTGGTTGAGGCGGTCGACGCGGCGGCGCATGGTTTTGAAATTGGTCAGCATACCGCCGAGCCAGCGGGCGTTGACAAAGAACATGTCCACCCGTTCCGCTTCCTCGCGGATCGCTTCCTGTGCCTGCTTCTTGGTTCCCACAAACAAAAGTGACTGCCCCTCCATCGCGATATCGCGGACGAAGTTGTACGCCTCTTCTAGTTTGCGGACGGTCTTTTGCAGGTCAATGATGTAGATGCCGTTGCGTTCGGTGAAGATAAACTGTGCCATCTTGGGGTTCCAGCGGCGTGTCTGATGACCGAAATGCACACCCGCTTCAAGTAACTGCTTCATGGATACGACTGCCATATGGGTTGCTCCTCCTTAACCTCCGCACGCGCGGAGCCTGGGCGCGTGCGTGTGTATTTGCGCCGCCCGCCGATTCGGCGGACGAAAAAGGCGCGGAGGTATTATACCACGCGCCTCGCGGATTTGCAATATTTTTTTACACTTTCTTGATATTCACGCTGATTTCGCTCAGTGCGTTGGCGGCTTCCATCTCCAAAGCGCGGCTTTTCGCCATATCGCCGAGGGACAGCATACCCACCACCGAGCCGCCCGCGCTGACCACCGGCAGACGCCGTACCTGCTCGTGCGCCATTTTGTGTGCCGCCTCGCGAACGTCGTCGTCGGGCGACACCGACACCACGCCCCGCGTCATAATCTCGCGCACCCGCGTTGACTGCGGGTCGCTCTCGGTCGCGACGCAGCGCAGAACGATGTCGCGATCCGTAATCATCCCGCGCAGCTTCCCGTCTAGGGAGCAAACGGGCAGTGAACCGATGTTGTGGCGGGNNCCGCCAGCAATGCCGGTTCGTCGGGCGTGATCGAAACTACATTGGCGTTCATCAATTCGGACACTCGCATATGGATACCACCTCATCTTAAAGACATTTGTGGTATCAGTATGCCCCTCAGAGGCGCGGTTTAACCGAATAAATCGGCAAGCCAAAACGCGCCGTACAGCACGGGTTGGTGCGCGAGATAGATGATGAGCGTGTGCCGACCAATGATCGGGAAGACGGGTATCTTCGCCGTGTAAAACCATTTCGGGAACGCGCCGTCCCGGATCGGGTCGCCGAGCCACACCCCGAAGAAGAATAAAAACCCCCACGGCACAATCGGGAAGTAGTCGGCGGACGGCAGTTCCGGCCATTCGCTCACGCCAAACCACGGAAGCAGAAACGCAGTCAGCAGGACAGCCGGAAACACATGCTTTTTCAGCAGCGCGTACAGAAGGACGCAAGCCGCGAGCAGATGCAGAATCCCGAACAGAATCGGCACTCTGACATACTCATCTTCCGCCGGGGTGTACGCTCCGGTCACAACCTGCCACGACAGCCCCGGATCGGGCAGAACGACAAAACTTACCGCGCTCACCAGCGCCGCGCAGCCCAGCAGTATCAGCCCGCGCTTGAGGTTGTTCCGCGAAAACCGCGACGATACCCCCGCCAGCACAACAAAAACCCCCGCGAAAAAGGGCTGCAAATAATCCAAAACCGGGTTATACAGAGCGTCCACAGGAATGATCTCCCGCATCACCAAGTCATACCCGAGATGATAGGCGATGACGAGGAGTATGCAAAAGCCCCGCAGGGCGTCTAAAAGCTGTATACGCGTGTTCGTCTGCGTCATGTCGGGCATATCGGAGAAACTCCTTTAAAAATCGGCTCATTCAAAACGGATAAAATCCGCAGGGTTTTCTTTGATAAAGGTTCCGATTAATACCAAAGTATGCGGTGTAATTTCAAGAAGCCGGTGGTAAAGCTCCGGGGTTTTGCTTTCTTCATTTTTTGATACGGCTTGTTCTATAAGTGAAAGGAGACGAGCCATATCATCGTCGCGGAAGTATTCCGCCCCTTTTTTTACTGCTGAAAAGATTTGCGTTGATAGGTAATACCTGCTAATCCTCTGTAATTCGTCTTCAGATTGCATAGCATGGTCATAGTATGAAAAAAACATGAATAACGCTCGCTGACCCTGTGAAAGCGACTTATAAAATGCCGCTCTGACATCCTGCACCGTTTGACTGCCCCGTATCCGCATGGCTTCTTGATATATGGGAATCAAAGGTTCAAAACAAGCGTGTCCGACAGCTTCCATTGTCAGAGAATCAAATGTCTTTTTATCCATTTCGATACTCAAAAACATCCCCCCTATATAATTCCAATCCCGCGCGTCCGGCACGCCGAACCATGAATGTTGCAGAAAATGCTTATGCTCCCGTGAATCGCGTTACGATTTCAACCAGCCTGTCTTGACTCTCCGTTGTCACATTTTCTGACAGCCTCGCTCCGGCAAGTATCGGTTCCCACTTCAGAACATCGTCAGGAAGCAACCCGCTTTGTTGACAGTACAGTCTGAGATATATTTTAGCCAAATCCATTGAAACCTGTGAATATAGTAAATAGCTTCTGCAAACATCCGCTTTGACATCGCCCGCGCTTGCGTCCACCCAATCAATGATTACGATGTCGCTTTCTGTTTCAATCAGGTTGAACATATGAAAATCGCCATGACAGAGACGTATATCAAATCGCATAGAGCGCAATTCCCGAAGCAGTATCTCCTTTTGATTGTCGTTCAGAGCGGAAGCCTGTGATAGCTGTCTTTTGAGTTTAACTGCCATCAATTCTATTCCTTCGGCTTTGACGCCGTGAATTCTCATTTGCACATCAATCGTAAGTTTCATGAAATGTTCTGACGCCGAAGTATTATTAAAAAGCAAAGCGCCTATTGTTTTACCCGCCGCATACTCCATTACGATAGCCTGCCGATTACCGATTACCGTTACGTCAAAGACAAACGGCACCGGCAGACCGTGCGAATAGGCGTATCGTTGCTTTTTCGCTTCAAACGCCGCTTCCTTTTCCGGCATCGAATCTTTGAACAATTTGATGATTCTGCCGTCATGCAAGTATATATCAGCGGTGTTGCCGGTTGCGATCGGATTACCCAAGTCCATTTTTCCTGCTCCTTGTTGTGCAAAAATACGCCGGATTGGTTGCGCGCTGTCGGGCATATCGCTAAATTCCCATGTCATCGTTAACCAGTATAACGGATGTTTTATGTCCAAACAGTTGCTTTCGGTGAATCGTCATAACGCCGCACATGCACCCCGGCGAAAAGCACTCAGTGCATCTCCCTATGGACATACAGGGCAAGATTCCGCGGTCTGCGTACTTTTTGGCTAATTCAACGGAGGTATAGTTAATCGCCCTGTCCATCGCTTCGTCCAGCGTTTCGGTGATTTTGTTGCGGCTTATGACAAAAATCACGTTCTTTGGACCAAAACACGCCGCCGCCGTGCGGTTGCCGGAACCGTCCGCGTTGACAATATACCCGTCTTTCGAGACTGCGTTTGCGGAAAGAAAGTAGTAATCGGAAAGCAACGCCTTCCTGTCGTCTTCAACAGAGGTCAACGGCGGTTGATGTGTAAACACCTGCGCGCCCCTACAGCGGCATTCTTCCGGCAGATTTATTGCTTCCAGCGTTTCGGAATGCCCGAAACCAATCTCAAGACCGCTTATATCAAGAGGAAGTATCTTTCCCATGACAAGCTCCAATAAACGCTGTTTACTCTCACACAGGAACACGGAATACCCGCGCTTTTCTAAATTCTCTTTTGTCTGTATGAGAAACTCATTCACGGTACCGATTCTCCTTATATGGAATTCCCGTTGATTCTATGATATACCATTCCCGTTGTCGTCCAACGATCTCCGACTTGCGAACCCGCAATAACAATACTATTGTTTCAAATCGCAATACAACAGGCAACCAGTCCACATAAAACATATTGTGCGGTTTTGGGTAAAGTTTTCTTTTCCTATCAGAATTAACTGCGAGTCAATCATTTAATATCCCTTCTTATTGTCTTCGGTGATGCCAGTGATTACCATTCTGCAAACCCGTAACGCTTGAGTGCGTCAGGATCGATTTCCGCAATGGAGAGAACTCTGGCTGCCGCTCCGCTGGGCTTTCCCCGTCCGTATTCCCACGACTCAACCGTCTTTTTGGAAACTCCGATTATTTCCGCAAAAAACCCTTGTGACATATTAAGGCGGCTTCTGATTCCCTTAATTTCATCAGCGGTATACTCTTTGGGCGGCTTTGCCGCGACATAATGCGTCCGTAACTCTATTTTTCCTTGCGCGTGTCCAAGCATTTCTTGTAATCCTCTTGCTATGCTCTCGGAAATTTCACTCATGTCTGTCGCCTCCTAACGCCTTTTTTGTTTGCTCAATTATCTTACGGAAAAAAGTGAATTAATATCGCTTACCGCATTGTTTGCAAATCTTTTTCCATAGACTTAAGTTTCCACCGCAATGAGAGCATAACCCCTGATTTCTCCAAGACATCGATTGTCGATGATGTAGACTACGTTCTTCATCTTCTAAGCTTTTATTGCGCAAAGCATAAAAAGCGATGCTAGCAATATTAACTCCATTCAACGTAAATTCATTCGTTACGTCTTGCCAATATCCACAGAATAATGCATACATAAGTTTTATTGGTTCGCTTGTGTCGAGACTAGATTCAACTACGTAGGCACTACTGAACAACCCTGAA
>DBDP01000131.1:18789-19045 GCA_002293625.1 Clostridiales bacterium UBA929 | reverse complement strand
ACGAATGACCGCCCGGCGCGGTTGCCGACAGGCGGATGTTGAGCATCCCTTTTTCGGCGACACAGACGTCGGCGACCGGCTTTCCCACGGGAAAAACGGCATCGGAGATAAAACCGCCCTCGTCTAAAATCAATTCAAAGCGCAGCCCCTGCTGCGCGAAATGCCGCGCGAACAGTTTCGCGCCCTCAACGCCGCCCAGTTCCTCGTCGTGACCAAGCGCTAAATAGATATCTCTGGACGGTCTGTATCCCCGCGC
>DBDP01000131.1:17761-18782 GCA_002293625.1 Clostridiales bacterium UBA929 | reverse complement strand
CGCGCCGCGCCCCCACACATAGCCGCCTTCTATCCGCCCTTCAAAGGGCGGCTGCCGCCACGTTCCGTCGGCGGGCACGACGTCGAGGTGTCCGCACAACAGAAGCGGGTCGCCCGTCGGTTCGGGCGATGCCCAGCGGTAGAGCGAGGAGAACCCCGGCGTGTATTCAGAACTCATGTGTTCATGGCACTTCGGGTAACGTTCGCGTAAAAATCCGCGCAGGTTGACCCACTGCGTAAAGTCGCGCTGGGTGATGTCTGTGAAGGAGACGGTCGGGAATTTGATGGCTTCCGAGAGGCTTTCGGCGGCGTGCTTCGCCTCTTCCTGATCGTACTCCGGCATCCCCGGCGCGGATGACGGAGCGCGGGGAACCTTTCGCAGGGCAATGCACAGCAGCACAACAATCAACAGCACCGGCAGGGCGATTCCCCCGTAATATAGCAACGGCATACGGCATTACTCTTTTCCTATGATGATTTTCAACATGTCATGAAGTATACCACATTTTCGCGTGTTTGAGAAGAGGGAGTTACATGTGCCATCCCCTACGTGTTCTCATTCGTCCCCATCCGGCTTTACGCGCTCCCGTCTTTTATACGTTTTCCCGTCAAGAACAAAACCGCCTTCCGTCAATTCTAGGGAATATACCAGCGCTTCGTCCGGGCGGGAGAGGAACAACGTACCCTCTTTGTATGAAAAATCGTATGATACAAAGGTCGTGACGTGACCTGTCCGTCTTATCCACGTGAGATACCCGGCGGCGGCGACGGTTATGCGGTTATCATCGGCATCTATGTATTCGCCGGCGGGGAGCCGTTCTTGCTCCCGCCTCTTGCGGCGGAACGAACGCTTTACCGCTTTTGTTATTAAAACTAAAACGGCAATGATGATGAAAACTATATACATATCTGTGTGCATCACAAAAACGCCCCCTGATTTGTAAGTGTTCCCCGCTTTCGGAGAGCGACCCGGGAGCCTGGATAGCGCTGCGGGCGCGCAAAAAACACACGCCGAAGGCGTC
>DBDP01000131.1:185-17724 GCA_002293625.1 Clostridiales bacterium UBA929 | reverse complement strand
CTCTTGCAATGAGGGGCGAGATATGGTATGCTAATCTCGCTCTCGCGGCGCCGGTAAAACGGTTGCGTAAGGTGTCTTGCCACCTTCACAGGGTCATGGTGTTACAGCGCCATGACCTGCTGCGTGGGCGCTTTCTGTTTGCTTTCGCGCAAACCAAGCTCCCGAGTATGCGGGTATTCTACAACACTCGGCAAGATTTGTCAAGAATTTTTTCCGTTGTAGGGGTCGATTCGTAATCGACCCGCGTTCCTCCGCAGGAGTGGACGCGCAA
Organism: Clostridiales bacterium UBA929; assembly: GCA_002293625.1. Lineage (GTDB taxonomy): Bacteria > Bacillota > Clostridia > Oscillospirales > UBA929 > UBA929. The sequence continues at coordinate 17,453 of DBDP01000131.1, read as the reverse complement.
TGCGCGCCCCTACCGTAGGGCGTGTCGCCCTCGACGCGCCGTCGGTACCTATGCGACGTGTGAACCTTGCGGGCGACCGAGGACGGTCGCCCCTACGTCGTCATTGAACGCGATTATGCCACTCCCACCGCATCGGGGCTAAGGGGCGGTTATTTTCGTTGTATTCCTCCAAAAGAGCATATCTTGACATAATCAACTCCTCTGTGGTAAAATATATATGGATATGAATGTGTGGCTCTAGTTCTTCCGTTTCATCGAAAACGGTGTATAGAGCTTCATAAAATGCAGGAGGAATCAGACATAATGAGCTACGTTAAGTCGCTGCGCTTCAAACTCATGAAGCTGTGCGTAATCCCGCTTTTGTCAGCGGCGGCGCTGTTTATCGCCCATTCGGTCATCATTGCGTATCAAGTGCGGGAGAAAGCGGGCGTTGAAGTAGAGATGGGCTGGATCGCCCGGCAGTGGGTCATTGTTTTTATCGCGATGTTCGTTTGTTTCTTCATTCCGATTACAATCAACATTAAGAAAATCATCTTCCCGATTCGCAATCTCTCGAAAGCCGCGCAGAGTTTGGCGGACGGCGACATAAGCGTCGTGATAGAGAAAGACCGCGCAGACGAAATCGGCTTATTGCAGGAGAGCTTTTATAATCTTACGTCCGCGAGCAGGCAGCAGGCGGAAATGCTGCGGCGCATCGCGGACGGCGATATTTCCGGGCATTATGAACTGCGGTCGGACGTTGACGTGGTGGGTCAGACCCTCGCGCAGATGCTCACGAACAACAACGAACTCATCTCGCAGGTAAAGACAGCCGCGAAGCAGCTTTTAGGCGAGACATCGCAGATTGCGGACGGTGCGCAGACGCTGGCGGCGGGATCCACCGAACAAGCCGCCGCGGTGGAGCGGCTTTCCGGCTCCCTCTCCGATATCTCCGAGCGAACCGATAACAGCGCCGCGCTCGCGAATAAGACGGCAACCCTATCGGAAGATATACGGCAGAACGCGGAAAAAGGGACTGTGCAAATGGGTCAAATGGTCAAGGCTGTACAGGAAATCAACGACGCGGGAAAAAACATCGCAAAAGTGATAAAGGTTATCGACGACATCGCGTTCCAAACGAATATTTTGGCGCTCAATGCTGCGGTGGAAGCGGCACGGGCGGGTCAGCACGGCAAGGGGTTCGCGGTTGTGGCGGAAGAAGTACGCAATTTGGCTTCCAAGAGCGCCGAAGCCGCGCGGGATACGGGTACGCTAATCAATCAGTCGGTGGAGAAAGCGGAATTCGGCGCGCGTATCGCGAACGAGACGGCGGGCAGTCTTACCGACATCGTTATGGGCATCAACGAATCAAACCGCATGATAGCAAGCATTGCCGAATCCTCTGCCGAACAGTCCAAAGCGATAGAAAACATCACAAGAGGTATAGACGAGGTTTCAAAGGTGGTTCAGCAGAACAGCGCGACTGCCGAGGAAAGCGCCGCCTCCAGCGAAGAAATGAATGGTCAGGCAATTATTTTGGAAGGCTTGGTCGCGCGCTTCAAACTGGACGGCGAAGCGGCGTACCTCGCCGCGCCGGGGCAACGCTTTCTGCCGTGAATACGCTGTACATATCCGACCTCGACGGCACGCTGCTGAACGGGAACGCGGAACTCTCCGAAGCAACAGAGAAATCTCTGAACAGACTGATCGCCGAGGGGGTTCACTTCTCGGTCGCAACGGCGCGTACGGCGGCGTCCGCCGCTATCATCCTAGGCGGTGTGAAGTGGCGCGTCCCGCATGTTTTAATGAACGGTGTGCTGATATACAACCCGTCACGGAAACGTTACACGCATGTATTCTCTCTTGCAACCGAAGCCGCCGCGGAGGTCGTTTCGGTTCTGAAGCGCCTCGGTGTCACGGGGCTTCTGTATCAAATGCAAAACGGCGAACAGATCACCTGCTACGAACCCCACGCCAAGCAACCGCTTCTCGACTTCATGGAGGAGCGGAAAACGCGGTATAATAAAGCCTTCACACGGGTGGACAGCTTCGCCGGGCTGCCGGACGTCATCTACTTTACACTGCTGGATACCGAGGATACTATACGCAACGCCTCCGCCGCACTCTCTGCGGTTCCGGGAACGAGGCATTTTGTGTATAAAGATATCTACAGCACGGATTTGTGGTATTTGGAACTTCACAGCGACCAAGCATCGAAGAAAAACGGCGTCAACATCCTGCGGGATACATACGGTTATGACCGCGTCGTAGGATTCGGCGACAATAGTAACGATCTGCCTATGTTTGAAGCCTGCGACGTGCGTGTCGCCGTCGCGAACGCCCGCCCGGAAGTCCTCGCCGCAGCCGACCATATTTGCGGCGCGAACGGGGATGACGGCGTTGTACGGTGGGTGGAGGAAAATCGGGGCGGCTGATTTCTCAGCCGCCCTCGCTTTATTATTCCTCAAACAGCTTCGAAAACCGCTCCAGTTTCTTGTACTTCGCTTCGGCGGCTTGCTCCGCTTTGTCAAAGAGCGTCTCGGCGCGGTCGGGGAAGGCGAGCTTGAGGCTCGTGTAACGTCCCTCGCTGCCGATGAAGTCTTTGTAAGATTTGCTCGGCGCTTTGGAATCGAGCTGGAAGGGGTTTTTCCCGGCGGCGGTCAGGCGCGGGTCGAAGCGGAAATTGTGCCAGTAACCGGCTTCGACGGCGTTCTTCGTTTCGCCGATCGAGTTGCCCATGCCGCCCTTTACGCCGTGGTTGATGCAGGGCGCGTAGGCGATGACGANNGGCTTCGGTAAAGGCTTTGATTGTCTGCGCGTAATTCGCGCCCATCGCCACTTGGGCGACATAGACATATCCGTAAGACATCGCGATTTGGGCGAGGTCCTTCTTCTGCTGCGTCTTGCCGGAGGCGGCAAACTGCGCGACTTGGCCGATCTGCGAGGCTTTGCTCGCTTGGCCGCCGGTGTTGGAATACACCTCGGTGTCGAATACGAGGATGTTGACGTCCTCGCCGGACGCGATTACGTGATCCAGCCCGCCGAAGCCGATGTCATACGCCCAGCCGTCGCCGCCGAAGATCCAAACCGATTTTTTCACCAGCATATCTTGGTTATCAAGGACATAACGCGCGCCGGTGCAGGCTTCGCAGGGGCATTTCTTGCCATTCGCGAGCCATTCGGCTTCCCACTGCGTGCCGGTGAGATCCACGTCCAGCCCGTCCACGCAGGCGGCGATCAAGGCAGACGCGGCGGCTTTGGAGGCTTCTCCGTTATTCATCACGTCGAGCCACGCCTGCCCGGCTTTCTTCAATTCATCGTCGCAGTAATCCACCGCGATCATTTTGCGGACTTCCTCCGCCAGTTTTTCGCGCCGCTGGGTTACGCCGAGCGCCATGCCGAAACCGTATTCGGCGTTGTCTTCAAACAGGCTGTTCGCCCACGCGGGACCTTGTCCCTTCTTGTTGACGGTATATGGCGTCGAGGGAGCGCTGCCGCCCCAGATCGACGAGCAGCCGGTGGCGTTCGCGATCATCATGCGGTCACCGTAAAGCTGCGTAACCAGCGTGGCGTACGGCGTTTCGCCGCAGCCGGCGCACGCGCCGGAGAACTCAAGCAGCGGTTGTTTGAACTGGCTGCCCTTGACGGTGTCGGGCTTGAAGGTGTCGTAGACACTTTCTTTGTCGGACACGTCTTTGACAAGGTAATCATACGCCGTCTGTACATCCAGCTGGCTTTCGATCGGCTTCATCACCAGCGCTTTTTCCTTCGCGGGGCAGATGTTGGCGCAGGAACCGCAGCCGGTGCAGTCGAGGACGGACGGCGTCATGGTGTACTGGAACGCGTCCATTCCCTTGCCGGTCATCTTGGTCTTTTTAACGCCCGCGGGAGCGTTCGCGGCTTCGTTTTCGTCCAGCGCGAACGGGCGGATAACGGCGTGGGGGCAGACGTAAGAGCATTGGTTACACTGAATGCAGTTGTCGGGAATCCATTCCGGCACATCCACCGCGATGCCGCGCTTCTCATAGGCGGCGCTGCCCTGCGGGAAGGTACCGTCGGCGTCCTTAAATACTGATACGGGAAGCGCGTCGCCCTGCTGGCGGTTGACAGGCACAAGGATATCCTTAACGAAATCCACAAGCTCGGGACGGTCGCCGGTGATGCCGAGGTCGGCCTCGCTGTCCGGCGCGTTTTTCCAATCCGCCGGAACGGTAACTTCGCGGACATTCCCGATACCCGCATCCACGCACTTGAAGTTCATGTCAACAACGTCCTGACCCTTTTTGCCGTAGGTCGTGACGATGGCTTCCTTCATATACTTCACGGCGTCGTCCAGCGGGATGATGTTCGCGAGTTTGAAGAAGGCGGCTTGCAGGATAACGTTAACGCCCAGCCCGCGCTTATTGATGCCGCGGGCGAGACCGATGCCGTCCACCGTGTAGAATTTAACGTTGTTTTGGGCGATATACCGCTTCATCGAACCGGGCAGATGGGCGTTCAGGCCGTCCGTGTCCCAGTCGCAGCTCAGCAGGAATACGCCGCCCGGCTTCACGTCCTCAACCATCTTATATTTGTCCACGTAGCTCGGGTTGTGGCACGCCACAAAGTCAGCTTTGGAGACAAAGTAGGTGGACTTAATCGGCTCGTCGCCGAAGCGGAGATGGGAGATCGTTACGCCGCCCGACTTTTTGCTGTCGTAAGCGAAATACGCCTGCGCGTACTTGTCGGTGTGGTCGCCGATGATCTTGATGGAGTTTTTGTTCGCGCCGACTGTCCCGTCCGCGCCGAGACCCCAGAATTTGCACGATACGGTTGCCTTCGGGGTGGTGTCGGGTACGTCGGAAAGCGGGAGCGAGAGATTTGTCACGTCGTCCTCGATACCAATCGTGAACTTATTCTTCGGGGCGGACGACGAAAGATTTTCATAGACGGCGAAGATGTTGGAGGGCGGGGTGTCCTTTGAGCCGAGGCCGTAGCGTCCGCCGACGATTTGAATGCCCTGAATGTTGCGCTCCGCGAGTGCTGTGAATACGTCGAGGTACAGCGGCTCACCCAGCGCGCCGGGTTCTTTGGTACGGTCTAGGACGGCGATTTTCTTAACGGTCTTCGGCAGGGCGGCGGCAAACGCGTCGCCGACAAACGGACGGTAGAGGCGAACCTTCACCAAACCAACCTTTTCGCCTTGCGCGAGCATATAGTCGATCGTTTCCTCAATGGTATCGCATACACTGCCCATCGCGACGATTACGCGCTCGGCGTCGGGCGCGCCGTAATAGTTGAACAGTTTATAATCGGTACCGCATTTCGCGTTGACGGCGGCCATATATTCTTCCACGACGGCCGGAAGGGCGTCATAGTACGGGTTGCACGCCTCACGCGCTTGGAAGAAGATGTCAGGGTTCTGCGCCGTGCCGCGCAGGACGGGATGTTCGGGGTTAAGGGAGCGGGCGCGGAACGCCGCGACGGCGTCTCTGTCCAGCATGGTGTCCAGCTCGCTGTAATCCCAAGCGTCGATCTTCTGCATTTCATGGCTGGTGCGGAAGCCGTCGAAGAAGTGCAGGAACGGAACGCGTCCCTTAATCGCCGCGAGGTGGGCGACCGCGCCGAGGTGCATGACTTCCTGCGGATTGGTTGAAGCCAGCATGGCAAAGCCGGTTTGGCGGCAGGCCATCACGTCGGAATGGTCGCCAAAAATGGAGAGCGCGTGGCTCGCCAGCGCCCGCGCCGAACAGTGAATGACGCCGGGCAGCAGCTCACCCGCGATTTTATACATATTGGGGATCATCAGCAGCAGCCCCTGCGACGCCGTGAAGGTCGTCGTCAGCGCGCCGGCCGAAAGAGAACCGTGCACCGTTCCGGCCGCGCCCGCCTCGCTCTGCATCTCCGCGACGCGAACCGTTTGCCCGAACAGATTCTTTTGTCCGCCTGCCGACCATTTGTCCGCCAGTTCCGCCATGACCGACGACGGGGTGATGGGATAAATGCCCGCGACATCGGTGAACGCATACGCCACGTGCGCCGCCGCGGTGTTGCCGTCCATAGTTTTGCGCTTCATAGTACCAACCCTTTCTTCCTCATGTATCTTCTGGCGCTGTTCGTAAAACGGAGCCGCGCCGGTAAAACACTCAAAGAGTAGTATATCACAGACGCGCGCCGCTGTAAAGGTTTTGGCGCAATTTGTCCGCAAAGACCGCCGGAAAACGGGGGACACTTTGCAGGGGTCGATTCGTAATCGACCCGCAGGTTCCCGCGGACGATCGAGGGCGATCGTCCCTACGGCATCCCCCAATGCGCCGTTGTGTCCCATCCGGCTGAAATTTTGCTTGACAAAACCGTCGCGCTCAATTATAATAGGGTATAGGGGTATATCCTATTTATCGCAAGGAGGAACCAAAATGATCCAGTGTATGGATGTAGAAGCCATAACCAACCGTTTGAAACGCATCGAGGGTCAAGTACGTGGGCTGATAAAGATGGTTGAGACGGATAAAAGCTGCGAGGAGATTTTGATTCAGATCGGCTCCGTGAAGTCGGCGCTGCACAAGACGGGGCAGGTCATTTTAGAAGGGCATCTGCACCACTGTGTGCTGGACGGCGTGCGGGACGGCAAAGGGGAAGAGACGCTCCAAAAACTGTCCGCCGCGATTGAGCAATTCTCTCGCATCGGTTAGTAGGGTGCGCCGACCCGGCGCACCGCAGACTAAAAAACATTGTCGTCCCGCCCACGGCGCACTTTAGATCCTATCACCCGGTATATGAAGGAGGCGTTCACTGTGCCGCACAGCCACAATCACGTACACGGTCACTCTCATGACGGCGGGAATATCGGCGTCGCGTTTTTCCTCAATCTGGCGTTTACCGTCATCGAGCTGATCGGCGGCTTGTTCACAAACAGTGTCGCCATACTTTCCGACGCCGCCCACGACTTTGGGGATAGCTTGGCACTCGGTCTCGCGTGGTATTTCCAAAAGCTGTCCCGCAGAGGCAGCAGCAAACAGTATACATACGGCTACAAACGCTTTTCCCTGCTGGGCGCGGTCATCAACTCCGCCGTGCTGATATTCGGGAGCGTTTACATATTGTCGGAAGCGATCCCGCGCTTTTTTACGCCGCAGGCGACCGACGCCAACGGGATGATGATTCTCGCGGGAGCCGGTATTCTCGTCAACGGCTTCGCGGCGCTGCGTACACGAAAGGCAAGCTCCGTAAACGAACGGGTAGTCTCGCTGCATCTGATGGAAGACGTGCTGAGTTGGGCGGCGGTTTTAATCGGTTCGGTTGTGATGCGCTTCACGGGGTTTGTGGTAATAGACCCGATTCTGTCCATTTTAATCGCCTGCTTTGTACTGTCCAATGTCTTCAAAAACGTGCGGCAGGTGTTACCCATTTTGCTGCAAAAGATACCGTCCGGCATTGACCGGGAGCATATTACGGAGGTTTTGGGAAAAATTACACCAATCGTCGGTATTCACGATTTGCATATTTGGTCGTTGGATGAGCGGGACGCGGTTTTGACCGTCCACGTTGTTGTATCGGAGGCGTTATCAGCGCGGGAGGTATCAGTGCTGAAAGACGAAATCCGAAGTGTTTTAGAAAATGAGGGCATTCGGCATGTCACAATCGAGCTTGAAACGCCCGGCGAGTCATGCGCTTTAGCCGATTGCGTGTATCAGTAAAAACTTAACAACATAAAAGCGCCTATGCGGCGCAAAATAGGGGGGCGCAAACGAGGCGGCGGGTTAAACTGCCCGTTGTTTTGAAACGCGCAATCCAGAACTGGGAGTGACAAATATCATGACTACCAGCAGAAGCAAAACGAAATCCAGCCCGAAGAAGAAATCCTCTTCCAGATCGAAGTCTCAATGAACCGCATGAAGAGGGATAACGCCCCTTACACGGGCGAACCCCGCAAAGCCGCCGACGGCGGCAGCCTGACCCAAAAGCAGCCTGTTGACAACGGCAGCCTGATGGTCAGGAAGATGATCGAAAGCTACGAGCGCGGCTTAATGTAAGCAAGCGACGGAATTAAGAAGTATCGCCCCCGGTTTTATCCGGGGGCGGTGCTTTTGCCTTCGTCCGGAGGGCGCGACGCCCTCGTCGCGCCGTTTGTGTCATACGGCGGGATGCGGGAGTGCCGGGCGACCGAGGGCGGTCGTCCTTACAAAGACGAATGTGTATTTATGCCAGCTCGATTTCCTGCCCGGGCTCCACAATCAGGCGGTTTTCTGCGGTGAATTGCTCCGCCACGTCCATGCTGAACGGCGTACCCGGCGGCATGGTGTGGTACGGGATGTTGTTCTTTGCTCCGACCAGCGCGGCGCATTCGGAAGCGGCGGCGGCGTCCATGTTATACACCCCGTCGCAGCAGAACAGCGCGTAGTCGAAGTTCCGTTCCGCGAAGGACGCCATTTGCTCCGTTTGGTCGGTATCGCCCGATATGTAAACCTGTATGTTGTCTGCCAGCGTGAGGATGTAGCCGACGCAGCTTGTTGAACTGTGGTTTTTGTTTTCGGCGTAGGTTGCCTCCACCTTCACAAACCCTAAGTCAAAGGTCTGGTATACGCCGTCCAACAACGCCTCTTTTTCGGTGATGATTTGGCAGTCCGGGTTTTGCGTCTCGATCAGATTCACCTTGTTGTGGTCGTCGTGCTGATGGGTCACCAAAATGAGGTCGGCTGCGAGATCGTACCCGTCGCCCGTATACGGGTCGACATAGATCACCTTGCCCTCCGCCGTTGTGAAGCGCAGACTGCTGTGTCCTTGATAGTACAGCTTTGCGCTTTCCAATACGGATGGATCCGGCTCGTCGGTTTCTTCGGGCGGGGATGGGATATCCGAAGGTTCCGGATTTTCCGAGGGCGAATTCTCCGCAGGGGAGCTGGTATCTTCCGGCGGACTGGGGTCTTCGGGGGATGGCGTGTCTGTCGGCGGGGATGTGCCGCATCCGCAGAGAACGAGCAAGGACGCGGCAAGCAGAGCAGCGAAAATTCGTTTCATGTGGTTCCTCCTGTATTGTGTTATCTCTGCGTATGTGTGAAATAGCATTTTTTAGTATATCATAGGAATAATCTTCCGTCAATCATCTTCAACAAATGGTTGAATAATTCAAGACAACATCCCCCGGCTTCCGCCGGGGGATGTTATCGGTTTTTTGTTAGTTTGTGATTGTTTGCTCCGTCTCTTTATCGAAGATGTGAATCTTTTTGGTGTCGAACGCCACGTTGATGACGTCGCCGGTCTTTGTGGAGGAGCGGGGTTCCACACGCGCGATGAAGTTACGGCCTTCGGCGGTCATATAGAGGTATGTCTCCGCGCCCATCATTTCGACAACGTCGACGCTCATCTTAACCTGCGCTTCGGGGTGCTGGGTGAGGTAGGCTTCCTCGTCGTGGATGTTTTCGGGGCGGATTCCGAAGATTACTTCTTTGCCCGCGTAGCTGAGAACTTCTGGTTTACGACCTTTGTTCTCCGGCAGCAGAATCTTGTTCTCGCCGAACTGTAAATAAGTCTTGCCGCCTTCGTCGAGGACGGTGCAATCGACAAAGTTCATCTGCGGGGTGCCGATGAATCCCGCGACGAAGAGATTGGTGGGGCTTTGGTAAAGAACCTGCGGCGGCGCGATTTGCTGGATGAAGCCGTCTTTCATGACGACGATGCGGGTACCCATCGTCATAGCCTCGATCTGATCGTGGGTAACGTAGATGAAGGTGGTTTCAAGGCGCATATGCAGTTTGGTCAGCTCGGTGCGCATTTGGGCGCGCAGCTTGGCGTCGAGGTTGGAGAGCGGTTCGTCAAGCAGGAAGACCTTCGGGTTACGTACGATGGCGCGACCCAGCGCGACGCGCTGGCGCTGACCGCCGGACAACGCTTTGGGTTTACGGTCGAGGAGCTGCTCGATTTCAAGGATCTTGGCGGCTTCGGCGACGCGGCGCTTGATTTCGTCCTTCGGGGTTTTGCGGAGCTTGAGACCGAAAGCCATATTTTCAAAAACGGTCATGTGCGGATAGAGAGCGTAGTTCTGGAACACCATCGCGATGTCGCGATCCTTCGGCGGGGTTTCGTTGACCAGTTTGTCGTCGATATACAGTTCTCCCTCGGTGATTTCCTCCAAGCCGGCAATCATACGCAACGTGGTGGATTTACCGCAACCCGACGGACCGACGAGGATGATAAACTCCTTGTCCGCGATGTCGAGGTTGAAGTCGGAGACGGCGATGACACCGCCCGGATAGCGCTTGTAGATGCCGTTCAGGGTAACGCTTGCCATAGTTGATGACCCTCCTATAATTTCGCGTTCGTAGCACTACCAATATATCATAAGTCCGTCCATATCGCTAGACGTATATTCACCAAACTTTTCGAGCTGTATTTGGTCAGTTTGACGAAGGAAACGTAAGTTTAGCGCTAAATCAAACCATTTCATTTTGGCAAACGTGTTTCTACGGGAATGAAGCAAGCGATTGCGAACCGACTTTGCCCGATATTACATTAAACGTGGTTCTTTCCAGTAAAAGAAAACATTGCATTTATATTTGTTGAGAGTTGGCGGCAAACTTTGAACAAGACCCTTAACACCTGATAAAGGAGACTCTCCGATGAAAAAACAATTGATATCCCTCATCGCCGCGGTGATTCTTTTAACGACCTCCGGGCTGTCGGCGGCGGCACAGTCGTATACAGACCTGACACCCGATCATCCGCATTACGAAGCGATCGAGTACTGCGCTCAAAATGAGTTCATGCGCGGCAAGGGCGGCGGCAAATTCGCACCCGACGGTACGTTTACACGCGCCGAGTTTATTACGCTTTGGGCAAGAACCTTCCACGCCAGAATGCACGACTTTGCCGATGCCACCCAAACAAAGAACGAGGCGGACAACGCCATCAATCTGATGTACGGTTTGGGCTTCGTTGACGGAACCAGCAACACGACATTCACGCTCAGTCCCGTTCTGACTCGCCAGTCGGTGGCAAAGCTGGTGGCAAACACTTATTTGATCGGCATTGCCGCAAATAACGATTTCAAGAATTACACTGACTGGGCGCAGATTTCGGATTGGGCGCAGGACGCGGTGTCCGTATGTTATCAAAAGGGCATCTTTACCGGCATTGCGGGCGAAACATTCCAGCCAACGAAGCCGATTACCCGCGGGGAAGCCTGTGAGATCATCATGTTCCTGATGAAGAAAGACCCTCCCCCGCCTCCGGCACCCACACAGTACAGCATCACCATCGCCAGCATGGAAAACGGTACGGTGACTTCGGATAAAGAAACCGCAACAGAAGGCGAGACAGTGACGCTTACGGTTACACCCGCCGAAGGATTTGCGCTGACAGCCGAATCATTGAAATGCAACAGCGTACCCATAACGGACAACACCTTCACCATGCCCGCCGAAAACGTTGTGATTACAGCCTTGTTTGAAGCGGCAAGCCCCCCCTCACCGGATCCCTCGCCGTAACAATCAAATCCAATCTATCAGGACGCTCCCTGGCGGGAGCGTCCTGATAGATTTAGGTAAGCTCTGAGAGAAACTCGGTTGGGGAAATAACCCTGACCGGGGATTCGGCATTCAGGAAAGCATCGTCTCTGCTTACGATACAGTCAGCCCCCGCTTTCGCGGCACAGACGGAAACCAGCGCGTCCTCAAAATCATTATTGGAAAGTTGCAGCGCGTCAAGGCAATCGTTGTGCGTTACGTCCACCGTGCTGTATTGAGTGAGCAGAAACGCTAAAGCGCTTCGCGCGGATTCCCTGTCCCGTGCTTTGCTATAGAGAAAAAAGATATCGGTCGCGGCATTCGTGGTGAACAGGGCGGTAAACGCCCCTTGCTGCGCTTTCCGCATAATCTCTTTCGCTTCGGCATCGAAAGGCTGACGCTCTTGTAAAGCGTCCATGATAATGTTGGTGTCCAGCAACACTTTCATCCCGACAACCGCTCTGTTTTCACGCCGTCTAGGTCAATATCGTCCGGCAAAGTTCCAAACAACTGCTCTACCGATGTGATTTTCTCGGGCATACGCTTCATGTACCATGGTTCTTTATCGAACCGGACGATTTTGGCGGTGGGCTTGCCGTACTTGGTAATGATAACATCCTCCGTTTCGGAAAGGTCGACGTATTTCCCGACATTGATTTTTAGCTCTGACAGCGCAACCTGCATGGCGGCAGCCCCCTCTTGTCTTGTTATTCTCAGCATAACATATCGGTGCTGTTTTGTCAACGATATCGGTGCTGTTTTGCGAAATCATTGATTGTTCAATTCAAACATAGTATAATCTCTGTAAACAAAAATTATATAGAGGTGAGCAACATGAAAGTGCTGGCGATCAACGGAAGCCCGAAGGCAAACGGAAGCACATATTCGGCGCTTAGGTACATGGCGGAGAGGCTCGCGGAGGCGGGGATTGAGACGGAAATCATAAATATCGGCAAAGGTCCTGTGCAGGGCTGCACGGGCTGCAACGGCTGCGATACGTCAGAGGACGGTATGTGCGTTTTCAAGGACGATATCAGCGCCATCGCCAAAAAGGTCAATGCCGCCGACGGTTTGATACTGGGAGCGCCCACATATTACGGCGGTATCGCGGGCGGCGCGAAGTCCGCGCTCGACAGGCTCTTCTATATGGGGGCTGATTTGAAAGGCAAACCCGCCGCAGCGATCACTGTGGCAAGGCGTTCCGGCGGAGAGGATACCTTTCACCAGCTGAACAGTTACCTGACGCTGTCGGGTGCCGTCATCGCACCGTCAACCTACTGGAATGTCATACACGGCAACAGCGGCGAAGAAATCATGCGAGACACGGAGGGGTTGCGTATCCTGCGCTGCCTGTGCGAAAGCATGACATGGCTGTTAAGGATGATCGAGGCGACAAAAGCCAGCGTCCCGCTTCCCGAGATGAAGCGAGACGCTTGGATGAATTTTATTCGGTGAGAGCCAACTAATCAAAAACCGCCACAGTACTGGTGACTGCGGCGGTTTTTGATTGGCACCCCGGAGACGAATCGAACGTCCGACCCTTCGCTTAGGAGGCGAATGCTCTATCCCCTGAGCTACCGGGGCATGTGTGCCAGTATACCACCTTTTGCCGCGGGATTCAAGCATTATAACAGCAACGAAGACACCACACCGTACAGCCAGCCGGACGCGACCGCTACGGCGACCCAACTGACGAGGTTTGCCATCATCCCGTATGCCAGTGCGATTCTCGGCTTTTTAGCTTCGAAGAAATGCTCGTACAGCAGCGTCTCGGCGATCATGACGAGAAGCCCCATCGGAAACAGGATGAAAAATGCCGCCGCCGTCCCCGAACGCACAAGCGACATCCCGGCGGTAAACGTCATCGCCGCTTGCGTTAGGAAATTTATCAGAAGGAACGGCTTCCAGTTTTTCGCGAGGCTGAGGCCGAACGGCAGCAGCATCAACCCCTCAATCAGCAATATCGCGGGGAAGGTGATGCCGAAATATAAAAACACCGGCGGCATGACGGATGGGATCGTAAATTCCCCGGTGAGATGGTCATAAACAATGGCGCTTTGCAGCGCGGGGAGTTCAATCTCCCGCGTCCTGACGGTTTCGCCCCCGGCGTTTATAACGAGGGAAAAGCGTTCCGGTAAAGCCGCCCCGGTAAAAGTGAACACCGAAACCCCGTCTATTTCTTCCCGCGCGGTTGTGATTTCGATTTCTTCCTCCGGCTGCTCGAAATCCAACGTGAGGGTAAAATCCCCTTCGGGGGGATTCGTGACGGTGACCGAGAGCTTCCCCTCCGGTCCGAACGCGTGCGCGAGCGTGATAAACGCCGGAAGCAGGAGGAAAACACATAGTATTAAACGCTTTTTCAACCTTAATACACCCCTTACTTTAGCGTATTATATCACGTTTAGGCGGGAATGTCACCCTTGCATCTGCACTCGCGCCGTGATATACTACGGCTATGGAACAGATCACGCTGACAATCGAAGAATTGGACAGGCTGCTTTTGCTGGACGACGGCGACGCGGCCTTGCTTTATTTGTGCAATAAGCGCGGGAAAAACCCGACGCTTGCGGACGCGCGTCTGCGCGAAGCGCAAAAGAAACTCTCCGGCGCGGGTTTGGCTCCGCCGATCGGAGCGGAACGCCCGTCTTACGACGCGGGGGAGATTAAACAGGGACTTCTCACCGACCCCGGCTTCTTCGCCGTTTTCAACGAAGCCGAAAAACTGCTCGGGCGTCTGCTCTCCTCCAGCGACAGGCAGATTCTATTCTCTATATACCGCTGGCGCGGGTTGCCGCCGGATGTAATCATCATGCTTCTGCATCACTGCGCGGAGGACAAGCCGCCGCTCACCATGAAGCGGGCAGACCGGGAAGCCGCGCAGTGGGAAGAGGCGGGGATTGCCGATCAGGATGCCGCGGCGCGCTACATAGAGCAAAAAGAGTCCTCACGCGCGATGTTTTCCAAGGTTTTCAAGAGCTTTGGCATCTTCGGCAGAGCGCCCTCCGAGATCGAGAAAAAATACGTTGCGTCATGGATTGACCTGGGCTTTTCGGCGGAAGCCATCGCGCTGGCGTATGCCAAAACCGTTGACAACACCAAGTGGCCTGCTTGGAAATATTGCGACACAATCCTCCGCCGCTGGCACGAGAGGGGCTGGCATACGCCGGAACAGGTGGAATTGTATGACAAGAAACCCGCTCCGGCGGCAAGCGGCGCGGGCGGCGGTTACGACCGCACGCAGGCGGCGCTTCGGAAGGTTAAAGGAGGGTCTTAGGCATGACGGCAGACCGCGGCTTGCTGGCAAAAGCGCGGCGGGAATTGCAGGAGGACGCCGCCGCCCACCGCAAGCGTCAGGCGCTTTTGCGGGAGCGGTTGTACGGCGAGGAACCGCGCCTGTCCGAGTTGGGTAAACAAATCCGGCGCGTCTTTTTAGACGCGCTGTCAAGTTCGGAAGCTGGGGCGGTCAAAGCCGCTTCGGTTCAAAGCCTTACGCTGCAAGAGGAGCGCGCTTCTCTGCTACGCTCGATGGGCGCGTCGCCGGAGATCCTCGAGGACGAACCCCTCTGCCCCGTCTGCAACGATACCGGCATGACAGACGGCGAGATGTGCGCCTGTCTGCTGGAGCGGTACCACGCGCTCCAAACCGCCGAGCTTTCCGGGGTGCTGCGAAACCGCTCGTTCGGCACGTTTGACCTGAATATGTTTTCCGACGCGTTCGACCCCGCGAAAAACGGGTCGCCGCGCCGGAACATGGAGGATATCCGCGAGCTTTGCCAATACTCTTGCGCGCATTTTGAAACGAAATTTGAGAACATGGTCTTTTACGGTTCGCCCGGCACCGGCAAAACCTTTCTCGCCGTCTGCGTCGCCGGAGCCGTCAGCAAACACGGTTTTTCGGTGACTTACGGTACGGCGGCGCACCATTTGGGAAAAATCGAAACCCTGCACTTCGGGCGGGGAAACGACGAGACAGAGGAGGCAGTCGAAAGACTTACCGAATGCGACCTGCTGATCATCGATGACCTCGGCGCGGAGTTCGTCACGCCGTTTTCGCAGTCCGCGCTGCTGGATCTCGTGAATACCCGCGTCGTCATGGGTAAGAAAATGGTCGTTTGCACGAATCTGGGCAAAGACAACATACAATCGCGCTACAACGCGGCGCTCGCAAGCAGGCTGGAAGGCGAGTTTTTGTGGCTCCCGTTTTTCGGGCGCGACCTGCGACAGGAGCGGGACGTATGAATGTCGCAAGCATCATGTTTATGCAGTATGCGAGCGGAGCGCAGTCGTCCGGCGCGGTGCGCGAGGGGAGAGACTGGAACGAAGTTTTGGAGGAAGTCTTCGGGTTCAGCGAGACGCTTATGTTGCTTCTGATGCAGGCATGGAGAAAGCGCAAAGAATTGGAAGCCGAGGACGAGGAACTGAAAACGATGTGGCGAAAAATCGACCTGCTTCAGGCCGCGATCCGCGAAGCGATCCGCCTCCGCAACGAAAAGCGTGACGAACGGGAATTGCTAGACATGACTGACGCCGAGCGCAAGCGCCTGCACGCCGTGTTCGGTCTCACGGATTGGAATGACGCCGGGATGTTGGATTTGGAGCAGCTGGATTTGTTCGCGCTGCTGTAGAAGATATAAGCCAACGGCGTGCCGAGGTCGGCACGCCCTACAACCATTGCGATTGCGCTATTCGTTCTGTAGGGTGCGACGCCCTCGGCGCACCGTTTATGGATTTGTCTTCAGTCTGCGGGCGGCTCGTGATGAGCCGCCCGAATTGGTTATTTGCGTATCTGTTTTCGATGGGTGTAAACGTCTTTCCCGAAGCTGCCGATATAGTGAATTTCTTCCCAGCCGCGGGACGTCAGTTCCTTGCTCGGCTGCATGTCTCCCAGCGAATCGCCGGGGCAATTCAACAGCCAACCGCCGGACTTGCAGACGCGGGTAAGCTCCGCAATCTCACCCTCCCAATCGTCGCCTAGGACATGCCCGGACATTACCACGTCAAAGGTATCGTCGGGAAACGGCAGCGCGGTGACAATCCCGTCTAAAACGCGGATGTTTTTAATGCCCTTCCGCGCAATTTCATCGCGCACAAACTCACGTAATGTGTCCACCGGCTCGCTCGCGTAAACCCATTTGGCTTTTTCCGCCGCCGCGAACGTCAGGCGACCGGAGCCGGCTCCGACATCAAGCACAATTTTATCTGTCAAGTCAGCCAGCGCAAACAGTCTCTCCGCGCTCCAGCCCCGGATAAAATCGCACCTCTCAGCCATAACCTCCGGCGTAGTGTAAATCGCAAAGTCCTCAACCGAGGAC
Organism: Clostridiales bacterium UBA929; assembly: GCA_002293625.1. Taxonomy (GTDB): domain Bacteria; phylum Bacillota; class Clostridia; order Oscillospirales; family UBA929; genus UBA929. The sequence goes on along the minus strand of DBDP01000131.1, from coordinate 682 downwards.
AGCGCGTACATCTCGCACTTGCGAATCTCCGCCGTGTCCGTGGTAAGCGGCGCGCTTTTGGTAATCTCGCTCACCGCTTCGGCGCATTCCGGGCATTTACGCTCAAGATACCATTTCACAACGGGGTTTGCGTTCAGCGCAACACCCATACTGTACCGCCATTCTGCCGTGTCGTTTCGCCATCCGCCCGATTCCATCATAACGCGGATTTGAAACCTTTCCATCAGCAGAAAGCAATTGAAGGAATACTCCTTCGGGTCAATCCAACCAAATGCCATAAATCCTCCCGTGTTTTCAGGAGGGCTAAAGTATCGTCACCCTCCCGTGTTTTTTGTGGATGACAGTGTATTTCATATCTCTCGCCCCTTTCGTTGATCTTATTGCCAGCGTGGGCATGTTGGAAATTACCCGCTCCGGCTTGCGACACCGCGCCAAAGGCGCCTGCTCGCAAGCGCTTCGCTCGTTCACCTTGTAGGCGAACACGTAATTTTCAACAC
>DBDP01000131.1:0-152 GCA_002293625.1 Clostridiales bacterium UBA929 | reverse complement strand
CCCCATCCCGCGCACCGACAGCAACGCACCCTCGCGTATCTCTTTCGCGGGAAGCAAACACTCCTCATGATTAAGGTTTACGCGCCCGGCTTCGATTAGCAGAACCGCCGCGCCGCGCGAAAGCCCGAACGCCGCGCCGAGCGCCGCGTCCA
>DBDP01000015.1 GCA_002293625.1 Clostridiales bacterium UBA929 | reverse complement strand
CTCGCTGGGACCGGCGCAGCTCAAGCCGTTGCTGCCGGAGCTGATTCAAGCCGCCGACCTGCCTGTAATCATCCAAGCCAATGCCGGAATGCCGCGCCTCGCGCCTGACGGCACCGCGTTTTACGATGTCACGCCGCGTGTCTTTACCGAGTATGCCGAGGGGTTTGTCCGGGCGGGAGCGCGGATTGTCGGCGGCTGCTGCGGTACGACGCCCGCGCATATCGCCGAGATGCGGAAGATGCTGGATACTCTGCGTGTAGATCAAGTTCCAATGCCACGTCACACCGCCCCGGTTGCCGTCTCCGGCACCCGCGCCATAGCGTTGTGCGACGGACCGCTGGTCATCGGCGAACGGCTCAACCCCACAGGAAAAAAACGCCTGCAACAAGCTCTGCGCGAAGGCGATATGTCCGTTATCCAACGGGAAGCGCTGGCACAGCAGGAAGCGGGCTGCCATATCCTCGACGTTAACGCCGGACTGCCCGACATTGACGAGGCGAAGGTTCTCTGCGACATGATCCGGGCGGTACAGAGCGTGTGCAATCTGCCCGTACAGATCGACAGCACCGACCCGAAAGCCATTGAGGTCGCGCTGCGGATCGTCAACGGTAAAGCGGTTATCAACTCGGTCAGCGGGAAGCGCGAATCGCTCGATACCATTTTACCGCTCGCGAAAAAGTACGGCGCGTCGGTTATCGGTCTGACGCTGGACGAGAACGGTATCCCCGAAACGGCGGAGGCGCGTCTCGCCGTCGCGCGGAAGATTCAGGGCGCTGCGGAAGCGGCGGGTATCCCGGACAGCGACCTGCTGATCGACTGCCTGACACTCACCGTGGCGGCGCAGCCGGAACAAGCCGTTGAAACGCTGAAAGCCGTCCGATTGGTGAAAGAAGAACTGGGACTCGCGACCGTGCTGGGTGTGAGCAATATTTCCTACGGAATGCCGGAACGGGAGAAACTCGGTTCCGCGTTCCTGCTGACGGCGTTGTCGGCGGGGCTGGACGCCGCTATCATGAACCCGCTTTCCGAGGCGTTTTCCGGCGCGCTGCACTCTTGGCGTCTGCTGACGAACCGCGCAGAAGAGCAAAAAAGCGCCGCCGCGCAGGACAAACCCCTGCAATGGTATATAGAACAATATGACGCGGGAACGGTGTTTTTACCCGAGCTTCTGAACGCCGCGAAACGCGAGATCGAAACGATGAGAGCGAACGCGGCTTCCGAAAAGCTGGATATTCCGCCGATACTCATGGCGTCGGTTCACGGCGACATCCACGATATCGGTAAGAACATCGTTGTAACCATGCTTGAATGCCACGGATTCCCGGTCATTGATCTAGGAAAGGATGTTCCGCCGGAACAAATCGTGGCGGCGGTTGGGGAACACCGCGCGCGTTTGGTCGGGCTGAGCGCTCTGATGACGACGACGGTAAAGAGCATGAAGGATACGATCAAAGCCGTAAAAGAAGCGTACCCGCACTGCACCGTGATGATTGGCGGCGCGGCGGTTGACGCGTCCGTTTCCGACGCCGCCTTCTACGGACGCGACGCGCTGGAAGCTGTCGCAATCGCGAAGCGGGTAAACGGTTAGCCAAAACTAATTATATGTTTACATCTCCATTGCACCCACCCTCAAAAGGTGTAATAAGTACAATCCCTTGCAATCGGGCGATGGTGCAAACAAAATGTAGAAAACGCTTAAATTAGCAGACTTAAAAAGCAGAAGCAGAAAAGAAAACGAATCAACAACTCCTACCCAAAGTAAAACAAATTTCTTGACACCGTATAACCGATATGATACTCCGTCAGCGCATGGGCGGTGTGTCGGCGGTCTTTGTCCTCCGTGAGGAGGTGATGCGATGCAGTACATAGTCGAGGTTCGCAAGCTACTCCAAGCCTTGACATCACTGATCCGCGTTATAAAAATAAAGTAACCGCCCCCCGATAGCCAAGGTGTGGCGGTTACTTTGTAAGCGAAACAACTGAGGCGAAGACCGTTGAGGTGCCGCCCCTCTGCTCTTACTATAGCACATCCCCTCTCCCCCGTCAACAAAATTTTTTACACTAAAAAATGCTCTTGACATCCCCCGTGCGGTCTGCTACAATGACAAAAACAGAGCAAGGAGAGGTTCGGTTGAAGCGTTTATTTACAGCGGCTTATACATGGCAATGGCGCGTGTGTTTCACCGAGCCACGGCCTGTTTTAAGTTGCTGAATCACGTTTCGATTGCTTAAACAGACATCGCGTGCCGGTGAAGCGCCGGATACGCGATGTTTTTTATTACTTTGGAGGCTGCTATGAAGCTGAAAATTTGCGGACTCAGAACCCTGCATGATGTAAACTGCGTAAACGAAGCCGCCGTTGACTACGCCGGGTTCGTCTTCACGCCGCACCGCCAGCAAATAGGTCCTAAGACGGCGCGGGTCTTGAAAAACGCTCTTGACCCGCACATCTTAACGGTCGGCGTATTTATCGACGAACCGCTTGACTTCATCCGGCGTATTGTGGATGAGGGATTGATTGACATGGTGCAGTTTCACGGTACGCGTGAATACGCAATGCCGTGTCCGACTATACGGGCGTTCCGTATGCGAAGCGAGGCGGATATAAAACCGACGGCATGCGAGTATGTTCTGTTTGACGCCTTCAGGCGCGGTACACGCGGCTCGACCGGAGGGATGTTCGACTGGCGACTGATCGAAGGCTACCGTGAAAAACCGTTTTTCCTTGCGGGCGGCATCCATCTCGGAAATATCAGGGAGGCGATGGCGATGAACCCGTATTGTATAGATATTTCCAGCGGCGCGGAGGAAAATGGGGAGAAATCCGCCGCGAAAGTACGGGAACTCGCAAGCATATGCAAATCTTACTAAATAACATTATAAGGAGATGACCAACCATGTATAAAGAGGTTCTGACAAAGGTTACGTCGCGCCAAGAGATGAGCGGCGAGGAGATCGCGGCGCTGGTCGCGTCGATCAACGAAGGGAATGTCTCAGATGTTCAAATCGCCGGATTCCAAGTGGCGCTTCTGATGAAAGGGACAACAGAAAACGAGCTGGCACACTTCGCGAAAGCGATGCGCGACAACTGCGTACCCCTGCGCCCCAAGGTGTCCGGCGATCTAATGGATACCGCCGGAACCGGCGGCGGGCTTTCGACCTTTAATATCTCGACCGCGACCGCGATTGTCGCGGCGTCAGGCGGCATCTTGATGGCAAAACACGGCAGCCGTTCGCTCGCGAGCCTTTCCGGCAGCGCGGACGTTCTGGAGGCGCTCGGCGTAAAGATTGAGTTGACCCCGGCGCAGGCGGAAAAGATGATTGAGGAAATCGGCATCGCGTTTCTGTACGCACCGACCTTCCATCCCGTTATGTGCAAGGTTCTGCCCGCGGAAGCTGATTTAGGGATTAAAACCATCTTCTATACCGTTATCGGCCCGCTGATCAACCCCGCGTTCGCGCCGCGGCATCTGCTCGGCGTTTACAAGCCGGAACTGCTGGAAACGGTTACATACGTCGCGCAGCAGGTAGGCTTTACGAACGCGATGTTCGTTCACGGTTTGGACGGGCTGGACGAGATCTCGCTGCTCGGAAAAACCCGCATTCACCATTTGCGCGACGGCGAGGTATCGGTTTTTGAGATACAGCCGGAGGACTTCGGTCTGTCGCGCTGCCGATTGGAGGATATCAAGTCCAGCACGCCGGAGGATAACGCGGCCATGCTCACCGGCGTTTTTAACGGAACGCTTACGGACGCGAAAAAGGACGCGGTGGTGCTGAACGCCGCCGGAGCGCTGGTCGTCGGCGGCAAGGCGCGGGATTTCCGCGAGGGCGTCGAGCTGGCGAAGAGCCTCATCGAAAGCGGCGCGGCGAAGCGGAAACTCGCCGAGCTGAAGGAAATGTCCCATGCTTTCTAAGATAATCATCGACTTTAAGCCCGTTTCGCCGCGTCATGGAGACCTGTTCAAGGGGAGAAATCCCCTTGAGGTCGCGCGGCGTCTTGAAAAAGCAGGCATAATGGGGTTGTCGGTCGTGACGGAGGAGACGCATTTCGGCGGTTCAATTGACCTGCTTCGCTCGATCGTAAAAGAAGTCGGGCTTCCCGTCTTGCGTAAAGACTTCATCGACACAGAGGAGCAGCTCTATCTGACGCGGGAGTGCGGCGCGAAGGGCGTCCTGATGATCTGCGCGACGACGCCAAACATCGCACTGTTGCACGAAAAGGCGCGTTCAATGGGTCTGCACCCGGTCGTTGAGGTGCATACGCGCGAAGAGATGAACCTCGCGAGAGAAATCGGCGCGGAAATCATCGGGATCAACAACCGCGACATCACCCGCTTGGAAAAGGACGGCGGCACGGTGGATTTAACCGCCGAACTGATTCGAGAGTCTCCGAAAGGCGCGTTTATCATCAGCGAAAGCGGTATCCAAAATCACGCGGACGCCCAAAAGGCGCTGGACGCCGGCGCGAACGCCGTCTTGGTCGGCACGGCCTTCTGGCAGGGTGGTTTCGCGGTGTAGTCACGTTGCGGACGCGCAATGCGCGCCCCTACTTCTAAAATACCTATTTACAAATAGGCAACCTATTGCTATAATAAACGCAATAGGTTGCCTATTTTGTTTTCAGAAAGGAATCCTCGAATGAAACCCCCCGGAAGAAACGATTATCTCCTGTTCGGCGGAACCTTTGTCCTCGCGAATAAAATGCAATATGTCGCCGATAAGATGGTGAGCGGTCTGTCCACCAAGCAATGGTTCTTGCTGCGCACGATTAAAGACATGCCAACCGATCCTTTGCCGACGATTACCCAAATCGCCGCCGACATGGACACGACGCGCCAAAACGCCGCGAAAATGCTGGAGAAACTGGAGCGAGAAGGGCTTATCACCGTTGAGGAGAGCGAAACCGACCGCCGCAGCCGCCGTGTACGTATCACCGAAGCGGGGTATTCCCATACGGGGCAAGTCGCCGCGAACGCGCAGGAGTTTCTTAAACGGCTGTTTGAGGGAATGACCCACGAGGAACTTGACACCGCCGGAAATGTGCTGACAAAAATGATTATGAATTTAACGAAAATGCAGGAGGAATTGTCGTGATGAAAAAGAAACGCCGCCCCCGCTTTTGGGTTGGAATGGGCGCGCTGGCGATTGTCGTTATTCTAGTCGTCGCAGTGATCTTCAACCTTCCGAAACCTCAGCAAGTAAGCGATTCCAGCTTTGACCTAACAACGTTCGCGGACGGCGTATATCAAGGGGTTTGCCACAACGGACTTGTGTCCGTGAGCGTAGAGGTGGATGTGCGCGGTCACGCGATTACCGCGGTACGTATCTTAGAGCACCGCAACGGCATGGGGAAACCCGCCGAAGTCATTGTCGATACAGTGGTGAGCAGCCAAAGCGTAGAGGTGGACGCGGTATCCGGCGCGACCATGAGTTCGGGAACAATTTTGAAAGCGATTGAAAACGCTCTAAAATAAGAGCGCTCGAAAAACTCATTGTTCGCCGAAGGCGAACGAGCGAAGCGCTTGCGAGCAGGTGCCTCTAGCGCGGTGTCGCAAGCCGGAGCGGGAGTTTTTCGAGGTGACAATAAAAACAGGGGGAATAGCTATGAAAACCTACATAATCTGTAACAGCAAAACGGGTTTTACCAAGCGATACGCCGATTGGATCGCGGAGGAAACCGGCGGCACTGTATTGCCGTACAAAGGCTTCTCCAAAACGCCTATCGGCGCGGATGACCTTGTGATTTTCGGCGTCAGAATGATAAAGACGCGTCAAACAACGCCTTCGCGAAGAACATCCAAAGTTCCTATGACATTTCGTCAAGAGAGTATATCGAACCGTTGGTCGAGTATACAAAAAATCAAAGCGCCCGGTAGTATTTCCCAAATTCCACGTCCGCCGCTTTGATGTGCCGCACGATCCAGTTGACGATCGAGTTGTTGAGGTCAAGGGTAAACTTCGCCGAAGTGCCGTTTGCGTAAAACTCCTGCTTCAGCTTCCCGATCTCGTTCACATAAATCTGATGCTGGCTTTTGTGCCAATCATATTTCGGATACCCCGACTGTTTTTGCAGGGCTTCCTCGTCGCTGAAATGCTTCAATATGTAATCGCACAGCAGATCGAGCGTCTTTTCCGTTTCCTCTTTGGAAACGGACTTCGCACCCATTGAGATGACCGTGTTCAGCCTGTCGATCAATTCGCGATGCTGCTCATCGATTTTCGGAACACCCAGTTCCATGTCCTTTGTCAGTGTAATCATCTTGCGACCTCCTCGTATTTATTTTTTCAAAATCACTGGCACCATGCTTGCAAATGGGGCAGATGAAATCTTCGGGCAGTGTCTCTCCCTCGTAGACGTATCCGCAAATTTTGCAGACAAAACCTTTCTCCTTTGGCGGCTGCGGTTTGGGTTTTATGTGGTCAAAATAGTATTGGTAGGTTGCGCTCCGTTCGTTTGACAAAACAAACGACTGCGTGACTTCGGCGAAGAAAACCGTGTGCGTACCCATATCCTTTGAGTCCGTTACCTTCGCCGCGATGACGCCGTTTGTGTGTTCGGAGATATAGCAGATACCGTTTGCCGCTCGTTCACAAGAGGTGGTAAACTTATTGGATTCTTTTCCGCTTTGGAAGCCGAAGCGTTGAAACACTTCAAACGTCGCGCTTTCCGAGAGAACGGACAGGACAAACTCGCCTGTTCTTTGAATCATACCGTGGGTATAGTTGGCTTTATTCACGGCGACGGAGATTTGCAAAGGTGTGCTTGTAATCTGCGTAACCGTATTGGTGATGCAGCCGTTGTCTTTCTCGTTTTCCCTCGCGCTCAGAACAAACAGTCCATAGGACAGTTTGAACATAACCTCCGGATCAACGGGACTGTTTTTATCTATGGATTGCATATCCCTGCCTCCTTACATTCCGGGCAAAGCCCGCTGAGGGTGATATTTTTCACCCAATACCCCTCCAATTCCCCGAGCTGCTCATCTATTCCGGGCAGCTCGATATCGAAAACGCGCCCGCATTCTTCGCAGATGAAGTGATGATGACTGTGGATATTGTGGTCGTAGCGGGTGGAGCCGCCATGAGCGCCGATATTGAGCAACTCCCCCGCTTTCGCCATTTGGCTTAGGTTTTTGTATACAGTGGCTTTGCCGATGGCGGGATACTCCTTCGCGACGGCTTCGTAAACTTGCTCGGCTGTGGCGTGGCTGTTGAGCGTTTGCACCGCATCAAGAATCAAGCGCCGCTGGATGGTGTTCCGTCTCACGGCGTTAAAAATACCGCGCGAGCAAGCCTTGGAAGCCTTTGCCGTGGCGGGCTTCATCTTTGCACATCTCGTGCACGGTGTCGTGGATGGCGTCTAAGCCCAGCGCTTTGGCCTTCGTCGCGAGGTCTTTCTTGCCCTGCGTCGCGCCGTGTTCCGCGAGCGTGCGCATTTCAAGGTTCTTTTTGGTGGAGGCGTCCAGCACCTCACCCAGCAGCTCCGCGAATTTGGCGGCGTGTTCCGCTTCTTCAAAGGCATAGCGTTTGTAAGCCTCAGCGATTTCGGGGTAGCCCTCGCGGTCGGCTTGACGGCTCATCGCGAGATACATGCCAACCTCCGTGCATTCGCCGTTAAAGTTTTGGCGAAGCCCTTCAAGGATTTCGGGATCGGCGCCCTTCGGAACGCCGACGGTATGTTCGTCGGCAAAGACCAGCCCCTCGGTCGCCTGCGCATTGAACTTAGACGCGGGAGCTTTGCACTGCGGGCATTTTTCGGGCGGCTCGGTGCCTTCATGTACGTAACCGCAGACGGAACAGATAAATGTTTTCATGGATAATTCTCCTTTTATTTATTGATAATTATTATTATAAAACACTTCTTCTTGTTTGTCAAGAAAATTTTTCGGACAATTTTTTACTGGATATGGTGGATATGGTATACTGTATTCACAGGGGTGAAGGCTGATGGAATATGATTGCCTGCTGATTGACGACGAGGACTTGCTCTCGGAAAGCACCCGCGAATACTTCAACACGTTCGGCATGACATCAAAACACCGGTGGCGTCTATCAAGGCGGCGGCGGAAGTGATGAGCCTTTCGGCAAAAGACGAGAAAGACAGAACTCAGCTTGCCCGCATCAGCGAGAAGGCGGAGCAGATCAACACATTGATTACGGATATCTTCCACGCGACGCTGGAGGAACTGCAAGAACTTACCTGACCGTGAAATCCTCGATCCTGAGAAAGCGGCGCGCACTGGGTATCCAAAAGGCGGTGGGGTACACCACCGATCAATTGATGCGGCAGATTTCCGCCTGCTTTATGCCGCCAGTATTATGTGGGGTTGTCATTGGCGGATTTTTCGCGGGATATTTCGCGAATGCTGTATTCAGCGTGTTGTTTAAGAGCATTGGGTTTATGCGCGTAAACTTCACCGTTTTACCCATTCTGGTTGCCGCCGTCGCCGCGCTGATAGGCTGTTTTGCTTACGCCGTGGCGCTGACGGTGTCTTGGAGGATTCGGAAGATCAACGCATACCGGCTGGTTACAGAGTAAAAGAGGTATGGGCGGTCGTCAACATCCCCCGGCGTCCATACGGACGCCACCCCCTTCCGACGGAAGGGGGCTTTTTTATATGCACAACACTGTGCCGGATTCAAGAAGCGGCTTTTACCGATGCCCCATTGGATTCACTCTGACTGCTTTCAATGTAGTCCGCGATGCGTTTCAGTTCATCCGAAAAGGTAAAGTCAATCGTAATCTGCCCGCCTTCATGAATGTGAATCGTGTCTACCAAAGTAACGAGAATCCCGCGATCAAGGGTCTGGATGTTCTTGTACTTCATGAAAGCGGCTAGATACGCATCGTCAGAGGTTACGGCATCCGCCGTGTTGATTTCGATGGTAATGCTCTCTATCATATCCCGCAGTTTGGTACTCTTATCCTCGAAGACCGCTTTCATCCTTCGGTAATCGTCCTTCGTGATGTCGCCGTTCTTCCAATCAAGATACAAGCTATCGCTAGCTACTTGAATTCTCGATAGTTCTTCCTCGCGGAGTTTCCGCATCCCGGTAAGGCGAATAGACTGGGTTTTGATAGAGGTAGTTTGTCTTACAACATCCATTACTTCGGCGATGGACTCCACCAAGCTAATCTGAAGGCGAATGGCGTCCAATACAGCCTGTGTCAGCTTGTCCTCCCGTATGGTATGATTGGTACATAGACCCTTGTTTATTTTCGTCCGGCAATAGTAGTAAGCCAAACCCCTCGCTGTTTTCCTCCGCATAGATTTTTGACAGTCCGCGCAACGCAGAAAGCCAGAAAACAGATACAGTTCTCTCTTCCCCGGCGCGGTTCGGGTATCGCGGGAATGCAATAATTGTGCTTTCTCAAAGGTTTCACGGTCGATAATCGCCTCGTGAGTGTTCGGTACGACGTACCACTCGTCCTCAGATGTTTTCACTACTTTATGTACCTTGTAGCTGATGACACGGGTTCGCCCTTGTACCATATTGCCTATGTAGATTTCATTTGACAGGAGATTCGATACATTGGAGGTGTTCCAGTAACCGTCATTCGTTTCTGTGTTTGGATTTTTATAGTTACAACGCTGTACGTGGGATTTATACATCGTCGGGTTCGGGATTCCCATCTCGTTCAATCTCTTGACGATCGCTCTTTTGCTCATACCGCCGTTGACGAACCATGAGAAGATGTTCCTTACGACCTGCGCAGCTTCTTCATCAACGAGCAAGCTGTTCTTGTTTTTGGGGTCTTTTATGTAGCCGTAGGGGGCAAATGCGCCGATGAACTCGCCACGCTTACGCTTCGCGTCGAAGGTGCGCCGAACGTCCGCAGAGGTCTTAGCCGCGAAACGGTCATTCATCAAGCCGTTGATTGGGATTTCCAACCCGTTTTGAATTGCGTCGGGGTCTTTGAAACTGTCAACAAACGGATTACCGGTCGAGATGAATCGGACGCCCATGCGCGGAAAAATCTGTTCAAGGTAGCGTCCTTGATCGGCGTAGTTTCGGAACGCTCTAGAAAGGGTCTTGACGATGATGCAGTTCACCTTCCCTGCTTCCACATCGACCATCATGCGCCGGAAGCTATCGCGGGTATCGTCCGTCCCCGTAAGTCCGTCGTCAATGTAGGAATCCACGATGGTGTACTCCTCTTGGAAGTGTGTCTCAACATACTCATTGAGTATCTTCTGTTGTTCCACGATGCTTCCGCTTAGTGCTTTCTCGTCCTCTTTCCAATCCTCCCTCGATAGGCGGATGTACAGCGCGATTCGCCAGCAAACTGAAACCGGGCGTTGCAGAGTCTTACGTATTCTAGGCATAGTCCTCCTTCCCCCAATAATCACAGTCTGATTATAGCATAAAAAAACGTTAGTCTCAAATGTACGATGCTTGAAAAATGTCCTTATCCTTGCTTCAAGCGCGTGAAATACTCTAGCAGTGACTGGGATAATGTCCTGCCGGTGTCGGCAAAACGGATTCTCACAGGTGTGTCGCCGCACAGAAAGCAGTAAGGATTACCAGATTGCTCGACGTACCGCCGCACCCGCTCTATCTGCGGCAGCGACGGGTCAAGGGTTATTGCGTGGATGTTTCGCAAGTCGTCCCGCTCCACCGTATCAATACCGATTTGGCTCATTTTCTCCAGTTCTGCGACGGTTGGCATTCACACACCCCTCTCTATGTTTTTGTTCAAAGCCCCACGCTAACCGCGAGAGCCTTGTTGACCCTGCGCATGTCGTGAGCGTCCAGCGTTCCGATGGTACCCTTCAAGCGTGATTTATCAATTGTGCGTAATTGCTCCAATAAGACGAGGGAATCACATTCTAACCCCTGCTGCTTTTTGATGGTGCAATGGGTTGGTATCTTCGTCTTACATTCGGTCTTGCTGGTGATGATAGCCGCGATGACCGTATGGCTGTGTTTGTTGCCGGTGTTGTTTGAAATGATTAGCAGAGGACGGTATCCTTTTTGTTCCGAGCCGATACCGGGCGTAAGGTCGGCATAAAACATATCACCCCGTCTGATTCGCTTTTCCAATTAGATTGCCTCCAATCGTATGTAGAACCAACGCGCAAGCCCGGCTATTATTGTGAAAACAACACGGGCATAAACCACCGTTCACGGTCGCCGGGCTTGCGCTTGGTCTTTTTGATATGCGTCTCTATTTGTCCTCGACACCCCAAGACGCTTCACGCCTCCACTCCCTCACGGTCGGTCGGATAAGCCTGTTTCGCAGCCTTGAAACAGAAATGTTTCTTGGTTTCTCGGCTGCTGCACCGCTTATCCTCCCTGTTCGGGAGATAGGCGCTTCTATTCAGTGGGAAGTCATCAAGCGGCGGTTTGCGAAACCGCTCCACGGGAATCTCACCCTTCCGAGGATCGCTCCGAACTGCCCCCACTTGTTGCGACGGTTTTACCGCTCGACTTTATGGCCGGACAGGAGTATCGCCCCATTGCCTGTTATCGCCCTGCCGGTGGCAACCCGGCACTCATAGACGGATGATCTCGCTCACTATACGAAGCGTATAGGTCGTGGCGTCTCCGCTATCGTGGCTCATGCTTCCGCACGAGCAATGGGGAATGTACTTGATGAATGGTTATGAAATTGTCAATGTTCAGCCGCCTCCAAAAAGTGGAGAACGGGTGGGAGGAAAAATACCCCCTCACTTATTTCCACAGTCAGAGCCGATTTTTCAAGCCTGTTTTGAAAAATATTTTTTTATAGCTGTATTTGCTATTCCAACAGATAGTGCCACTGCTTGAAACGAACACCCCTCCATCTCTGCGATTTGCTCGTATGTAAGCCCAAACTCGTGATACAGAACGAAACGCCGCCGCTGGGTTTCGGGCAAGCTCTGAATCGCCAGCCGCAGCTTCTCGTTTCGCAAGCTGTCAAAGACGGTTTCCTCAACGCCCTTAGGCTTGTCCGACGCACGGTCATACAGTTCTTCATCGGTGAGGTTGGAAGATTCAATATGCCGCTCATCCCAACGGTGGAGGTTCCGCTCTGTTCGGATAAAGCGCAGGAACTCCAAATAGACAGGACGGGATACCTCGGTTTCGCGTTGGATTCCCTCGCCGTCCGCGAAGGATATGTAATAGCGTGTGATACCCTCGGATTCATCCGTGCGAAGGGTATAGGGACTAGAGTTATCAAACATATTCCTTTCTCCAATCTGAGTGGTTTTGGGAAACTCAGATTGAAGCGGAGGGCTGCGACAATGTATTTTCACCTTTTATTGCACTTCCAGCAACTCGTAAAGTAAAACGCGCAGTGAAGAACCCCCTGCAATCTTTTAATTAAGATTGCAGGGGGTTGAATGTTTTGCTACATCACTTCTCTATTTGGTTGTTCTTCAGCAGCATTGCCACCATATCCTTCGCGTGAGTAAAAGCAATTTGAGTGTTTCATCCAGATACGGAAACTCCAATGTCCAAATCCGCCTACGCAAGGATGTCTACGTGTCTACGCGACCGACATAATTATTCCTCTTTCGCGGAACAGGTGGGGAATATGCCATAAGTATCCTATTTTCCCTATAATTTGACATTCTTCGCGATACTGTTTCCCTGTGTAGTACAGCGCAATGATTTCCGCGTCTTTTGTACCGAGCTTCACCACCAGTTCCAGCGGTAGTTTTCGCAGGACTATGTTGTCGTAAAGGAGAGAGGGGAGTGTTAATCATATAGCTATGTAGATAAGCTTATTAACATGAAAAGCGGCGTAGAGCATAGTGGTCAAATTAATCATCTCTAGAGATCTGGAAACGACACATGTTTTACGACGAAACCTCGCGAACCAATGCCTTTGTGGGAAATTATTGCTCTCGATCAAATGCGTTTGTGACTTGGTTTGGATTAATAATTCCGACGGAATCAAATCGCTGTACGCACCCCAGTGGTCGGAGAAATAAATCTTGACATTCCAGTGTTTTAGTCTTTCGTAAAGCCTTGAAAATGT
>DBDP01000143.1 GCA_002293625.1 Clostridiales bacterium UBA929 | reverse complement strand
CCGACAGGCCGGTGGACAGCGCCGCCGCGATTAAGCCCCAAGACATGTCGGTGATGCCGCCCGCCGACGCCACAGCATCCGCCGTTTCGGCACCCAAAGCGTTGCCGACGCCGACGAGGCCGGTCAGCAGCACGACCCCGAAGAAAGCGCAGATCTGGCAGACCAGCGCGAGCTTGGGCGATTTCCCCTTTGTCCTGCGGCGGTAAATCGCGTAGAGCGGGGAGACGAGCATTGCGACGGGGATGAGAACAAGAAGGTATTCCATGAAAAACGCTCCTTTGTGGTTGATTTAGGCTTCTTCGGATCCCAGCGGTTTGTAGGCTTTGCCCGCGCCGGAGAAGAAGCGCCCGAAGATTTCATAGTATTCCAAACGCAAAACCTGTATCGCCACCAGCACGGCTTCCAGTCCGGCGACGATGAGGTTGCCGATGATCAGCACGGCGATGTTGCGGGAACCGTCCGGCGCGGCGGCCATATCAAACACCACCTCCATCAGCGAGGCGTGGGCGATGGCATACGCGCCGACGCGCAAAAACGAGATGGAGTTGGTGATGAAGCTCAGAAACACATCAAACAGTTCAAAGAAGCTGGAGATGAAGAACCCGCCGAACCCCTCTTCAAACTTAAACGGCTTTCGCTCGAACAGATGCGTAATCGGTTCTTTGAAAAAAACGATGAGCGCGGGAAGTAAAATCATAGCCATAAGCGCGGGCGCGGGGAACGGCGACATACCGAAGCCGAGGAAGGGCAGAACGGCAAAAACGATGCCGGCGTACATCACAATCCCCGTAAGCGACGCGGGGCCGAACAAGATTTTCTCCCAATCGCGCTGTTTGATACCGTTGAGGATATTGAGAACCACCGACAGCGCCACCAGCGCCGAACCCGCGTAGATCGTGACGCTTAATATCGAAAAAATCGCCTCGCTGGACGCTAACACCTTAAAGCCCGGCAGCAGATGCTCGTCGCCGAACACGCTGCCGTAGGCAAACCCGAAAGCCGCGCTCCCGGCGGCGCAGTAACACAAGACTTTCCCAAGCCACATCCCCTTGAGTTTCCAGAGCAGGAGTCCGGCGGCTAGCAGCAGCGCGGCGTGCCCGATATCCCCGAACATCACGCCGAAAATCAACGGGTAGGTGAGCGCCACCAGCGGCGTCGGGTCGATTTCGTTGTATGAGGGCAAACCGTACATTGAGACGAACGGCTCGAAGGGGCGGAAGATCGGGCTGTTTTTCAGCTTCGTGGGAGGCATGAACTCCGGCATGGTCTTCTGCTCGTCTTCCTCCACAAGGATACAGTTTACGTCCTCCCAGAGCGAAAAAGCCCGTTCGAAGGTCTTGAACTCCTTTTCGGGGATCCATCCGATTAAGTAAAAGCTCTCGTCGGTATGCGCGGCGTAGCGGCGAATCTCAAACGCGCCCGATACCCTCCGGTAAAAACGGTATGCCTCGTCCAGCAGGGGGCGTTCGGTTTCCGCGATTTTCACCATCTCTTTTTCGATTTCTTCCAAGCGGCGGCGGTGCTGCTCCAAGTCTGTGCGGATCATCTGCTCCGCTTCCTCGCTGGAACCGGTCAGGCGCTCCGAGAGCCGGATTCGGTCAAACTGTAGGGAGGTGAACAGCGCGTCAACCTTGTCTGCGCCCTCGCGCGGCATCATATACATGCCGTAGATGTAGTCCCGCTGCGTGTCGGTGGTGAAGAAAAACACGTCGGGGCGGTCTTTGATGACGGGGTAGAAATGGGTGAAAATGTCGCGCGGAAGCCGCCCGAAGCGGAACTTCATGTATGTGACGTTATATAGGTCCTCAATGGGTATGTTTACGTCGTGCAGCACCTGAAGCTGGTTAAAGAGCTGAACGTCCTCCGCAGCGCGGGCGGCGCAGTCCTCCCGCTCCGCCAGCAGCGCCTCGGTGCGTTTTTCCAGCTCCGTGATCGCCGCTTCCGCCTTTTCGGCGTCAAACGGCGCGGCGGCGGCTTCCTTTCGCGGCGGCGTAATACCCAGCAGCGACATCAGGCGCTCGACCCGGCGCAGATTATCGAGGTATGGGTTGGCCGTTTCAAAGGGAGACAGTCCTTTGAGCTTCCGCATAACGGACACGGCCGACTCGGGATGGAATTCATGCCCCACGACGCAGTCCAGCACAACCGCATCGAAATCCCGTATCGGACCGACGACGGTAGCCAGCTTCATCCGTGAAACAGACATGAGCAACCCCTTCCCTTCTTTTATAATTCGAGGGCGATCGTCCCTACGTCTTCATAATATTACCAAATGTTTCTTCGTGCTTTCCGCCGGCAACCCGTATCGGACGCTCTCTATCGTGTGGATTAGGTTTTGCAGCTCGTTTTGGTAGAGGTTAATGTAGGCGATCGGCATAAAAACGGAGGGGACACCGCCCGCCATCCGCCGCCGAAAAAACGTCATCAGGCAGAGTTGCCCGACCTTTTCCATCGAGTCTTCATCGTGTCCGGCCAAGTAGGAGCCGTAGTGGGTACGCGCCAACAGCGCGCGCAGCCCTTCGGCACTTTCCAGCGCAATCATCGTGCGAATCTCCAGCGCGGTCAGATGAATCCCCGCCGGCAGGAGGTATTGGAGGACATCGGGCATCAGCGCGGGGTAGTAACGCAGGATACGGTCAATCATCGCGATGTTAATCCAGTCTGCCTGTATCCCGATTGCTTCCCGCAGCAGTTCGCCGGACTTGCCCCGTCTGCCGCGCAGCATCTCCCCGAGCGAACGGAAGTAGGCGCGCCGCATCTGCGCCTCCACCAGCAAATACGGGGGAAACGCCCCGTTTTCGGGGCGAATGCGCTTCAGGGACGTATAAAAGTTGGTGTTTCTTACGGCTTCCAGCAGGTCGTCATACGTCTCCGTGCGGGGCAACAGGTCAAACCGCACACGGCTGAGTGTTTTCACGATTTCCGGCTGATCGAAGATGTATTCGGCGGCCTGCCCGGCGGCGGCCATCCGCATCACCCGCATCAGCTGATCCATCTCCACCGCCAGTATTGGGTAGCGCATGACAATCCTGTCCTCGCGGCGCATGTACAGAAACAACTGTAACACATGTGTCAGATAACGCCGCCGCAGAATGGATTCCAGCCGTTCGCGCCGCAGGGAAGCGGTATCCGCCGATGCCAGCGGCTCTCCCCAGTTCGGGTGAGCGCGCAGAAAATCCGCGATTTCGGAAACCGACTTCATCGCCGCCATCTTAGTATAGTCCGCGGCTTGCAGTCTCTTTCCGTACATGGCGCGAACCTTGGCGGTCACCGCGCCGTAACGCGTCAGGTCAGACGTCATGAGCGCCCGACCACCATCTCGTAGAGCTTCCCGACCCATTCCTCGCGATGTTCCTCAAAGAGCCGTTCCATGCTTTCCATTTCCATGCGGTGCAGTGTGTCCACGGCTTCGATCGCTTCGCCGTTCTGCTTCTCTTCGCGCTCACGCACCGCGTTGATTCGCGTGTCCGCTTGATCCATATACTTTTGGCGCATCGTTTCGGCGTTCTCGCTCAGTTCCTCGCGGAGACGCAGCTTTTTTTCGCGCGCTTCGGCGGCAAGCGTCTGCGCTTGCTGCTCGGCCTCGATTATGCTGTTAATCAAATCCGCGTGCTTCATTACGCGACACACCTCCGAAACAATGGCAAGCGTATCATACTCTTATTAACAAACGTTGTCAAGAGGGATTTCTAGGCTTCTTAATTTGCGCTTGACAAACCCGCCCGGTATCCCGTATAATAAGCAGAGTTTCTCTTTGTCGAGGCGTGGCTCAGCTTGGTAGAGCGCTGCGTTCGGGACGCAGAGGCCGCAGGTTCAAATCCTGTCGCCTCGACCATGCCGCAAGGTCATTTTGACTCTTGCGGCTTCTCTATACCCTATAATTACTGGGTTTCTCAAACGAAAATTCAACAAAGACACTTGGAAGCGAAAAATCGTTATAGGACCATAAGATTGCTTTCAACATACTATTAAACAGCTCGGTGTTTACTCCGACACCTTACTTGTGTTATACTCATAATACGACTTACAAAGCCGCAACGCCTAAGTGAGCTGTAACAGGGCGTGCCGCTAAGTGAAAAAAGAGAGGTCATGGTATGATGTGGAAGCAGAGGGCGCAAATCGCAGCCCTTACCAATACCCTCAGCGAGCAGTCTAAAACCATTGTCGATCTGTCGATACAGTTGAAGGATCAATGGGAACAGAGCCAGAGGAAGCAAAAAGAATTAGCAATGCAGATGGAAGAGTTATACGACCAAGTTTCCGGCAAAAACGCGGACATAGACGCGAAACTTCTTCTGGACGCACTGATTGCCCTTCGCGATGAGGCGGAGGATTTACGTATGTTTGCAAACGCTCGTGAGGATGAGGGGTTACGTGGTCAAGTGGATTTATTTACCCGCGTCTGTGACCGGAAACTAACCGACGCAGGCATACAAAAGCTCCGGCGCGAGGGTGAACCGTACAATCAAACGCTTGACATCGTCTCCTCCGCCGAGACTTGTCGCGAACTGCCGCACAATACGGTCGTGCGTGAATTGTCCGGCTGTTATTCATACGGCGGCACGGTAGTTAAACGCGCCGCCGTTGTTATAAACCAATTGGGAGGCGTGAACGAATGAGCAAACGCGAAACCATTATCGGGATTGACTTGGGGACATCCACCAGCGAAGTCGCGGTGTTCGAAGACGGCATCATTTCGGTTATCCCCAACCACCTCGGCGAAATGGTCACACCCTCCTGTGTGCACTTCAAGGAAAACGGAGAGGTTCTTGTGGGCAGAGAAGCCAAGGAGTTGCTGTTATTGCACCCGGAATCCACTTTTATGAAGTTAAGCGTCTGTTCGGAGAAGACCACACCTTGACGGCAAACGGAAAAACCTACAGCCCCGAGGAAGTGCAATCTCAAATCATTGCCTATCTTGTTCGTTGCGCTTCGAACTATATGAAACGATCGGTTACCCGCGCCGTTATTACCGTACCGGCATATTTTTCTGACAGGCAGAGAAAGCAAACCGTTCGGGCAGGCGAACTCGCCGGAATTACCGTGTCGAGAATCATCAACGAGCCAACGGCGGCGGCGTTGGACTACGGTCTTGCCAACTTGTCCGACAGCCGAAACATGCTGGTGTACGACTTTGGCGGCGGTACTTTGGATGTCACCGTTTTGGAGTTGTTTGAAGGCGTACTTGACGTAAAATCCACATGCGGCAACAACAAATTGGGCGGTAAGGATTTTGACCAATGCCTTACGGAACACTTAACCGCCGATCATAAACCTGATCTTCGTTCGGCGGCGCGAATCAAAGATGTATCCGAAGCATGTAAAATCGCGCTCAGTAAAGAGGATTGGTATCACGCCGCGCTCCCGTTTTTGCAAAATAAAAAAGGACAAGCCTTTTCCATTGATGCCGTTGTTTCCAGAGAAGACCTTGAGAGATTGATTGAAGAGTTGGTACATTCAACACAAACGCAGGTTGAAACAGCGCTGGAGGAAGCGCGGCTAAGCCGCGAGGATATCGACGATGTGTTTTTGGTGGGCGGCTCAACGAAAATTCCGCTTGTAACATCCTTTTTAACCGAGTTTTTTGACGGAAGACCCCCAAAAAACTTGGTAGATCCCGAGTTGGCGGTGGTGCGCGGCGCGGCGGTGCAGGCGGCCATCATCGCGGGAGACTTAACGGGAGAATTGGCCATTACCGACATCTGCCCGTTTACACTCGGAACCGCTGTTTATGATGTTGTTTTGGACAGAAAAGTTTATTGCCCGGTTATTCAGAAAAATACCGTTATCCCCGTTAAAAAAACGGAAGCTTTCCGAACGGTCGCGGACTTCCAGACGAGGGTAAACGTTACGGTATATCAAGGAGAGTATACCAACCCGGAACACAATCAACTGCTGGGCGAGTTTACGCTCAAAGGCATTCCCTCCGCCCCTGCCGGCAACGAACCGATTGAGTGCGTTTTCGCGTATGACATCAACGGCATTTTGCAGGTTTCCGCGAAGGTAGTCAGCACGGGTAAGGAAGCGAACGTCACCATCTCCACGACGGGCGTCGTCGCCATGAATACGGCAGACACAAGCAAATGGCTGGAAGCGACGGGCGCGAAAAAATACCGCCCCGCAATTAAAAAAGCGGAAAAACTGGCATCTTCAGGTTCGGTATTTGCGGATGAATTGCAAATCCTAACGGCGCAAATCAAGGAAGCGCTCATTTTGGGAAAAGACTGCGAGGAGTTGTATAGCGATCTTTTGGATCTTTTGGGGGACTTATGAAGACTCATTACGAGTGGTTGGATCTTCCTCAATCGGCGGAGCCCGAAACGCTTAAACGCGCATATTACAAAGCGGTTAAAATATTTCCGCCGGAGCATTACCCTGAAGAATTCGCGCAAATCAAAACCGCGTATGATACGCTTTGTGATCCGGCGCTGCGCGCGGCATACGACGAGACGTTGAAACTCAATGCGTTCAGCATGGTACGTCTTGATTCGGCGAGGATGCTGCGGCAAACGGGAAAAACAGGCAAGGCGGTCAAAGAAATGGAAGCCCTGTTAAAGGAGGAACCGACCAACCGGATTATTATGCTGGAATTGGCCAACGCATATGCGGCGCGGGGATATTGTCATAAAGCGATCGCACAATACGAGGCTTATTTAGCAATTGATGAATTAGCGATGGACGTTTGGTATAAGTATATTTTCTGTCAAGTGGATAATGTACTGCACGAAAAGTTATACGATTCCGTTATGAAAGCTGCGCGTTTAAATATTGAACATAATTTGCAAAATATAGATATATTGGTGGTTTCAATCCTATTTTTAATTGATAAGGACGAAGAGATTGTAAAAAAATGCTTTGGTTTTCTGCAAAACGCGAATTTTTCGAACTCAAAGGTCGCGGATTCTCTGGGGGAAATACTCCGAACTGTGGATGACACCGCGTCGGATATGTTTTTAGACGATGCGCTGCGGCTTGCGCGGCACGTGACCCCTCAGGATTACCAGTATCCGATGGTTGAGCGGCTGCGAACGGTTAAGGAACTGCTGGCGATTGACAAGGATGATCAATTTGATTCCGTTTATCCCGCGTTGTTTAATCTTTTGCTTAACAAGGTAGAAACGGACGATGAGCGACTTCAATTGTTAGCCATGGAAAACTATATAATCCGTGAACGGCTAATGGGGCAAACGCGAAAAGTTAAAGAAAAATATCCCCGTTTATACGCGCTTCACGGAGCGTTTTTTCAACGCCTTCTTATTGAAAAAAACCGGACGAAAATGTTGGACGAAAACTTTTCCGGTATCTCAAAACTGAAACATCGGAATACGGACGGCGACCTTACCTTTATCGCCGACGAGGATGATGACCCAGTGAAACCCGTGCCGGTTCGCGTAGGGCCTAAAATCGGGCGGAACGACCCATGCCCCTGCGGCAGCGGTAAAAAGTACAAAAAGTGCTGCGGAGCGTGAGCTTTGGAGGATTGTAACGCAGGTGACTTTACCCTTCTGAAATTGCCGCCATCGCGAACGATCCGGTCTACCAAACCCTGAGCGACTTGTCTCTCACTTATCTGTTGTACCGCGACAAATTTTGCAGAAAGAAAAAACACCTTAATAACATAGCCGCCGGTCGCACTGACCGGCGGCTTTATCGTTTACTCCGTTACTTCCCCGCGACCAGCCGCAGGAAGTCCATAAACAACTGCGCGAGTTCGACGCGGATCGCAAATTGGTGGATTATTAGCTCTGGCTTTAATAATTCATCTAAAATGCCGAATGCAAACAGGTTCCCCCGTTCGAAAGCGCATTTATACTATAGTCAAATCATGGAATTTATTGAACCACTCTCGAAAAGTATTTGCCGCGACGGTGTTTATGTGTTATACTTAAACAAAAAACGAGCTGTCTTCGGAGGGAACTTATGAGAAAGCAACTGGGAATCATCGCGCTGCTTTTGGTCATGTTACTGTTATCAGCCTGCGGCAGCAGCCCGAGCGAAGCGCAAAGCCCAAGCCCCGAACCCGTAGCAAGCCCCGACGTCACACTGCCGGAGGACTCGCCGTCCCCGAGCGAAGAGGAGGTCACACCCGCCATGCCAACCGTATTTGCCGCGGAAGCGGGCAGCGTGAAGACGCTGGGACGTACATATTTTAACGACGGGATCCTTTGGTGCGCCCTTTCCGGCACAGGCGCGGAGTTCACCGTCAGCGGCGCGGACTTATCCGTTACGTTGGCGGGTGACAATATGCACGGCGGCGACAACCGCGCGAGAATCGCCATCCTTGTGGACGGCGAGCGAGTCATCGACGACATGCTGGACGCGCCGGAAAAAACATACACCGTCTTTGAGGGCGAAAAGGAAGCGGTAGTCACCGTGATCAAGCTCTCCGAGTCGCCCCAATCAACGATCGGCATCAAGTCGATCGAGGTTACGGGTACGATCGCGCCCACTCCGCAAAAAGAGACGCTGATTGAGTTTATCGGCGACTCGATCACCTGCGGCTACGGCGTAGACGACGAGGATCGCAATCACCACTTCGCCACCTCGACCGAGGATGTCACCAAAGCCTACGCCTACATAGCGGCGTCAACACTGGACGCCGACTACAGCATGGTTTCCTTCAGCGGCTACGGCGTCATCTCCGGCTACACCTCCCCGGGCAGCCTAAACGACGCGCAAACGGTGCCGCAGTATTATGACAAGCTGGGCTTCTCTTACGGCAACGGATTCCCCGCCGCCGATACGGCGTGGGACTTTTCCGCGCGGCAGCCGGACATCATCGTCGTGAACCTCGGTACGAACGACGACAGTTATTGCGGCGGTAACAAAGACAGAGAAGCGGAATACACGGCGGGCTATACCGCGTTCTTAAAACAGATTCGCGCCCTGAACCCCAACGCGAAGATCGTGTGCTCCCTCGGTATCATGGGCGACCGGCTGTACTCCGCGATGGAGCAAGCCGTAACCGACTACGTCGCCGAGACGGCGGACGCGAATATAGAATGCCTGCGTTTTGACGTTCAAAAGGAAAGCGACGGCTACGCCGCCGACTGGCACCCCACGTTCGCCACCCATACAAAAGCTGCCGATAAGCTGGTCGGTGCGTTAACCGAAGGAGAATAAGTCTCATGGAACCAAGAGCCGGAGACGCGAACCGCCTGACGCGGGCACATTATGATTCGCTGCTACTGGAAATGCGGCACATCGGTGCCGTGACGCCCGACACCGGAATGACCCTGTACGGTCATACTTTCGCTACCCCCGTGATGACTGCGGCGTTGTCGCACCTAGATAACTGCCACCCGGGCGGGATGGCGGAGCTGGCGCGGGGTGCCGTGGCGGCGGGTGCCGTCATGTGGGCAGGGATGGGCGATGAAGCAGAGTTGGAGCGCATTACGGCGACCGGCGCTAAAACGATCAAAATTATCAAACCCCACGCCGACAACGAGGTTATCCTCCGTAAACTCGCCCATGCCGAAGCGTGCGGCTGTATCGCCGTGGGGATGGATATTGACCACGCGTTCAATGGCAGAGGGGAACCCGACACGGTTTTGGGGCTGCCGATGGCCGGAAAGTCATTAGACGAGATCGCGCGGTTCGTCGGCGCGACCAAGCTGCCGTTTATCCTCAAAGGCGTGTTGAGCGCGCGGGACGCGCTGCTCTGCCGTCAGGCCGGGGTGCGGGGGGTTGTGGTGTCGCACCATCATGGGATTTTGGATTACGCCGTGCCGCCGCTGATGGTGCTGCCCGAAATTGCGGAAGCCGTCGGAGGGTCGATGCCGGTGTTTGTGGATTGCGGCGTGGAGAGCGGGCTGGACGTTTACAAAGCGCTGGCACTCGGCGCGAACGCTGTCTCTGTGGGGCGCGCGCTGATGGGTCCGCTTTCGGATG
>DBDP01000151.1:6235-25376 GCA_002293625.1 Clostridiales bacterium UBA929 | reverse complement strand
CCTACAAGTTAATCCAGCCAACAATGCCGTCTTTTTTCGCCAAAATCCGATCGGAGAATGCCTGCACCAGCTTTACCGTTTCTCCGGCGGCAACGGGGAGATAATAATCCGTTACGTCGCCGCTTTGCCATTGACCGTCTGCCTCCCATAGAGCGTTATTGGGAGCGGTCAATTTCAAGCCGGTTGCTTTGTGGCGTATAAGGGACAACTCGTCCCCGCGCTCCAAGATGTCTATAAAGCGGTCGTTCCAAGTGATGTTCAGTGTTCCGCCGCTCTCTTCCTGCGCTTTTTCCACGCGATACGCCGGTAAATCGTCCTCCGAATCAAACGAGAACGCCCCGTCCCGAATGACAAAAGCGTTTAATTGTCCGGCTCTGTTTATCGCGCAGCCGCCGTCAACGGCGATAATGCGCTGCCGCTCATTGACAATAGGATTGTGGCAAGGAATACGATGGCAGTAGTTTTTCACCGGCCAATGCCCGTGAACCACCCAGCGGGAGAAGACCAACCCCTGCTCCATGAACGCGTTGTTCTTCATACACGCCCACATGTCCAAATGTTCTAAATTTTCCGACGGCAAGCCGCCGTGAACAAAAACGTATTCTCCGGCGTCAAGGATATGCGGGAGTCCCTCCATCCAAGCGGTTTCCTCGGCGCTCATCCAGTTAAGCAAATCCTCGCAGTTGCCACGCAGGACGTGGACGTTCGGGATACACGACAGTTGCATCACACGCTGTAAAGTCTCTATGCTATACGGTCCTTTCGTGTAAATGTCGCCGAGGATTAGCAGCGTATCGGCACCGGGAGTATACATGACCTTATCAAGCAGGCGGTTCAGTAAGTGAACGTGTCCATGAATGTCGCTGACGCAAACCGTCCGTTTTGTCAGCGCGATACGCTTGACGACGGCGTTCACGAGTTATCTTTATATACCCCCAGCGGGTAGTACGGTATCATCTTTTCCCGAATCCAATCCAGTGAGGCGGAAGGGGTAAGACCCCAGTTGGTCGGGCAGCTGGAGAGTACCTCCACCAGCGAAAAGCCCTTACCGTCGATCTGGTTTTGGAACGCTTTTTTGATCGCCTTTTTCGCGTTTCGGACGTTTTTCACGCAATCGGCGGCAACGCGTTCGCAGTAAGCCGTTCCGTCCAGCGTCGCGAGCAGCTCACAAACGCGGACGGGATAACCCGCCGTCTTGGGGTCGCGCCCGTATGGGGAGGTCTGCGTCACNNTGCCCGCCGGTCATGCCGTAAATGGCGTTGTTGATGAAAATCACGGTGATATTCTCACCACGCGCAGCGGCGTGAACCGTCTCGGCGGTACCGATTGCGGCAAGATCGCCGTCGCCCTGATAGGTAAAGACGATGTTATCGGGACGGGCGCGCTTCACGCCGGTCGCGACGGCCGGGGCGCGTCCGTGCGCGGCTTGGATAAAGTCGCAGCTGAAATAGTTATACGCCATGACCGAGCAACCCACCGGCGCGATGCCGACGGTTTTGTCGCCGACATTCAATTCCTCGATCGCTTCCGCCACCAAACGGTGGACGATCCCGTGAGTACAGCCGGGGCAGTAATGCAGCGGCGCGTCGGTCAGCATCGGGGTTTTTTGGAATACTACGCTCATGCCGTCGCCTCCTTATCCAAGGTAAGAATCGCGCCCAATATCTGCGCCGGATCCGGCACCATACCGCCGACACGGCTGCACAGGGCAACGGGGCGGGAACAGCGAATCGAAAGCTCAATATCCTCGATCATCTGCCCCATGCTCATCTCCACCGAAACAAAAGCGCGGGCGCGCTTCGCGGCATCGGCGAACGCCTTCTTCGGGAAGGGCCACAGCGTAACCGGGCGGAGCAAACCTGCCTTGACGCCGCGGCTTCTTGCTTCGTCAATCGCGTTTCTTGCGATCCGCGACGAAGCCCCGTAAGCCGCAACGACGATTTCCGCGTCGTCCAGCAGGTAACCTTCGTGCATCTGCTCGGCTTCTTCAACTTGTTTGTATTTCTCATAGCGCGACAGGTTTGTAATTTCCAGCTCGGCGGGCTTCAAATAAAGCGAGTTCACGATGTTCCGCGCTCTGTTAACCCGTACACCGCCGACCGCCCACGTTTTATCATTGTCAATTGTCAATTGTCCATTGTCCATTGAAGTTGCTTCCATCATCTGCCCCAAAATCCCGTCGGTTAGTACCATTACCGTCATGCGGTACTTGTCGGCAAGGTCAAAGGCTTTACGGGTAAAGGAAAACATCTCCTGTACGCCGCCGGGAGCCAGCACCATAATGTGGTAGTCGCCGTGTCCGCCTCCGCGCGTCGCCTGAAAATAGTCGGCCTGCGAAGGTTGAATGCCGCCCAGCCCGGGACCGCCGCGCTGCACATTGACGATGACGGCGGGGAGGTCGCATCCGGCAAGGTAAGACAACCCTTCGCTTTTGAGCGAGATTCCGGGGCTGGAGGAGGAGGTCATGCAGCGTACCCCCGCCGCCGCCGCGCCGTAAACCATGTTAATCGCCGCGACTTCGCTCTCGGCTTGCAGATACACGCCGCCCACCTTAGGCATACGCCGCGCCAAATACGCCGCGAGTTCGCTCTGCGGCGTAATCGGGTAGCCGAAGAAATGCCGGCATCCGGCGGCAATCGCCGCTTCGGCAATGGCTTCGTTGCCCTTGATTAAAATCTTATCACTCATACAATCACACCTTTTCCACGGTAATCACGCAGTCGGGACACATCGTGGCGCAGAACGCGCATGCGATGCAAGCGCTCTCGTCGGTGACCTCTGCGGGGTGATGCCCCTTCTCGTTTAGTGCATCCGGCGAAAGGCGCAGTATCTTTTTTGGGCAGGCCTCCACGCAGAGGGAGCAGCCCTTACAGAGCGCGGTGTTGAAGGTCAGTTTGTTCATAACGTCACCCATTTCCTATATAGTTCCATGCACCATAGATTTTCAATTGATTCACTCAGCTCGCCCTTCAGCTTTCGAGCAACGGAGACGGCGATAACCGGCAAACAAAGGGTTTGGCTGATTTCTTCGGCGTAGGGGAGGGAGGAGAGTACGGTCTCCGCGGTGGTTTCCGCTCCGAGGTTGGAGTTGTTGACGATCCCGGTGAAGCGGAAGCGTCCCGCGATCTCGATTTCCCGGCAAATCTCGCAGGCGTCCCGCGCGTCGGCGGATAGGGGACGGTATTTGTTAATGACAAGCAGGATAGCGGCGTTTTCTTTCAGGCGTCCGGCGTACCGTCCGAGAGCCAAAGCGCCCCGGTCGTCACCGCCGACGTCGATGACGGAAACCACACCCGCATCGTCAAACACCGACGCCGCCTCCGGCGGAAACCCCGCCAGCTCTACGTTCGTACCGGCATAAGCGGAGGAAATCAAGCGTATTCCGGCACCTTCCAGCAGTTCGCGGTTATCGATCGTACGGAAGTACGGGTTGACGATGTCAAGGTCGCAGAGTGTAACGCGCTCGTGCCGCTTGCGAAGCTCAAGCGCGAGGTGGGTCGCTATCTGTGTCTTGCCGGAGCCGTAATGTCCGGCAAGGACGGTTGTTTTTACACCATCAAGGAACATATGTCATTTGAGAACGCTACCGGATCGTCTACCGGAAGCCCTTCAATCAGCAACGCTTGCGTGTAAAGCAAATTGATGTACACCTTGAGTTTTTCGCGGTCGGTAACGAACAGCGAACGCATCGCGGCGAAAACGGCATGGTCTGCGTTCAGCTCCAAAACGCGCTTGGCTTTCGGAGCGTCCGCGCCCGGCATTTGGCTGAGCACTTTTTCCATTTCAAGGGATAGTTCCCCCTCGGTGGTTAAGCAAACAGGGTGTTTTGTGAGGCGCGCCGAAACCGCGACACTGGAGATTTTCTCACCCAGAGATTCTTTGAGGAAGGTAAGCAGATCTTTGTTTTCGTCGCTTTTGCTCTTTTGCAGCTCTTTCTCCTCATCGGACAGATTCATGCCGTCGCTGGAAACGGAGCGGAATTCTTTTTCATCATATGCCCGCAGCATTTTCAGGGCGAACTCATCTACATCTTCGGTCAGGCAAAGGATATCGTACCCCTTTTCGCGGATACGCTCGGTCTGCGGCAGCAGAGCGGCTTTTGCCGGGGTTTCGGCGCAGACATAATAGAGATACTCCTGACCCTCCGGCATTTTTTCAACATATTCTTTGAAGGTTACGGGCTTGTCCCCCGCCATCGAGTGAAACAGAACGAGGTCTTTTAAGGTATCGGCATTTGCGCCGAAGCCGTTGTAAAGCCCGAACTTGATTTGCAAGCCGAAGGCTTTGAAGAACGCCTCGTATTTCTCGCGGTCGTTTTCCAACATGGAACTCAATTCGTTTTTGATCTTTTTCTCGATGCTTTTCGCCATGGATTTTAACTGCCGGTCATGCTGGAGAATTTCCCGAGAAATATTGAGCGAGAGGTCGGGGGAGTCGATTAAGCCTCGGACAAAACTAAAATAATCCGGCAGTAGGTCGGCGCACCTATCCATAATCAGCACGCCATTGGCGTACAGCTGCAGCCCTTTTTCGTATTCACGGGAGTAGAAGTTATACGGTGCCTGCGACGGCGCGAACAACAGAGCCGTGTATGATACGGCACCCTCTGCGCTGTAGTGAGCGGTAAACGCCGGATCGGAAAAGTCGCCGAATTTCCCTTTGTAAAAACCGTTGTAATCCTCCGCCGTCAGTTCGCTCTTATTCTTACGCCAAAGGGGAACCATGCTGTTTAGCGTTCTGTTTTCGACCTCGGTGTCTTTATCTGTTGTGGTGAAATCCATCGTGATCGGGTAGCGGATGTAATCGGAATACTGCTTTACAAGACCGGATATGCGGTACTGATCCAAAAACTCGGAGTAGTTTTCGTCTTCCGTGTCTTCTTTTATAAAGAGCGTGATTTCTGTTCCGTGGGAAGACTTTTCTGCTTCCCGGACGGAGTATCCATCCGCGCCCTTAGACTCCCATAAGTACGCCTTCTCCGCGCCGAACGCGCGGCTTAATACCGTCACTTTCCGGCTTACCATAAAAGCGGAGTAAAATCCGACGCCAAACTGCCCGATGGGTTCTATGTCGGACGGTTTATCCGCTTTAAATTCCAACGTGCCGCTATGCGCGATGACGCCCAGATTTTCGTTCAACGCGTTTTCGTCCATCCCGCAGCCGTTGTCGGAGAGGCGCAATATGCGCGCTTCCTTATCGATCTCTATAGTGATGCGGTAATCGTCTTTAGTGAGGGTGACGGAATCGTCGGTCAGCGAACGGAAGTAGAGTTTGTCAATGGCGTCGCTCGCGTTGGAGATCAGCTCGCGGAGGAAAATCTCTTTGTGTGTGTAAACGGAATTGATCATTAGGTCGAGGATACGCTTGGACTCTGTTTTGAATTGCCGCATCTTGCTTCACCTTTCTATATAATATGCTCCCCCCCGCCGATGACAGGGAGGATAATTTGGTTGGAGCGGGTGATGGGAATCGAACCCACGCGGCCAGCTTGGAAGGTTGTGTGAAATCAAGGTATACCAGTCCTAGCGGGCTTTTTTTCATTTCGTTTCCCATACGAGGCGCTTCTTTATCTTGTTGTATAATACCACGCTTAACCGTTGCTGTCAATCAAGAGTTTAGCTTGTTCGGTTGATCGTCCTGCCAAGATCATTGCCGCGACATCGGAAATAGCCTTTTCTGTGGTGTGGGTGTAAATATTCGCGGTTACGGATATCGCTGCGTCCCAGGTACTTGGCAAGGTTGATTGACACTCCATAATTCTGTAGATCGGTTCTCTTTCTTGATGATGCCCAAGTAAAGCTCGTAGTTCTGATACTGTCCCGTGCCGACCGAATGCTCTTTATACGTTTCCAGCCACTCGTCAGCCCAGCGGGAAACGGTCATCTTCCCACTTGTTGGAACTTCCCGAAATCGGAATAATAAAATAAATTTGTATGAACAATCTGGATTATATTATATTTGCGCTTCATTCAAAAAAGAATATCATGAATCAATGCTAAATTCACCTTTCTGCTGCGGGGGGAATATTATATGTATATAAATTGCTGCTGGCTTAAGCCAATAGCGGACAAGGAGCGTATTATCGGGGAGATGACAATCGAATGAGTATCAAGATCAAGATACTGATTCCAGCGGTTGTGATCACGCTGGCTGTCGCGGCGGCGATACTGGCTTACAATATCGTGCGGTTTTCCGGCTTCGTAGATGACTCGACGGTCGGAAGGGTTGAAACGGCGACAAAGGTCGCGGTCAATAACCTTGAAACCTTAAAAGCGGAAGCGACCGCCATATCCTTAAGCATATCTAGAGATTCTGAAATTATCGGGGCGATTGAGCGGAATAACCGCGAGGCTTTGCTGGCGCACGCCCTGTCTCTGCAAGAAGAAACCGGCGTTGAGTTTTGCACGGTTACCGACGCGGAAGGCGTGGCGCTTATGCGCACCCACGCGCCGGAGATGACCGGCGACCTTATTATGTCGCAGTCCAATATCCGTTCCGCCGTGCACGGGGAGGCGCTTACCGCGATAGAGGAGGGTTCCTCCGTCCGCCTGTCCGTACGGGCGGGAACGCCTGTTTTCAATGCTCAAGGTAAGCTGATCGGTGTTGTATCCGTCGGTTACCGCTTGGACACGGAGCGGTTTGTGGATGCCGTTAAAGAAGTGATGGGATGTGAAACCACTATTTCTTTGGGGGATGAACGGATTGCGTCAACGATACTGGGAGAAAACGGCGCGCGGATCATCGGTACGAAAGCTGACGCACATATCGCCGAAACCGTTTTGGCCGGAAATACGTATTCAGGCCGCGTGGATATCGAAGGGCGCGTCGCCGTATGCAAATATACCCCTATCAACGGTCCGGACGACCGGGCTGTCGGAATGCTGTTTGTGGGGCAGTATTTTGACGAAGAGTTAAGGATTATATGGGATTTCGTAGGAGGAGCCTCGGTCATAACCGTTCTTATGCTGACGCTTTCGATAGCTGTCCTCCTGATTATAATCGGGCATATCGTCAAGCCAATCCGCGCGATGACAGAGGCCGCGTCAGCGTTGGCGGTCGGCGATACCGAACTGGATATTCACGCAAAGACAAAGGATGAGATGCGCATGCTGGCCGACGCCTTTAACAGCATGACCGAGAATACCAGACGGCAAGTTCAGACAGTGGAGCAAATCGCAAGCGGTGATCTGTCCGTTACGCTGAAACCACGATCCGAGAAGGACTTGATGAACCGCGCGCTGGAGAAGTTGAATACAACCATTAAAGCACAGGCCGCCGCGATCCGCGAAGAGCATGACCGCGTTAAGCTGATGCTGGACGCGAACCCTCTGGCAAGCCGCTTATGGGACAAAAACTATCAACTGATCGAATGCAACGAGGCGGCGGTAAAGCTCTTTGGCTTGAAAAACAAACAGGAATACATAGATCGGTATTATGAGCTTTCGCCGGAGGTTCAGCCGGACGGGCGGGCGACGCGTGAAAAAGCCGGGGCGATTGTCCGTGAGGCATTTGAAAACGGATCATGTATCCATGACTGGATGTACCGAATGCCGGACGGCGCTCCGGTTCCGGCGGAAATAACCATGGTGCGCGTGCCGTACGGCGACGATTACGTTGTTGCGGCCTATTCGCGCGACTTGCGGGAAGAAAAGAAGATGATCGCGGAAATCCGGGACGCGTCCGCTCAATTGGAAACCGCGCTGGAAGACGCAAAAAAAGCGAATACCGCTAAGAGCGACTTTCTGGCCAGCATGAGCCACGAAATGCGGACGCCGCTCAACGCGATTATCGGTCTTTCGGAGATCGCCCTGAGCGGCGGGGAAATGGACGAGGACGTGAAGCTGAATCTTGAGAAGATATACAATTCCGGCTCCACCCTGCTGAGCATCGTCAACGATATTCTGGATATTTCAAAAATACAGTCCGGAAAATTTGAGATCATTCCGAATCCTTATGACGTTCCCAGTTTAATCAACGACTCCGTTCTCCAAAACATCCTGCGCATCGGGAGCAGGCCGATCCGGTTTGCGTTGATTATAGACGGAAATTTACCCTCGCGCCTATTGGGGGATGAGCTGCGGATCAAACAAATCATCAGCAATCTTTTGTCCAATGCGTTTAAGTACACGGAGGAAGGTTCGGTGGAGTTCGGCCTGACCTGTGAGAGGGACGGGGATTCCGTGCTGATGACCGTGCGCGTCAGTGACACCGGCATCGGCATCCGCCCGGAACATCTCAAACGCCTGTTTACCAATTTTGAGCAATTTGGCGCGACTTCCTATCATCAGGCGGGCGGCACGGGGTTGGGGCTCTCAATCACGAAAAGCCTCGCGGAGATGATGGACGGCTCGATCAGCGTTGAAAGTGAATACGGAAAGGGCAGCGTGTTTACCGTCAGGCTCCGGCAGGGTTATGTGAATGACGATGTGATCGGCGCTAGGGTGGCGGACAGCCTGAAGCGGTTCCAATACTCCGCAAACAAGCTGACGCGGAATTCGCACGCGAAGCGCGCACAGTTCC
This sequence comes from Clostridiales bacterium UBA929, assembly GCA_002293625.1. Lineage (GTDB taxonomy): Bacteria > Bacillota > Clostridia > Oscillospirales > UBA929 > UBA929. Next base: position 16,856 of record DBDP01000151.1, on the reverse strand, counting down.
CCTATGCGAGGGTTCTGCTGGTTGACGATAACATCACCAATCTCGACGTCGCTAAGGGTCTCATGAAACCGTATGGAATGCGGATTGACTGCGTAACGGGCGGAGCGGAAGCGATCCGCGCCATCCGCGAGGGAAAGGTGCGGTACAACGCGGTGTTTATGGATCACATGATGCCGGGGATGGACGGCATTGAGGCGACCCGGATCATCCGGGAGGAAATCGGGACGGAATACGCGAAAACGGTTCCCGTCATCGCCCTGACCGCCAACGCGATCACCGGCAGCGAGGAGATGTTTTTGCGCAAGGGATTTCAGGCGTTTATCTCAAAGCCGATCGACATTATGAAGCTGGACGCCGTTCTCCGCCGCTGGGTGCGGGACAAAAGCCAGGAAACCGATCTTACGGAAGCGGAGGAAGGCGCGGCGGAGAACGACCATTCCATATTAAGCGGTGTATCCGTCAACGGGTTGGACATGGCAAAAGCGCTGGACCGCTTCAACGGCGACGAGGCGGTTTTGATTGACGTCCTGCGTTCCTATACCGCTGGTACCCGTCCTTTGTTGAAGAAGCTGCGGATCTGCACAGACAATTTGGAAGAGTACGCCATTACCGTCCACGGGATTAAAGGCTCCAGTTACGGTATCTGCGCGCAGGAGGTTGGCAAAGCTGCCGAAAAACTTGAACTGGACGCCAAAGCGGGGAATTCGGTGAGCGGCGGTCATAAAATGTTTGAGAAACTCGTTGGAAACCTACTGGACGGTATAGACAACGCCCTCGCCGCAATCGGCGGCGGACGGGAGAAACCTTTGGCGGCGGCGCCCGATCCGGCGCTGCTGCAAGAATTGCGCCGCGCCTGCGGAGCGTTCGATATGGACAGTGTTGACGCCGCGATGGAGCAGTTGGAGTCTTTTCGGTATGAAAGCGGCGAGGAACTGGTTCGCTGGCTGCGTGAGCAGGTCAGCAACATGGCTTTTGAGGAAATTTCCGGCATGGATTTCCCGGAAGTACCCGAATTACCGGTCATCGAAGGGATCGATGCGGGTCAGGGTGTCCGGCATTCGGGATCAAAAAAGATGTTTCTTAAGTTGCTGAGGGATTTTTATAAACTCATTGACCTAAAGTCCGCCCAAGTTGAAGCGTATCTCGAAGAAGGGCGGATCTTGGATCTGACAATTAAGGTTCATGCCTTAAAATCAACCGCGCAAATTATCGGAGCCGCAGAACTCGCGGAGGAATTTCGCCGATTAGAGCAGTACGGAAGAGAGGGAAACCGGGATGCCTTGGAACGGGAGATACCCGGCGTTTTAACGCTGTACAGACGTTTTAAGACCCGTTTGAAACCCGTTGCGGAAACAGGCGAAAGTGAAAAAAAGGACGTTTCCGCGGCGGAACTGGCGTCGCTGTTACGAAAGCTGATCAAGGCCGCGGATGATTTTGATTTAGACGGCACCGACGAAGCCGTGAAACAGTTGGAGGAAATACGCTTCCCCGGGGAAGCCCGGATGGAATTGCTGAGCGCGTACGCAGCGGACGTGGATATGGAAGAGGTCGTCAAGCTGGCGGAAGAACTGCTTGAACATGCCGAAGCCGCGCCGGAAGGATAGGGGGGAACGCTATGTCATGTATATTGATCGTCACGGAGACGGAGAGCTTTTTATTGACGTCAATCATGGAACGGCTGGAAAAAGCGTCGTATCAGACAACCGTCGTCCACGCCGACACGGATGCCATCAACGACGTTAAGGAAACTGTCTGCGGCGTTTTGGTCTATACGGACGACAAACTTCTCGAACAGCGGCAGGCATTGAACTTTCTAAAAGACAAAGCAATCATGGACGACATACCGATCTTTATTATCGGCGACATAACAAATGTAAAGGCGATTGAAGCGATGATTCCTAAAGAACTCGTCGTTCGGGAGTATACACGCCCGATCAACGTAAACGACCTCGCGGAGAGCGTAAATTCCTTAATTAAGCAATACGGTGCGAAGGTGAAGAAAAAAATTCTGGTGGTGGATGACTCCGGCACCACGCTCCGAAACGTGAAGGGCTGGCTGGAAGACCGCTACAACGTGATTTTGGCCAATTCCGCCGCGATGGCGATTAAATATTTGGCGATGAACCGCCCGGATCTTGTGCTGCTGGACTATGATATGCCGGTGGTAGACGGGAAGCAGGTATTGGAAATGATCCGTACCGAGACGGAATTTACCGATATTCCGGTCATGTTCCTCACGGCGAAGGAAGACGAGGAAAGTTTTTTGAAGGTAAAAGACTTGAAACCGGAGAGGTATATGAAAAAAACAATGACGCCGGGCGAGATCGTAAAGTCTGTGGATGATTTTTTCAAAAAAAGAAAAGGGCTTAAAAAACCATAGGAGGGAACCAAAATGCCGGGAAGAAAGCGTCAGACGATCATGTTGGTCGACGATAATCAAGCCAATCTGAATATCGGGAAGAATATGCTCAAGAATTCGTATGAGGTCTACGCGCTGCCGTCCGCGGAAAGGCTGTTTAAGTTTTTGGAGACGGTGACGCCGGACTTGATTTTGCTGGACATCGCGATGCCCGGGATGAACGGGTTTGACGTTATGCGGATATTGAAAGCCGATAGGAGGTATGCGGGCATCCCCGTGATTTTTGTCACGGCAAAATCGGAGGAGATGAACGAACTGGAGGGCTTGGAACTCGGAGCGGTCGATTATGTGACGAAGCCCTTCTCCGCAGCGATTTTACTTAAACGTATTGAAAATCACCTGCTCATTGAAAAGCAAAAGGAGGAACTGAGACGTCTCAACGATGACTTGATCGGCATGGTTAAGGAGCAAACGTCGCAGATACTTGGGCTTCAAAGCTCCGTTATCAATACGATTGCCGAGTTGATCGAGTTCCGCGACGTTTTGACAGGCGAACATATCAGCCGTACACAAAAATATATGGAACTGCTAATCGGGCGCTTGGTTGAGGATGGGCTATATTCAGCGGAAGTCCTTTCTTGGGAGAATATGGACTATATCATTCCGTCAATCCCCTTGCACGATATGGGAAAGATATACATAAGTGATACCATTCTGAATAAAGCCGGAAAACTCACGGCGGATGAATTTGAAATCATGAAAACCCATGTTGCAAAGGGTAGAGAGGCAATCCGAAGGATCGCCCAAAAAGGCGGGAACCAGTTGTTTTTGCGTTACGCCGAAATTGTCGCCGCCACGCACCACGAAAAATGGGACGGCAGCGGATATCCCGTCGGGCTGAAGGGGGCGGAAATACCGCTTCTTGGGCGTCTGATGGCCATTGCCGACGTTTACGATGCCCTAACCTCCGCGCGACCGTATAAAGAAGCGTTCACCGCCGAGGATTCAAAAAAAATAATCATCGAGGGAGCCGGAAGTCATTTTGATCCGCTGCTTGTTGAGGTTTTTAAGAAAGTCGCGGATGAATTCGCGCTGATCGCTCACGATGGTGACAGAAGATCGGGAACGAACACCGCTACACTTTTGTAAAATACTCAAAGAGAACATCATCAATCGTTTTACTGCCATTATAGCAGATTTTTACCCGTACTCCGTCCCCGCTTTCAAAACTACGCGGATTGCCAAAATGTTTCTTAATGATTTCCAGACGCTCGGAAACAGGCAGTAGCGGATCTATATCAATGGATCCACCCCGCTTCGCGCCTGATTCTCGAGCGTTTTTCGCGGTGCCATCAAAATCCATAAAGAGCCAGTCCTTTCCGTAAAATAAAGACGTCTTCGGTAAAGCGAAAGGGGGCGCAAGTTTTACGCGCCTGCTGAGCCGTAAGTGTCCACCAATAAATTCCTGAAAGGAGAGGATCCGATGTCAATGCCCGCGTTCCCAAATCCAAGCTCAATCCTGACGCGCGAAAACGCGGTCAACGCGATTTTAACATCCATTGCGCTTGAAGAAATCGCCCTAAGCCATATCATAAACGCGGAAGGGGAGAAGATTCAATATGCGCTGGAGAAAATAAAGACTTCTCAAAAACCTGAAATGCAAACGGTTTTGGACGTGAACCAAAGCGTTGCAAACATGCTGGGACGCGTAACGGACATGCAGCTTGTCCTGACGAACAAACTGGACAAAGTGATTCAGTGCCTGCCGAAGGAACCCGCCGAAAAGAGGCCGCCCGCGCCTCCGCCATGTAAACCATATCCGGGGAAGATTTGTCCGTATAAGTGCGTGTAATTGCGGAGCAGGGCAGATGATGCCCTGCTCTTATATTAGCCGTTCCTCCGCGGCGATACGCACGGCGTCAATGGTATTGCGGGCGCCAAGCTTACTGAAGATATTATTTACGACAGAGTTTACCGTGTTGACGGACAGAGATTGTTTCTCGGCAATCTCCGTGCGGGAAAGACCCCTGCAAAGATCGGATAACACTTCACTTTCCCGCGCGGATAACTCCAACCCGCGATGGATTTCCCGGTCTTTCTCGCATCCGGCGATCATGACCGATTGGATCTTTGCGAACGACGATGATCTTCTCCGTACGCTTTCAAGCCATTCTTGGGGAATCCCGGATTCCCGTTTTGCGCGGGAGACAAGGGTCCGCATATCTTTGCCGAGTTCTATAAACGGCGCCACAATGGCGTCGGCGGATGATTCATCATACGCTCTCTGAAGCGCCTCCAGCGCTGCGGAGACGTTTTTCATTTTATAATGCACGCACGCTTCCAGCGCAAACATTTCCACGCGGCCGTACAGGATGGATTCCCGATGTTTCATATCCGCAATATAGGCAAGCAGGGGCGGATAATTTCTCGTCAGGTAATGATATCTCGCTTTTAGCTGATTTGCCAGGTTTTCAATGAAGTACGCGTGAGCGTACGGAGCGAACTCCCCCATCAGCCAGACGGGAACATCCTCCGGCCTGCGGAGGGTAAGAAAAAGAAATGCTAGGGCGGCGTCATAATTCAAAAAACGATGAAAGTATCTTTTTTCGCCGAGTTTGGTTTCCATCTCCCGCAAGATCCGTCGGGCTTTTTCATAGTCACCGCGCCACAGCGCCAGCCGCACGAGGTAAAAGAGCGCCTTATGCTCGATTTCGAACTGCCGGTTCCCCCGCGCCTTGCGAAGGGCTTCCATAAGAAGGGGATGCGCCGCTTTACTCTCTCCCTGATAAAAAAGAAGCTCCGCCCGGCACAGGACGTCGATGCCTGCGGTCGCGCCGTTCCAGCAATTGGTGACATGCTTCACTGTCCGTTCCGCGGCTTCTGTGTACAGGCGAGGGGAGGAGCCGGCGAGGCTCGCCCAAAAGCCGATCGGCAAGTCGGCGTATTGGTCAAGCCCCACCGGGGCTTTTGTCAGGCAATCATCCATTTTAGCGTAAAACAGATCAAAGTCGAAGCGTCCGTCCGACGTACACATCAGCGCCCGCACGTTTCCCCAGTTGTAATAAATCATTCCTAACGTTCGGTTGCGAAAGGCATGACCCTCCGGCAGCGGAAGAAACCGCCGCTCATACTTTTGCATCAGAGCAAGCGCCTCTTGATAACGGCACAGGCGGGTAATCATCCTCACATGCATTACGGCGAAATTGTCAATCTTCACCCCCGCGTCCTCCGGGGCGCGGCCGAGAATGTCCGCGGCCTGCAAAGCTATGTCCCGCGGCATTTGCACGGGGAGCGCGGTCAGGACGGAGATAATAGATTCATAATCTCCCAATTTTTCAAAGTAGCTCAATGCGTCGGATTCAAAACCATTTTGGACGCACCACCGTGCGGCTGTACGGTATGTTTCAGAGGTCTTCTCATCCGAAAGAATGTGTTTCTTCGTGCGTAAAAAACCAAGAAATAAGTGATGTATCTGATAGGCGTTGATAAAGCTGTCAAAGCGTATATAAGCGTTTTGCTTTTTTAGCTCGGAGAGGATGGATTCGTCTTCTCTGGCGAGTTCGGCGATGAGTTCGGCCGAAAGGTGGTCGATCAGTGAAAGCCGAACAAGAAATCTTTGCAGCTGCCCGGATATGGTGTTAAATACCTCCGTTTCCATCAGCTTAAAGATATTATGCTTCATCGCCTTTCCGGCGTATCCCGCGTATCCGGGCGAACGTTTCAAGGCTTGAGCTACAAAATTCACCGAAAATGCCCAGCCGCCCGTGTCTTCAAGAACATCGAGCAGTGTCGCCTTCGGTACCGAAAGTCCTTGCTTGCTGAAATAAATCGCGAGTTCGTTTTCGGTAAAGTTCAGATCCTCCTCGGAAATAACGGAGATTTGTTCTCTCGTTTGCCGGTCAGTTAGGTTTATATCCGGCAGTTCACGGCAAATCAGGATCACGGAAGTGTTTTCAACGATTTCGCGCAGCCCTCTCTCTAAAAATAGGAGGACGTCGGGGTGGGAGAGTATATGCAGGTCGTCAATTACGATTATCCGTCTCCCTGCCGGTGCGTAGCGTTTCCGCAGGGTGAAGTGCCGGTTTAACTTATCCTCCGTATCAGGAAAGCCAAGCTCCCGGCAATGTTCGGTAAAGGCTTCGTTCCATCCGGCGATGAGTTTGATATATTTAGCCCAAAAGCGCGATCCGGCGTTGTCGCGCTCGGAGAGCTGCATCCATGAGACGGAAAACATACGTGTAAAATCAAAGACGGCGCGGGTCTTGCCGCAGCCCGCTCCCGCGCGAACGATTGTCAACGGAAGCTTAACCGCCTCTGTCAGCAGCTTGTTCACGCGCGGACGGACAAGGCCGTCTGCCCAATCCATCCCGAAAAGCCGCATGATTCTCCCCCCTAAAGCCTGATACAGAAATATTTATACGAACCCGGCGCTTTTTGTATAACCCAAACGAGTTAAGCGCTATTTTATACAGTGGTTTTTGCGATTGATTCACTTACGTTTTCACGCCGCTTGTGAGATGTATAAAATTTTATGTCACTGTCTTATTTGCGGCGGCAGCGCAAGTTACGCTGAGAGGGTGCCTAGAACGTAAAGGAGTGTGGCAAGACTATGGGAGACGCAAAGGTGTGGGCGGTCATCGCTTATGTCAGGCTGTCCGATGAGGATAGGGAAAAGCCGGAGGACGAAAAAAGCAGGAGTGTTGACAATCAGATCAAATATTTAGAGATGTACATAGAAACGATGAAGGCGCGGGGCGAGCGGATAAGCGGGCATGCCGTGATCTATGACGATGGGAAAACGGGAACGGATACGAACAGGACGGGGTTTCAGGAAGTTATGGAGCTGCTTCGGGAAAAAAAGTTTAACTGCCTGCTGGTTTCCGATTTGTCACGGGGCTTTAGAAACATATCCGACCAAACGTATTATTTGGAAGAATATTTCCCGCTGCATGATATCCGTTTTATAAGCACGACGCTGCAATACGTCGACAGCTATCTTCTGCCCGGCTCGGCTTTAAACCTCGGCGTCAAGATACAGGGGATCACCAACGAGCAGTTTGCCTATGACACTTCCGTAAAAATACGCAGCAAATTTGATTTGAAGCGTAAATTGGGAGAGTTTATCGGCGCGTTCGCACCTTATGGTTATGACAAAAAACAAGACAACAGCGACGTTTTGGTTGTTGACCCGGAAGCGGCCGGTATTGTCAAGGATATTTTCAACTGGTATGCCGACGGCCTTATGAGCTTGAGCGCGATCGTAAAAAAACTGAATACGTTCGGCATTCCGAATCCCACTAAATATAAAAACCAAAAAGGATTAAATCTCATGAATCCGGCGGGAAACGACGGACTATGGAGCGCCAGCTCGGTTCGCCGTATTTTAACAAATGAGGTCTACTTGGGGCGCATGGTGCAGGGAAGGGAAGAGGTGATCAACTATAAAGTCCATAAATCGAGGAAAGTGCCGAGAGAGGATTGGTTCGTCGTCGAGGGAACCCATGAACCCTATTTATAGCGAACTGAATTTAAAACAAAAGTAAACCCAACCACAAGCAGCTTTATTCCGCTATAAAAGGGACATGCCTTACCAAACTTACAGCCCCAACACCAACTCCACCAACTGCCTCATCACATCAGCCCGTGGCCGTCCGGTGCCGATATCGATCCACGCCACCGGAGGCAGTCCCGCATCGGTATCGAACGAATTGATCTTATCGATAACCCCCTGCACCGCCGCGCGAAGCTCCGAGATATGAAACGGCCAGTCGCGCACCTGCGTCCTGCCGGGGACGATCTCGTCCGCCCACGCATACGGCGGCAGATTGTAATAATTTCGGAGATTGTTGGTGGCGGTGCGCAGTTTCTGAATATGTGCCGCCTTGACGTGCGTCTCGTTAGCGGTGATTTCCTCGAAGGGCGAAGGCTCAATTGTGAATGAACGATTCACCGAAGCACTTGTGGAAAACTCATCCCGGCATTGGAAGGTGACGGTATAGCTGCCCGGTTCCACCGCGTTCGGCTCTGTAAACACGGTTTTGATAGCGGCGGAGGTTTTTCCGGGTGTGGTAAAACACTCCGGATGATCCACGCTGTTGTACCATTCGCCGTTTGCGCTGTGAACCCAGATCGCTTGCTCGGTGCCGTCCGGTTCCGTCTGGGTTTGGATCAAATACATGGGCTTCGGGTTATACGTGACACTCCCGGTCTTTGGCGCTTCCACTGCCGGAGCCAGCGGCGGCGAGTTTTTGCGGACGGCGTTGCTGAGAACATACGCCGACACGCCGCCCAGCGCATCGGTTACGGCGATGCGGTAACGGGTATAGGTTTTCGGCACTGTACTCGCGGAAAGCGCCGCGCTCCCGGAGGTTTCGGAGGTGCTGACGGTTGCCGCTGTTTCCCAAGACGACCACGAGGACTGATTGTTTGTGGAAACCGACTCCTGTATCACATACTGCTTGATCGTGCCGGTTCCGGGCGAAGCGCCCGACCAAGCCACGGTCACCTGACTGCCGATATAGATGGCCGGACTCGCGGTGACGGTCTGCGGCGGCGTGGCAAGGATGTTCTTTCGCACAGAATTGGATGATATCCTCCAGCCGGAATAGTAGTTCGCACCCGCCGTGCCGCGCGTCCGCACTTGAAATCGGCGGTAATTGCCGCGCGTGCTTGACGGCGTGACAGATAGGTTTACGGAAGTTGCAGCAGTGGTCACCGTGGTCAGTGCCGACCATGCGCCCCAAGCGGCGTTGTCGGTCGATTCGCTGTACTGAATTTCATAGGAAGATATCGCGTTCCCCGCGCCGGAGGAGGCACCCGCCCACGAAAGCGTCACATTGCCCTCCGAGAGCGCCGCACTGACCGAACAGGAGGTCGGCGCTCCGCATGCCGTGATGTTGCAATAGATGCTATTGCTGACTTTTTCGCCGGAATAGACACCCAACGCGTCAATCGTCCAGACGCCGAATTGGGTATATGTGCCGGGAACGCGACTGACCGTCGGGGTATAGCTTCCGCTGGAAGCGGCGTGGTTCAAGGTGGTCAGCACACTCCACGCGCTCCAAGTCGAGTTGTTTGTGGACGTCCGGCTGGCGATCTGGTATCCCTTTATAATACTGGTGCCGCCCGAAGCGCCTGACCACGACAGTGTAATGCTCTCGTTGGAATATGTCGCGGGACTGGCGGTTACGGAAGACGGCGCAACCGGCGCGGTGTTTTTCCGCACAGAGTTGGTCGATATCTTCCAGCCGGAGTAATAACTCGCCCCGGCGCTCCCGCGCGTCCGCACCTGAAAGCGGCGGTAGTCGCCGCGCGTACTTGACGGCGCGACCGATACGCTCCCATTTCCGGCAGAGGAGTTCACGGTGGTCAGCGCCGTCCACGCGCCCCATGTCGAGTTGTTGGTGGACTCCGAATACTGGATTTCATAGGATGATATCGCGTTGTTGGTGCCGCTTGACGCGCCGCTCCATGTGAGCGTGACGTTCCCCTCGGCCACGGTCGGCGCGACCATGCAGGAGGTCGGCGCTCCGCAAGCCGTATATAACAGTGCGGAGGATGTGACCGTATAGTCGCTGTTGTCAATTACGCCGGAGCTGATCTGTCCGCGCCCGTCCGAAACCACCTGAAACCGCACTGTTTGCGCCGCGTTCGCCGTCGCGGAGGCGCAGGTCACCGTCACGGTTCTGACGCGTGGTGTGGTGCCGTTCCAGTTGTCGTTGTCATTGGCTTTGATACGCACCTGACCGGAGGAACCGTTCACGGTTACGGTGCACAGGAGCGCCATGCCGGAGCCGATGAAGGAACCGCTGCTGCCCAGCGCCGCCGAAACGGTGAAATTGTAGGTCATATGACTGTTATTCGGGCGGGTCTTTGTGTATGTAATGGTATATTTTACGGTTGGGCTGGAACCCGCCGTCAGCGTTACGTTATTGATGTCCGCCATTATTCGTATACCGCTGTTAAAAGAGAGTTAACCAGTCCGCACAGGTTCGGATTCATACGGGTGTCGGTGATCGCTTCCGCGCCAATGGATACCGCTCCCTTGCCGACCAGCACGTCGGCGATTCCCATCTCGTAGATGTCGGCGTTCCGGGTGAGTTCCGGAGCCACCGGCGCGGCGGCGGGTACGCCGGTCTTGACCGCCAGATTGATCGAGCGCCCCACATTATCCCAGCGAAGCACAACCCGATCGATGCGAGGATTTACGCCGTTGGCCGTGGTGACCGGCAATTCCAGCGGCGCGGAGTTGTTATAATGATA
>DBDP01000151.1:5670-6187 GCA_002293625.1 Clostridiales bacterium UBA929 | reverse complement strand
GTTGCTGACCAGATCGCCGAAATAAGCGGCGAAGTCGGTGGCGTCGTATACCCGGTCACCGCCGGATGAGTTGAAAAAGCCCGATGATTCAGCCATATGTTCCTCGCTTTCTCTGTCAGGCTCGTGAGTAACTGACAGACACAATATAATAACCAGTAGGCAACGTCGTGCCGGAAGCGGCGTTTTTCAGTACACCGTTTGACTCAATCGTGATCGGCACCGATGTCACGAACGTCGGTACGGGGATCAGCGCGGAGCGTACCGTGGTGTAAGGTCTGAAATTCGCGTCCGTGATGGTCAACATCGTCCCTCCGGGAGTGACAGCTGTACTCACAAGGATTTGGAAGCCGAGGCATACCACACCTTTGTTCACGTAGGAGTTTTGTATCCCCGCCAAACTAACGCCGCTTGCCCATGTGATCGTGATGGCGGTGTCCGCCTCCTGCGCCATCTTTGCGGTGGTCACCGCGCCGGAGGCGATTTTGGCGGCGGTTACGGCGCTGTCGGCAATCTTCAC
>DBDP01000151.1:2348-5641 GCA_002293625.1 Clostridiales bacterium UBA929 | reverse complement strand
CCCGACGCGATTTTAGCCGAGGTCACGGCGTTGTCGGCGAGTTTGGCCGCCGTTACCGAAGAGTCCGGCAGTTCGCCGGAACCGCCGGGTATGGCGAGGAGCGCCGTTTTCATGCCACTCATATCGGAGCGCATCTTTTGGGCCAGCGTGAGTTCAGATTTTCCAAAGGTCAGTGTCAGGGTCTGACCGCTTGCGTCGTACGTTTCCTCGATTTCGGTGATCCGCGCCGTCATGGTAACGCCCCAAGGCTTGGAGATGACTTTAACGAGATTCCCCAGATCGAAGTCGGTCTTATAGCGGAGATTGCCGTGGGGATTCACATCGGCGTCGAAGCTGTAATGCGGCGCGAGTTCGGAGAGCCGGGACTGCCCGCGAAAGGTCAGTGCGTCTGTGTAATCGTCCGGGAAATCTTCTGAGCGCAGGTCTTTCGCGTCCACGAACACCTCGCGCCGGTCTTCGCCGGAACCCTGCGTGATCGTGACAAATGTCCTGCCGGAGCCTTCGCCCTCGCCGCCGACCAGGGCGGTGTTGGCGTACTCGGCCTCGCTCTCGGTATGGGTCTGTTCGGTGAGATTTTCATATTCCTTGGAGAACACGGCGTCGGAAGCACCTCCGGCGTAAAGGGTGATCGTGAACAGACCCGTTCGTGGATCGAACACAGTCTTGATCCCAGCCTCCGCTGCGTCGCAGAGCTCGGAGATCACCTCCAGCAGATTCCGGTGGGAAACCTGAGACGATATGTTCACACCCAGCGTCGGCGCGGAATAAGCGAAACCAGCAATTTTTCGGTCGGCGTCTGCTGGGTTGAGCATATTGCGCTCCAGCAACTGGCCGACACAGGCTGACAGATCGCCGGAGAGGTGTTCGGTGTCCCAGATGATGCGCCGCGCGAGGAAACTCGTCGCGAACCGTCCGTTGACCGTGATAATCTCCCGGTCGAGCTGCGACAGTTCCACGCGCTCGATGATCCCGGCTTCGTCATCATCGGATTTCCGGAGGATATTGCCCTCTTTGAGCAGCGCGATGTTTTCCGGCGTGACCAGCGCCTTCAGCTCAAAGCCGCCGCACCCGGAATACCGCCGCGTCCAGCGTAGGTATTCGTAGGCTTCTATGATGCCGAGAAGTTTTCGATTCCTGTCAAAAATGTATAATTCCATCGTTTCGTTCCCCTAATTGTCAATTGTACATTATACATTGTACATTGCCTAAGCCCCCAGATACTGCGGACGATAGAAGATGCTCACTTCCAAGAGGTCGATGTTGCTCCCGGCGTCGTACCGCAGTGTGTTGCTGCCGACCGCCAATTGGATGAAGGTGGAGCCGACATCCAGCAGCGGGAAAGCGTTTGTTTCGGCGGTGCCGGAGATTTTGGTGATGTGCTTGTTCGCAAAATGGGTGAACACATGGATTTCCTCCCCGGCGGTCAGGCTGTCGTTTATTTTAATGGTTTCGCCGGTGTCCACATTCATAAGCTCCGGCGCGGACAGACTGCCGAGCGCGCGGAATACCACCTCGCATCCGCAGGGGACATCGCCGTCGTTTGCAATGTTGATGATTTGGCTGGGCTGGCGTATGCCGAGTTCAATGCCCGGACTTGTGATCCCCAGCGGGAACGAGAAATTTGTCTGCCATGAAGCCAGCTCCCGGCGTATGGTTTCCAAGTCCTCGAAAAATGGGGACGGACAGAGCAGTGATATAAAAAACTGCGGGGCGCGGACGATGTTCCCCTGCGAGAAGGCCGCTTCCTCCACGATGCAGGAGATCTGCCGGTCGCGGTAGATCAGGGTGCCGCGTTGTTTGGGCGTGAAAACCTTTAAAAGCTGGCGACGATAATTGTAGGAGGCGTCCGCCGAGTCCGACAGAATCTGTCCTTCAATCGTGATGTTGCGCATATCCAGCGTGGACGATATGTAAAACGCGCCGTCCTGCTCCGGGGCATGGAAGGTGTTGATGGTCTGCCGGGCGCGGCCAGCGCCGTCCAGTTTTGTGAGGAACAGCGGCCTCAACTGCCGCAGGGTAACCGACTCGCCGGTGGCGTTTGTGTAGGTCAGGCGCATGGCAGAAAATCCTCCTTTGGGGCTGGATTTTGAAGCGCAGGTGTGGTAGAATGAGGAGCATTCAAAGAAACACATCATAACATAATATGACAGATTGATAAAAAATGAATTTGGGAGCGTGCACATATGGCAACACTTCAAGATTCCGCAATTTACGAATATTGTGAATCGCTTTTTGATGAATATCATAAAAACGATGGAGGTTATTATCCTTCAAAACATGATGCGTTAGTGTTTCAGAACGCAGCATTAAAATTTGGTATATCACACGAAGAAGTTAGTGAAATATATACTGCTCATAGCAAATCAGCGGCTGAGATAGAAATGAAAAAAATAGAAAAATTTCCCGCCGCGCGAAGAAAGAAAATTATAAAAGAAAGAGCTTGCGACATTATGCTCAATAATTTTGATCTCCCATTTCATAAAATAGAAGGTGCCCCCCATGAACCTTTGCCATCAGCTACTGCTTCACTTGAAGAAGAGTATAAAGAACCATTGATAAAAATGGCCAAACATGGATGGACAATTCCTCAATCTATGGCTCTATATAGTTTTAGCAGTATAGTTCCATTTGTTGATGATGAAGAGAAAGTGGATAAATATTTTTCGGAGTACTATCAAGAAAAAGTATTCGAAAAAATGGTCAAGCATATAGAAAATTCTTTAAATAACCCCGCTCATGTACAAGGTTTTAATGAATGTATTACGGCATATAAAACCAAAATGTTCACAATTTGCTTATCAGGTCTTACCCCGATTCTTGAAGGTGTCTTGTCGCTATATGGCGATAGTCTCAATGATGTTAGAATGATAAGAATTTGCCAATATCACGCTGATGAAGCTGCCAGAAAAAAGCAGAAAATTAAAAGTCTTTGTTGGTTGTCTATGGGTGAGTTTGTAAGAGTTTTATTTGAAAAAAGTAAGTTTGATGAAGTAGAACCAAATAAACTTAATCGTCATTGGCTTATTCATGGGCGATCAAGTAAAATAGGTGAACAGGCTGACTGCTTAAGACTGTTCAATGCAATCAGTACACTTGTATCAATAAAAACATTTGAGGGGTAATGTGGCAAATAAATGTTTGACATTATCTGAAACACGATATGTCCATTAACTCATCCCCAAAAACCCCTACACCCCCAGCGCCAGCCGTCTGCTCAAATTCCGAAACTCCCGTGCGGCTTCTTTCTCACTCAGCGCCTTGGGCGAAGTGATGGAAATATGCTGCGTAATGGT
>DBDP01000151.1:0-2322 GCA_002293625.1 Clostridiales bacterium UBA929 | reverse complement strand
CATCTCCAAATCGGTCGGGATGGCGTTTTGCATATCCCGCGCCACCTTGTTCATCTGATCCTCAAATCCGATCCCCAGACCGAGCGCCATGTTCTCGCCCAGACCGGCAAACAGCGTGGACGGAGAGCGGATACCGAAAAAGCCCAGAATCCCGTCCCAAATGCCGGAGAAAAATCCGGAAATCTTATCCCACAGCCAGTTTGCCATGTTCTTGATGCCGTCCCACAGTCCCCGGATCAGGTTCGCCCCGGCCTCCACGATCTTCCACGCCAAGGAGCCGAGAGCCTCCACGATGCCGGTGATGATCTGCGGGATGGCTTTTACGATTTCCACAATAATGGTCGGCAAATTCTTGACCAGCGAAATGAGCAGTTCCACCCCGGCCATGATGATTTTGTCGATGTTCCCGACGATAGCGCTGACCAGACCGCTGATAATCTGCGGAATTGCCTTGACCACAGTCGTTATGATGGTCGGGAGGTTTTTGATCAGCGACACCAGCAGCTTCACCCCGGCGTCGACGATTTGAGGGATCGCGCCGATGACGGCGTTTATCACATTGTCGATAATTTTCGGTATCGCCGCCACGATGGAGTTGATGATCGTCGGCAGCGCCGTCACCAGCGAGGTGAGCAGTTGAATCCCTGCGTCGATAATCTGTGGAATGGAGCCGATTACGAAGTCCACAATGGCCATAATAATCGTGGGTAGCGCGTCAATCAGCACAGGCAAGGCGGCCAATATGCCGTCCGTCAGACCGGTGACCAGTTGAAACGCTGCGTCCAGAATCATTGGCAAATTGTCGATTAGCCCCTGCACGATCGTAATGACCGCTTCAACCGCCGCCGGAATCAACGTCGGCAAGGCCGAAGCGATGCCGGACACGAGCGTTGTCACCAACACCACCGCCGCGTTGATTAACAGCGGCAAGTTGTCGATCAAAGCCCCCACGATGGTCATGACAGCGCTCACCGCCGCCGGGATCAGCCTTGGCAGGAGTTTCAAAATCGTCTCCAAAACCTGAGTGAACAATTCCGTGACCGTTTTGATGAACATGGGCAGCAGATCGCCAACCGCCGACAGAATCGCACCCGCCGCCGTGGGCAGCGCGGCCACGACATTCTCCAGCACCGGCACAATATTCGCCACCACCACCCCGAACGCGTCGACCATATTCGCCGTCAAATTGTTCATGTCGGCGCTGGCGTTGCCGAGACCGGCGACAAATGATGAGGTTGCCGCCTTCATCAAACCGATGGAACCGCTGATGGTTTCGGTTGATTCGCGGGCAAAATTCCCGGCATACTGCTCGGTGTTCTCAAAGAACATCTGCATAGCCATTTCCGCTTTGTCGGCCTGAGAAGCCGACGCCCACACGAAGTCCAAACCTTTGGATGCGGCGTAGGCTTGGATGGATGTGGCGTTCATGGCCACACCAAGGTTATCCATCATGGTAAAGTTGCCCTTGGCGGCACCGGACACCGAATCAAGCGCCGTCTGCATATCAATACCCATAACGGAAGCCATGTCCGCCGCCCGTTGCATCGCCTTCGATGTGAGGTCTGCCGACTTCTGCATATCCAAGCCGGAGCCTTGGAACAGCGCACCCATCCTGTTGGCCGTCGCTAAATACTGCGACTGCGACACGCCCATATTTCTGTAGGCATCCTCGCCGATTCGTTGCATATTATCGGCATACTGTCCGAACACCGCTTCAGAACCGCCGAGGTTCTGCTCCAGTTCCCCGAATTGCGCAACGACGTCTTTGCCCAGCTTGATGGCGGCGGCACCTGCGGCTACGACCACCGCGCCCATTGCCACACCGATCCCTTTGAGGATACCGCCCAGCTTTTCAAACTTCTCGCCCGACTGCTCCGCGCTGTCCCCGGCATTGTCCAGTTCTTTGCCCATGTCATCGAGAGCGTCCTCGTTTTCGCCCAGCTCACGCTCCATATTGTTGAGTTCGGCCTCGGCGCGGTTGAGCTGGATTTGCCAGTTTTGTGTGCGCCGGTCATTCTCGCCGAAGCTGTCGGCGGCATTTTGCAGAGCGGCGCGGAGGGTTTCGATTTTGGTTTTCTGCTGGTCGATTTCTTTGTTCAGCACAGTGTTGCGGGAAGTCAGCGAGTTGACGGATTTATCGTTTTTGTCAAACTGCGAAGTGACCAGCGCCATCTCAGAGCCGAGGACTTTAAAGGTCTGGTTGATGTCGCGGAGCGCGTTTTTGAATTGGGATTCGCCCTCTATGCCTATGCGTAGGCCAAAATCATCTGCCATGTCTGGTCACCTCCGATCTGCGTGAAATTAAGGGCACCTCTATAAACT
>DBDP01000105.1:2333-2510 GCA_002293625.1 Clostridiales bacterium UBA929 | reverse complement strand
AAGTTCCGCGCCGTGATCGGTCAGGTGAAGGAATGCTACCAAAAACAGCAGCCGGTGCTGGTCGGCACCGTTTCGATTGAGAAAAGCGAATTGTTAAGCGCGCTCTTGAAAAAAGAGGGCATCCCGCACAATGTCCTGAACGCGAAGCACCATGAAAAAGAAGCCGAGATCGTCGCG
>DBDP01000105.1:326-2328 GCA_002293625.1 Clostridiales bacterium UBA929 | reverse complement strand
GGGCGCGGCACCGACATCAAACTGGGCGGCAACGCCGAGTTTTTGGCGCGGAACGACTTACGGAAAGCGGGCGTGCCGGAGGAGATCATCTTGGAAGCGGTCGGCTACGCCGAAACCGATAACGATGAGATACTGTCCGCGCGGAATAATTATACAACGGCTCTGAAGCGTTACCGCGACGACATCGCCGCCGAAGCGGTGAAGGTATGTGACGCGGGCGGCTTGTTCATCATCGGCACCGAGCGCCACGAGGCGCGCAGGATCGATAACCAGCTGCGCGGGCGTTCGGGGCGTCAGGGCGACCCCGGCGCGTCCCGCTTCTTCATCTCGATGGAGGACGATCTGCTCCGCCTGTTCGGCGCATCGCGTATTCAAGGTTTGCTCGACACGCTGGGGATGAACGACGACACGCCCATTGAGAACAAAATGCTCTCTAACGCCATCGAAACCGCGCAGAAGCGCATGGAATCCCGCAACTTCCAGTCGCGCAAGCATGTCTTGGAGTACGACGACGTGATGAACGTACAGCGCAATGTCATCTACGGTCAGCGCAGGCAGGTGCTGGACGGCGCGGATATCCGCGATAATGTGCAAACGATGCTCGGAGAGTTCGTCGAGGACGCGGTGCGGCGGATTGCCGGGACGGAGAAATATATCGAGCCTCCGCAGATGGAGGAAATCGCGCTGTCGATGGAAAATCTGATTCTCGCGCCCGGGGAGATGCGCCTGACGAGGGAGGAGCTGGAAGGTCTGACGCCGGACGACATCACCGAGCGTCTGCGCGAAAAAGCGCAAGCGGTCTACGCCGCGAAGGAAGCCCAGTTCGGCGAGAAGCTGATGCGGGAAGTCGAGCGTGTGGCTTTGCTGCGGATGGTCGATACCCAGTGGATGGATCACATCGACGCGATGATGGAGCTGCGGCAGGGTATATCCCTGCGCTCCTTCGCGCAGAGCGACCCGATTGTGGAGTACAAACGCGAAGGGTTTGCCATGTTTGAAGACATGGTCGCGCGGATCCGCGACAACACCGTTACCTATCTGCTCCGCGTGCAGGTCAGGAAAGAGGCGCCGAAACGCATCCATGTAGCGGGCGGAAAGATGATAGAGCACGCGGGCGGCGCGGAACCGCAGAAGAAGCAGCCGGTACGCAAGACCGCCGCCGCGAAGGTAGGGCGCAACGATCCCTGCCCCTGCGGCAGCGGCAAGAAATATAAAAAATGCTGCGGTTTTGACCCCGGAGGCGAGGCTTCATGAATGTAGGAACGAACTGGGCGGCGCAGCTCGCGCAGTTGCAGGCGCAAACGGCGCAGCGTGACGCGAACGGCGAGCCGCTGGTGCTGGAGGAGGGAGACACCTTCTCCGCGGAGGTGCTGGACGCCAAACCGGACGGCACGGTGTCGCTGCGGATGCCGAACGGGCAGCGCATCCTCGCCGAACTGATGACCGAGCGCCCCCTTGTGCCGGGGCAACGCATGACGCTATCGGTTACGTCGGTGCGGGACGGTATGCCGATGGTGGAGATCGCCGGAGAGGGCGCGTCGTCGGTTGATACATTCCTCCGTGCGATGAAAGCCCCGAAAAATGACCTGACGACGGCGCTTGCGCGCGAGGTTCTGCGCCAGCACACGCCGTTCACGCCGAAACAGTTCACTGTCCTGACACGAGCCGCCGCCGCGTATCCGACATTGGAGCCGGAACAGGCGGTGTTTATGGCGCGGCACCGAATCCCGATTACGAAAGAAAACATCGCCCAGTACCATGCGCTGAATCAGCCGCAGGGGCAGCTGGGCGCATTGTTGCAAAAACTGCTGGACGTATTGCCGGACAATATGTTTGGGCGGGCGGAGATGCCCGCCCAAACAGACCAACCAACAACGCAACCATCCGTAGGGACGGTCGCCCTCGACCATCCGTTAATCGATATGCCCGTTGTCGTGAACGGGCGGGATAACCCCGCCCCTACAAACCCGCCGCAAATCGCCGAACCGATTGTCAACGGGCG
>DBDP01000105.1:0-187 GCA_002293625.1 Clostridiales bacterium UBA929 | reverse complement strand
GCG
Source organism: Clostridiales bacterium UBA929 (assembly GCA_002293625.1). GTDB lineage: Bacteria > Bacillota > Clostridia > Oscillospirales > UBA929 > UBA929. Next base: position 184 of record DBDP01000105.1, on the reverse strand, counting down.
GGCGGGGACGCCCGCCCCTACGAACCAACCGCAACCAACGACGCAACCGCAACAAATACAACAACCGCCAACCGCGCAACAATCCGCGACGCCGCAAATCGCCGAACCGTCCGCCGCGCCGTTACCGAATGCGCCGGACGCGCCCGTTGTCGTGAACGGACGGGAAAACCCCGCCCCTACAACC